>NZ_JBLVKW010000048.1:0-62109 GCF_048270745.1 Streptomyces sp. NPDC056231 | reverse complement strand
TCGCCGAACGACCGGTGGCGCTGCTCCGTGCCTGTCGTTGAATCCCGGGCGGACCGGTCCCGGGGCCTGAAGGCTGTCCCGTAATCCCTGGCGGGGGGGGGGCGGGCCCGGCCGCCCCCCCGGGGGGTGGGGGGGCCACCGCACCTCGGGTCCCCGCCCCTCTGCCGTCCCTCCAGCGGCGCTACCGGCCGTCCAGTTCTCTCGCCGCCTCCGCCAGGTCCTTCGCCGTGTCGATGGCCCGCCAGTACGCGCCGTGCGGCAGCGGGTATCCGGCCAGCCGCCGCTCGCGGGCCAGCCGGGGGAACGTCGTCCGCTCATGGTCGCCGCGTTCCGGCAGCAGCGCCGTGAACGCCGGGGAGAAGACGTACACACCCGCGTTGATCAGATACGGGGACGGCGGCGACTCGATGAAGTCGGTGATGTGCCCGAACGCGTCCGTCTCCACGGCACCCCACGGGATACGGGGACGGGCCAGAGCCAGCGTGGCGGTCGCATCGCGCTCCGCATGGAACGCGGCCATCTCCCGCAGCGAGAAACGGGTCCAGATGTCGCCGTTGGTGGCGTACCAGGGCTCCGACGGATCCGGCAGCCGGGCGGCGGCGTACCTCAGGCCGCCGCCGCGGCCCAGCGGCTCCGACTCCACCACGGTGGTCACCCGGAGCGGCAGGACGGCCTCGGCGAGCCACTCCTGGAGCACCTCGGCCAGATGACCGCATGAGACGACGACATCGGTCACGCCCTCGGCGGCCAGCCAGGAAAGCTGATGGCCGATGATCGGGGTCCCGGTGCCCGGGATCTCGATCATCGGCTTGGGGCGGTCATCGGTGTACGGGCGCAGCCGCGATCCCTGGCCACCTGCCAGGATCACGGCCTGCGTCGGATACGTATGCATGCCGGGCACGATAGGCCGTGCCCGGACCGGGCCGGTCAGCTGAACTGCGCGACACCCGAGGCGAACGACGTGTCGCAGACCGGGCGGGAGAACCGGTGCGCCCGCGTCGGACCGTACTGCTCGACCGCGGCGCGGCCCAGCTCCCTGGCGATCGACATGCAGTGCCGGGCGAGCGAGGGGCGTCCCTCGACGGCGCGCTGGAGGTTCGTCAACGCGAAGCCCGGGTCCTTCTCCTGAAGCTCCATGAGAAGCCGGTCGCGCAGGATGTCCTGCGGGGTGCGCGACGTGGCGTGCTTCGAAACGGTCCGAGCCGACGCGGTGAGGACCTGCGACTCGGAGTTGTGCGCTGCCCACGGCACACGGGTGACCGCGAGAGTCCCGGACAGGACCATGACGACGGGCAGGACGAGGGCGAGAGTTCGGCCGATGCGGCGCGCGGTGTGGGTCACGCAGCGAGCGTAGCGGTCGGTGATGATGTGGCGACATTGCGTCACCCTCGCGGGGGATGGTTCGAGGATGCTTTTCGAATCCCGCGTTGACAGCCGCTGGTGAAATGACCGAAGTACCAGGGTATTTGTCGAAGATGCCGGACGTCCGGGCTTAAACCCGCACACGCGCTTCGGTACGCGGACGGCCCCGCACCACGAGGGGTGCGAGGCCGTCGTGCGGCGTGTGTGACGTCAGTCGGTGAGACGCGCACCCGTCGAGGTCGAGAAGACGTGCAGCTCGTCCGGGCGCGGCACGACGTGCAGCGTGGTGCCCTTCTCCGGCACGGCGCGGCCGCCGACGCGGACGACCAGGTCCTTGTCCGCACCGCCGACACGCGCGGAGCCGTAGACGAAACCGTCGGCGCCGAGCTCCTCGACGACGTTGACCGAGACGGCCAGACCGGCCGGGGCGTCGGCGCTGTCCTTGGAGAGCGACTTGGCGGCGGCGCCACCGTGCTCGACGATGTCGAAGTGCTCCGGGCGGATGCCGACCGTGACCGTGGTGTCGCCCTTGTCCGCGGCGGCGGTGAGTGCCTCGCGGGAGACCGGGACGACGCTGTTGCCGAACTTCACGCCACCGTCGGTGATCGGGACCTCGACCAGGTTCATGGCCGGGGAGCCGATGAAGCCGGCGACGAAGAGGTTGGCCGGGCGGTCGTACATGTTGCGCGGCGAGTCGACCTGCTGCAGCAGACCGTCCTTGAGGACCGCGACGCGGTCGCCCATGGTGAGGGCCTCGACCTGGTCGTGCGTGACGTACACGGTCGTGATGCCGAGGCGGCGCTGGAGCGACGCGATCTGCGTACGGGTGGAGACACGGAGCTTGGCGTCGAGGTTCGACAGCGGCTCGTCCATCAGGAAGACCTGCGGCTCACGCACGATGGCGCGGCCCATCGCGACACGCTGACGCTGACCACCGGAGAGCGCCTTCGGCTTGCGGTCCAGGTACTCGGTGAGGTCCAGCATCTTGGCGGCCTCTTCGACCTTCGTCCGGATCTCGGACTTGTTGACACCGGCGATCTTGAGCGCGAAGCCCATGTTGTCCGCGACGGTCATGTGCGGGTAGAGCGCGTAGTTCTGGAACACCATGGCGATGTCCCGGTCCTTCGGCGGGAGGTGCGTGACATCGCGGTCGCCGATGCGGATCGCGCCGCCGTTCACGTCCTCGAGACCCGCGAGCATGCGCAGGGAGGTCGACTTGCCGCAACCGGAAGGGCCGACGAGGACGAGGAACTCACCGTCCGCGATGTCGATCTCGAGCTGGTCCACGGCGGGCTTGGTGGAGCCGGGGTAGACGCGGGACGCCTTGTCGAACGTGACACTGGCCATGCTGAATCTTCTCCTCCACCGGCAGGAACGTGCCGGACGATCCGATTAAGGGAGTGGTCTGGTCCACCTGGGTGAACCTGCCGCGACGCTACCTGGCGTTTTCGGATCTGTCAGTAGTTCGAGGGGGCGGATATCTCGCATCGGGACGTGGCGGGTGGAACAACGCGCCTCCGGTTTCGTGCACGTGGGCGGAGCCACGGAGTTTTTGGCCCGCCGTGCACGCAGCGCTCACTGTTTCAACGCCCGCCGCCGACCTGCGCAACCCTGAGGGGCACACCGGGCCGTTCCCGCAGGGGCTCCACAAGCATGTCGGGCGACGGCCGATGATCGAGTGGCCGCGGGTGCGGAAGAACTTCGTGGATCAGGAGGTGGGCCGCTGTGTAGAGTGAGGGAGCTTGCGCGCGGCTTTGATGTGCGCGTTGCCTCCTTAGCTCAGCTGGCCAGAGCAACGCACTTGTAATGCGTAGGTCGTCGGTTCGAATCCGACAGGGGGCTCGGAAGAACCCCAGGTCACACAGCTCGTGACCTGGGGTTTTCACGTTCAGCGGATGCGGCGACGGCGACGGCGACGCGAGCGGGCCGCGCGGGTGTCGGCGGTCTCAGTTCTGGTCTCAGTGGGGCCCGGATCGCGGACCGGGGGAGCGGGGACGAGAACTCGCCCATACGCCGCATCGCGTCCTTCGACAGGTGTGATCTGCCCTTCACGTAACGGCGGGTCTGGCTGATCTGGGCATGCCGCAAGATCTCCATGATGGTGGGCATGTCGACGCCCAGCTCGTTCAGGATCGTGCCGGCCGTGTGGCGGCTCCCGTCGTACAGGCGGCGGTCGTCGATCCCTGCCTCAGCGAGCAGCTCCTTGAATTCCTCGTAGTCCTGCCGTGGGTCGAGGGGGCGTCCGTCCGGCCGTGAGAACACCACGTGGTGTTCCTCCCACAGCTCCCCTCAACCGCTGACATCAACGTGCACGGACACCGAGCAACATGGGCGCACAGGTGGCCCGAGATCAACAGCACCGTAGCCTCAACTCCGCTTGAGTGCTGTGACTTCGCACCCGCCTACGGGTCAGATGGCTGCAGACGCTGCTCGATTGCTGGCACCCAAGATTGCTCACTGCCGCGCGAGCCGCCCGATTACGGGACAGCCCTTAACCAGCCGCATAGGCTCCGGCCGAGGGCCTCTTCCTCGGCGGGACGTGTGGCGGGGCGTCCTTGGTTACAGCCCGCAGGAGCCGCGGTTGAGGTGGAAGTACCGGGCGTTGGCCCAGCGGCACAGCCGGATACCGACGACGACGCCGACGATGGTGACCAGGGCAGGCAGGTATCCGCTGGCGACCTGGATGATCGGGATTGCAGGGCACCCACCCGAGATCGCCCAGCCCGTACCGAACAGCACCGCGCCGGGGATCACGCCGGCGTGGATGCGCCCTGGGGTGCGGCGGACCCGCAGCAGAGCGAATGCGCACACGATGATCACCACGGCGCCGGCGAAGGAGAGGAGCATGCGCAGGTCCTGGAAGGTGAACATGCGGTTCAGCTCGGCGTAGTCGCCGAAGCCGATGTTGGTGACGGTATAACCGAGGGCCAGCCCGGTGATGATGCTGGCCAGCAGAATCGCGCCCCGGGTACGCATCAGATCACCTTCCACAGGAGGAACGACACCGCGACGGCGGTGCCGAAGAACACGCCGGTCGCGACGAGGCTGACCGGCCGCAGGCGGCCGCAGCCGTTGAGTCCGTGGCCGGAGCTGCACCCACCGGCCAGCCGAGTGCCAAAGCCGACCAGCACGCCTCCCACGAACAGCACGGCGATCATGGCGGTCGGATTGGCGGTGACCAGGTTCCGGAAACCCGGGCCCATGTCGTAGCGGAGGTGGAACCGCCCGGAGGTGACCGCGGCGATCAATCCGCCGAGGAAGATCGATATCAGCAGGGCGGCCTGGGTGACCAGCGGGGCCGGGCCTGTGACCGGGGTGTTCTCACTCACCGCCGGTTCGACGTCCGTTTCGAGCGGCTCTGACTCCCCGTACGGAACTGGCGGCACGGTAGACGCGCCCGGGCCGGTGCCGAAGTGCTCCGCTGTAGCTGCGGCGAGAGCGTCAACAAGAGCACGATCGTCGGTGAACTCCTCGTCCATCCGCTCGAGGCGGCGTTCCCTGCGCCAGTGCAACACGCGATCCCACGCGGACGACACCCCAAAAGAGCGATCTGTGGTGAGGGTGTAGTTGATCGTGACCAGAGCGAGCCCGGCAGCGCCGGCCCACCAGGGCCAGTAGCTACTCATGCGGGGCCTCCCATCCATTCGGAGAATCGAGCCCACCAGCCGCGCTTCGAGCTGGGCGCTTGCCGCGCGTGTTGAGAGGGGCGGGTATGAGGCTGGGGAATCTGTGGGGGCGGTGACGGTTGGTGATGCCAGACAGGTGCTGGCGGAGATGTCGCCCCGAAGTGGGCCGTGGCCCCCGGTGTCACGGTTCCGGGTTCTGACTGCTCATATGGGTGTGCCGGTGCCGGCTGGGACCAGGGCGCGGCCTCCGGTGGCCACGGATCGGGCCGTGGTTGCGAGGCCTGCCGGGGCACCTCCCCTGGATTGGCGGCGCCGGACCGGTCCGCCTCGGCGACGTCTTCGAGGTGTCGCGCGCGGGCTCCATTGGGCAGCAAGCCGATTGGCACGCGCTCGCCGGTGAGTGACACCTGGTAGCGCGCACAGTCGAGCCACCGATCGTCGCTGTCGCAGTAGTGTTCGCGCCAACCTTGCAAGCTCGCCCTGAGTAGGGGGAAAAGGGGGCATCCTGCGGCGTGTGAGCAACTCACGTTGCTCCCTCCTGATCGGCGCACACCACCCGTTCGGGGAGAGCGGTTGCCGTTCTCGATTCTTGCCCTCGCCGCGCTCGGTCGACGATCTGCAAAGCAACGCGGTGACGGGCAGTGACAATAAGGCTCTGCGCCTCCATTCCGCCGACCGGGCGTGATGCAATCACTGTTTCGATGTCCCGAGCAAATTCAGGGTATTTTTCAATCGAACCACTTGACACTACTTGGTGAGATATTCCGCGCGACGGATATGTAGCGCCTACCCCTCATGTCCGGATATTTGCAACCCGTAATGAGGTCACTTGGATCACTATTCGACCCGATGGCCGCGGCCCGTGCTGGTGCAAGTCGACTGTTTGTGGAGAGGGTGAAAATAATGGAGCCCCTTGTGATGGTGGCGTGAATACCGTGGATCTCAAATGAAGAGCTAATGGAGAAGAATTATGTGCCAGCGTGCTGTCTGTCGGTCGTGCCGGAAGATGACCTATGAGGGCTGCGGGAGACATGTGGACCAAGTACTCATGGGTGTGCCGACGGCTCAGCGGTGCATGTGTGAGTCTGCGGAGCGCGGGAGTGTGCGCGCGGTGGGGGCGACGACTCGATCGGAATCGGTGCCGGCCCGGCGGGGCGAGTCGCCGCGGCACGCACAGGTTCCTCGGCGCCCGGAGAGTTCACCAAGGCGATCGAGGGGTGACTGGTGGGCCCGGCTCGTCAATTGGGTGAAAAGCCCGGCATGAGGTAATCAGTGGACTATGCCTACTTCGCTAACTTTGGGGTGGAGGTGTCGGTTATTGCATCATGAAAGCCCGACTGCCGGCACAGGATGCTGCCGCCCGGTGAGAGTCGCCCCTTGTTCACTGACCTCTACTCCAACCAGCCAGGGCTTCTCGCCGAGGTCAAGGGCAGCGTCACCCGCGAGAACGTCCGCATGGCCATCGGCCAGCTCGCTGACTGCAGCAGGTTCGTGGTCCACACCACCCGTGCCATCCTTCTGCCTTCTCGGCCCCGCATGGACCTGCTCAACCTCGCCGAGAGCCAGGGATGCGTCGTGATACGGCCCGAGGGTGCGACCTACGGCAGCAGCGAACCGAACCTTGTCCTGTAGGTCGTACTTCAGGCGCCGGTCTCAGTTGTGGTCTCGATAGCCGACCGATCCGGTGCGGTCCGCCACCGTCCGTGACGGTAGGAATCGCCCCTTGACCAGCTGAGTGGGCGACGCGGCGATCGACGGTGGACAGCCCTTAGATCGGACAACTTGTAATGCGTAGGTCGTCGGTTCGAATCCGACAGGGGGCTCAGGGAAACCCCAGGTCAGATGCCAGCTGGCCTGGGGTTTTGTGTTGCTCGGGGCACGGCGGGACGCGCAGCTGGAGTGCCGTGGGAGGGCATGCGTGAGCGGAGGGTCTCTTGGCCCTACTTCCCGGACTTCTTCCGCTTCGCCTTTTTCTTGGCTGCGGCCTCGGCTTTTTTGGCGCGCTGGGCCTTCTTCCGAGCCTTCTCCGTCTCGCGGGCGGCATCCTCCGCCTCGGCCTTCCGCTGGAGTGGGACCAGCTTGGCGGTGACCTCGGCCGCGGTCTTCCAGACGTGGGGGAGGACCCTCTGGGTGGATGTCCCGGGTGATGCGGGTGTCGCTGTGCACGAGCGTGTCCGACACGATCTTCACATCGATGACGGCGGCGAGCATGAGCGTCGCGGCACCGTGCCGTTGGCCGTGGCTCCCGAACTCCCGTCCCGGGCAACGTGACCGGCCCCGGCGGGCGAGCGTGCAGAGCGGTGGACGGCACGTGTTCGAGCCGAAGACACCGGTGGGCGGCCGGGCCGCCACCAACTGCCGGGCATATACCCGGGGCATAAGGAGGCGGCTGCCACCCCACCTTTATGATCAGGCGACAAGATGCTCGCCTCCCTGGTCCGGGTGCGCGGAGCATCCCCGCGTCTGGAGGGGGACCGCGGACGACACAGCAACGACTGCACCCGGTTCACTGCCGAGATGGAGGAGTTCCGGGTGCCTCGGCACCGGCCCGGGACAGCGGCGGGTCCGGCCTGGCCGAGCCCCGGACGACAAGGGCTGAGGCTCCCGGCCCATCCGGACCGGGGTAAGGCGACGGGGCAGCGGCCACACCATCCCCGAACGGGCCGACCAGATCCGCAACCGGGTTCCCGATCAATCCCGGCCGCGCAGGATCCCTCGCGCGGCCGATAGAGAGCACGAGGCAGTTCTGTGAACATACGCAAACGATGGACGAGCACTCCCATCGGGGCCGGCCTTGCGATGGCCCTGCTGGGCGGCTGCGACTTCCAGTCCGGAGGAGACGCCGCCGAGTCCGGCGGCTCGATCGTCGTGGGCATGTCGGACGACGTTCTGGCCGCGGATCCGGCCTCGGGCTACGACCCGGGTTCCTGGCTGCTGTTCAACAATGTCTTCCAGTCCCTTCTCAGCTTTCCCCGCGGGGCATCGACCCCTCAGCCGGAAGCAGCGAAGTCCTGCTCGTTCTCGGACGGAAGCAGGACCTACCGATGCACTCTCCGCGATGGCCTGACCTTCAGCAACGGTGACAGCCTGACCTCCGAGGACGTCAAGTACTCCTTCGAGCGGGCGATCAGGATCAACGACCCCGGCGGCCCCGCGCCGCTGCTCTCCACGATCGCGAAGATCACCACTCCGGACGCGCGAACGGTCGTCTTTCAGCTCAACGTTCCCGATGCCACCTTCCCCAGCAAGATCGCTTCGGGTGCCGGCTCCATCGTGAACCACCGCGAGTACCCGATGAACAGCCTGCGCAAGGACGGAAAGGCCGTCGGGTCGGGTCCCTACAAGCTGAAGTCCCTCGACAAGTCGAAGGCCGTCTTCTCGGTCAACTCCAGTTACCGGGGCACAGCACGGGTGAAGAACTCGGGCATCACCCTCGACTTCTTCCGGGGCGATCAGAAGAAACTGGCGTCCGCACTGCAGAAAGGCGACATCGATGTCGCCTACCGTGGTCTGACCGCGCGGGACATCTCCCGGCTGGAGGAATCCACCGCCGCGGCCGACAAGGGCATCGACGTCGTCGAAGGCACCAGCGCCGAGGTGCAGCATCTGGTCTTCAACATGAAGGACCCGGTGGTCCGACAGCTTCCCGTGCGCAAGGCCATCGCGTACCTGGTGAATCGTGACGCCCTCGTCAGTCAGGTCTACCACTCGACGGCCACCCCGCTGTACTCGATCGTCCCGGCCGGCATCACGGCCCACAGCACCGCGTTCTTCGACAAGTACGGCGACAGCCAGCCTGCCAAGGCCGAACAGGCGCTGCGCAGCGCGGGCATCACCGACAAGGTGAAGCTCACGCTGTGGTCCACGCCGAGCCGCTACGGCCCCGCCACCGACGACGAGTTCCGCGCGATCGCCCAGCAGCTCAATGCGAGCGGACTGTTCGACGCGGACGTCAAGTCCCTGCCCTTCGACCAGTACGAGAAGCAGATAGCGGGCGGCAAGCTCGGCGTCTACGTGAAGGGCTGGGTCCCGGACTACCCCGACCCGGACAACTTCACCCAGCCGTTCTTCGGCAAGGACAACGTCCTGCAGAACGGCTACGTGAACGACGACATCACCGGCCGGATCATCCCCGACGCCGCCTCCCGAGCCGAACGGGGCACCACCGAGAGGGCCTTCAACGAGCTCCAGGACCACGTGGCCGAGGACCTGCCGATCCTGCCGCTGTGGCAGGGCAAGCAGTATGCGGTGGCGTACGACACCATCTCCGGCCTGGAGTGGACCCTGGACGCCTCGACCGTCTTCCGCTTCTGGGAGATCAGCAAGTACTAGGGCGTGTTTCGAAAGTCCCCCCTCCGGGCCTTCGCCCACCGTCGAGGAGGAGCTGGAGCAGGTCCGGTGCACCCCGCCCGAACGTGTCCTGAGCGAGCTGCAGGCGTTGCGCGACGGACGGCCGCGAAACGGCCTCGCGGGTTCCGAGCTGCCGGCGGGGGTGCAGCGGGCCATGGCGCGGGGTGGTGCGCACGTGGCCCGGCAGGCGGCCGGCGAAGTGCGGGGCTATTGGGAGCTGGCCTTCGCCCCGCACTGGGAGGCCGCCAAGGCCGCCCTCGACGCGGATGTCGACCGATGCGCCGGCGTGCTGGCCCGGCACGGAGCGGCCAGGCTCTTCAACTTCCTGCATTCCGGCATCCGGTGGGTCGACGGCACCCTGCGCGTCGAGAGCCGGTTCCGGATCGCGCTGTCCGTGCCCCTGGTGGTCGTCGTGCCGTCACTTGTCGCACCTCGGAAGGGCGTTGCCGTGGACGCAACGCGCGGCGAAGCCCGGCCCCTGATGCTCGACAAGGCCATCGCCCCAGCAGCGCCCTGCGCCGAGATGGCCCAGCTGCTCGGTCCCACTCGCGCGGGGCTGCTCGCCGATCTGGCGCAACCGGCGTCCGCAGCACAGCTGGCGGCACGTCAGTTCCTCATCCCCGCCACGGTTTCGTACCACCTCGGCGTACTGCACCGGGCCGGCCTCGTCGCGCGCGCCCGGTCCGGCCGATCGGTGTTCTACCGCCGTACGCCCGAGGGGTTCCGACTGGCGGGGAGCCGGTAGGTGGGGCGGGGCAGGCTGCCGGGATCACACCATGCGGCCACTGTCCCCGCATGTGGCCGCTGAACGACCGACGTGACCAACTCGTCAGGTTTCCAAGTCGGTTGAGGCGCGAACGACGAGCTGAGGGGGGAACCGTTCGACCCGTTCGGTTCGTTCGCGGCCGGGTGCCTGAAGCAGAGTCAGTGCGCGTTCGGCCATGGCGGACAGCGGGTGACGGATGGACGTGATGGGCGGGTCGAGGAGCTCGAGTATCTCGGTGTCGTCGAACCCGGTGACGGCGATCTGCCCGGGCACGGCGACCGATGAACGGTGCAGCGTGCTCACGAGTCCTACGGCGAGGACGTCTGCTCCGCAGACGACCGCGTCCACCTGGTCGCGCTGTTCGATGATGCGGCGCCCCGCCGTCCGTCCGGCGTCGGTGGTGAAGCTGGGCAGGAGGATGGTGGTGGCGTCGGGGCCTTGCACCTTGGTGAAGGCTTCGAGCCGTTCGGCACCCGAGGAGGAGGCCTGATCGGCGGCGATGAGAGCGATCCGGTGCCGCCCGATGCCCTCCAGGTGATCGACGAGAAGCCGGACCGCGGACGCGTTGTCGAGTGTGACGGCGACGGTGCCGGATCCTTTGGCCCATCGGTCGAAGAGGACGACGGGGCGGCGTCTGGCGGCGTTGTGGATGGCGGGTCCGGACGCGTTGGCCGATACGGGGACGACGAGCAGGCCGTCCACCCGGCCACTGAGCAGGGTGTCGATCTGCTCGGCCTCGATCGCGGTGTCGTTCGCGGCGTCGGAGACCACGAGTGTGCCGCCGGCGGCACGCACGTGCTGTGCGATGGCATCGGCGAGTTGGACGAAATAGGGGTTGGCGAGCGTGGGGACGACGACGCCGATGGTGCCGGTGGTGCCGGTGCGCAGCGCCCGGGCGGAGTGGTTGGGCTGGTAGCCGAGCCGGTGCGCGGCCTCTTCGACGCGGCGTGCGAGCTCGGGATCGACGTTGCGCGGCGTGCTGGCGAGAACCCGTGAGGCTGTCGCGCGGGAGACGCCCGCGGCCTCGGCCACGTCGAGGAGTCGGGGCGCTGTCACGTGGGTGTCCCTCTCGGTCGGTGGGCGGATGCGCCAGTGCGGTGGGGCGATCGTGTACGACGAGGCTACTTGACGGCGCGTAAGTGCTGGTACAGCATGTCGGAAATCGATTTCCCAGGGGGTGTCAATGTCGTCCATCACCGTCGTCGGTTCGGTGAACCGCGACTTCGTCCTGACCGTCGAGGGTCTGCCGCACCCCGGCGAGACCGTGCTCGCACGCCACTTCGTGGAGGGGGTTGGTGGCAAGGGTGCCAACCAGGCCGTCGCGGCCGCTCGCCTCGGATCGCGGGTGCGTCTCGTCGCCAGGGTCGGCGCGGACGCGGCCGCCATCCTTGACGCTCTCGCGTCCGAAGGCGTGGACGTCGATGCCGTGCGGTCGGACGAGCGGGCCACGACCGGAATCGCTGCGGTGGTCGTCGACGGCGCCGGCGAGAACACCATCGTCGTGAATCCGGGGGCCAACGCCGACCTCGGTGTCCAGGACCTGCCGTCCCGGCTCGTCCGGTCGACGGGAGAGGTCGTCGTCGTCCAGAACGAGATCGCACCCGAGGTGGTCGACCTGGCGGTCCTGCGGGCCCGCGAACAGGGCGGGGTCGTCGTCCTCAACCCCGCCCCCGCCCGTCCGATCGACACGCGGGTACTGGCCGCCGTCGACGTGCTCGTCCCCAACCTCGGTGAACTCGCCTCACTTCTCGGCACCGACCGGCCCGCCACCGTCGATGAGGTGCGAGGCCTGCTGGAGCGCGCCGCGCTCCCGTGCCGGGCCGTCGTGGTGACACTCGGGGCGGACGGCGCCATCCTGAAGGAGGCGCACAGCACGAACACCACGCACATTCCCGCGCCGTTCGTGGAGGCCGTCGACACCGTGGGTGCCGGCGACACCTTCTGCGGTGCCCTCGCGGACGCCCTCGGGCGCGGCACCGACCTTCCGGCCGCAGTCGAACGCGCCGTGCGAGCGGCGTCGCACGCCGTCACCGGCCTCGGTGCACAGGCCTCCATGCCCTACCCGGACCAGCTCGACGTACCCGCAGTCACCTCTGCTTCCTGACACCCCGCGGTCACCCACCAGCACTACGGAGAACCACCCATGAGGAACCTCAAGCTCGGCTTGTTCGAGAACGCGCAGACCAATGCGAGTGGCACGGCCACCTGGCGTCACCCCGACAGCCGACGGCATCTTTTCGACACTCTCGAGTACTGGCGTGATCTCGCCGCGATCTGCGAGGACGCCAAGCTGGACTTCCTGTTCCTCGCCGACGCCTGGGGCTGGTCCGAGATCAACGGCACGCGCCCGCCCATCGCCACCGAGGAGACCCTCGACCTCCCGCGGCTCGACCCGATGGTCGTGGCGTCCGCGCTGCTGTCCACGACGACCAACCTGGGTCTCGTCATGACGGGCTCCGTCCTCGTGGAACCGCCGTACGCGTTCGCGCGCCGCCTCGCCACGCTCGACCAGCTCTCCGGTGGCCGGATCGGCTGGAACATCGTGACGACCGGCACGGCCGACACCGCGGTCAAGGCGTTCGGCATGGAGATGGTGGCGCACGACGACCGCTATCGGATGGCCGAGGACTTCCTCGACCTCGTCTACAAGTACTGGGAGGGGGCCTGGGAGCCGGACGCGCTGGAGAAGGACAAGGACGGAAGGTTCGCCGACCCCGCCAAGGTGCACCTCGTCACCCACAAGGGCCCGTTCTTCCGCTCGGAGGGGTACGGCAATACCGCGCGTTCCCCGCAGGGCACGCCCGTGCTGTTCCAGGCGGGGGCATCGCCCGCCGGTCGCCGGGTCGGCGGCCGGCACGGCGAGTGCATGTTCGTGGGGAGCGGCTCGGTCGAGCAGCTCGCCGGGCACACCGCCTCCATCCGTGAGGAGGCGGTCAAGGCGGGTCGTCGAGCCGACGACGTGAAGGTGATGTCAGCGTTCTCGTGTGTCGTCGGTGCGACGACGTCCGATGCGGAGCGGCGCTACCAGCGGATCCTCGATGCTCAGCGGCCCGAGGTGACGGTCGCCAGCTATGCCATGTTCACCGGGCTCGACCTTTCGTCCTACGCGCCCGAGACGCCCATGACCGATCTCTCCACCGAGCTGTCGCAGACTCAGGTGGCCCGCTTCGCCGGCAAGACGGTCGGCGACGTCCTCGCCGACTGGCACACCCACGGCGTCGGAGCGCGGCCCGTCGTCGGCACGGCCGAGGAGATCGCCGACGAGATCTGCGCGCTCGCGGAAGGCGCCGACCTCGACGGATTCCTGCTGTCCCCGACGGTCCAGCCGACCTCGACGACGGACTTCGTCGAGTCGGTCCTGCCGATTCTGCGGGCACGCGGAGTCTTCCGCGGGGAGTACACGGAGGGCGAGAGCCTGCGCGAACGACTCACCGGAGCATCCGACCGCGCGCTGCCGGCCAGCCACCCCGCGGCACAGTACCGGCACTGAGAACAGAACTCGCACGAAAGGATGTCGAAGACCATGGCCACGTCTGCCCACAACCCGCCGGGGGCATCCGCGCCGACGGAGCTGGACGCGGCGACGCTGCGACAGACGTTCGGGGCCTACCCGACCGGTGTCGTCGCGATAAGCGCGCTGCTCGGGAACGAACCGGTCGGGTTCGCGGCGAGCTCGTTCGTCTCGATCTCGCTCCAACCGCCCATGGTCGCGGTCAGCGTGGCCCGCACCTCGACCACCTGGCCGCGCCTCGCGGGGGCACCCGTTCTGGGACTGAGTGTGCTCAGCCGCGGTCAGGGTGCGCTGTGCCGGCGTCTGGCGTCCCGGGAGGTCAACCGCTTCGAGGGCGTCGCGTGGAAGGCGACGCCCGAGGGCGCCGTCGTGATCGAGGACGCCGCGCTCTGGCTGACGGCTCGGGTGACCGCGACCTACGACGGCGGCGATCACGAGATCGTGCTCATGGAGTTGATGACGACTGAGCTGTTCTCCGGCGTGGAGCCACTCGTTTTCCACACCAGCCAGTTCCGCGAGCTCATCCCCCATGGGTGACACCCCGACTGTCCACGCGCACCTCACCGGTGTGGTGGTGCACGGTGCCGGTCGAGGCCGTGGGCTCGGGTTCCCCACCGCGAACGTCGCGGCCGATCCCGGCTCGCTGGTCCCTCCGCCTGCGATCTACAGCGGCTGGGTCCTACGCCACTCGACCGGCGCCGTCCACCTTGGAACGATCAGCATCGGGTCGAACCCGACCTTTTGCGACACGGCGGATGTACACGTCGAGGTGTACTGCCACGACATGTCGGACGAGTTCTATGGAGAGCGCGTCGGACTGTGGTTCGTGGCACGGATTCGAGACACCGTGAAGTTCGCGTCGCCCGACGACCTGGTACGCGCCGCCAGGCAGGACGTCCTGCGGTCCGAGGCGCTTCTCTCCTCCGACCGCGGGCGGCGCGTCCTCACCGACGCGCTCGCCTTGTACGAAAAAACCGTCTCCGCCTGAGACATCACTCCGCACGGACTCGGCGCGCACTGCCGAACTCCATGCTTCATGACTGGCCCGGTCCGGGCCCGTAGCCCACGCTCAGCCTTGCTCCGAACGAACGAAGGTGTTAGCAATGAGCACATTCCAGTGGCTGAATGAGCAGTTCAGCTTCTTCGGCGTCCCCGTTTATTGGTCCGACTTCCTGGGCAATATCCTGGCCCTCGCGACCGTTTGGCTGGCGTTGCGGCGATCGCTCGTGGCCTGGCCGGTGCAGATCCTCGGGTCGGTCCTGCTGCTGATCGCGAGTCTGAACGTTCATCTCGGAGGCAACGCCGCCCGGCAGATTGTGATCATAGCATCGGCGTCGTGGGGCTGGGCAACGTGGCGGCGCAGCAGGGAGAAGGAAGGCGCGATCAACGTCCGCTGGGCATCGTGGCGGGAGCGGGCCGTGCTGATCGCTGTCATGGCCGCTGGGACGTTCGGGTTCGGCGCCCTGCTCAAGTCGACCGACGCGTCGTTCTACCCGGGTGCTCCCTGGTGGATGGTCCTCGCGGACGCCTGGATCTTCGTCGGCTCGATCCTGGCGATGTACACCCAGGCCCGGCGGTACGTGGAGTTCTGGTTCGTCTGGCTGGCCGTCGACCTCGTCGGGGTGCCCCTCGCCATTCATTCCCAGCTGTACTTCTCCGGGATCGTCTACGCGATCTTCTTCGTCATGGTCCTCATCGGGATCCGCGACTGGGCGTCCCACAGCAAGGACCAGGAGATCGCCTCGCCGCTCGAGCCGGCTGTCGTCCTGGAGAGTCGGAACGAGAACGGCACGTCACTGGCCGCGGGGTCGTACGTCACTCGGCCGGGCACGGAAACAGCAACTGGGTCTTGAACTGCTGACTGACTGATGGTCACGGTCGCGGACACGATGCGGGTGGCACGGGCGGCTTCCCATGGAGGAGGTGATCGCCCGTCAGCGGTGGGCCTCGGCGCTGCATGCTGCAGCGAGGCGACGCCCTCACCGTGCTGAAGATCCTCCCGGACGAGAGTGTCAACGCTGTCATCACCGACCTGCCGGGCAACTCCGGCGGGGCGCCCGCTCGGAACGCGCCGGGCACTGTGCGAGCCGAGTGCGTCACGAAGGCCCGGGCCGGATCCGATCCGGCCCGGGCCTTCGCCGTTCGTCGGCCCCGGAGACCGGTCAGGCGCCCTTCAGGTGCCGCATCAGGCGTTCGAAGTCCTGCCAGCCCGACAGGTCCGACGGGTTGCCCGGCAGCGGGTAGTACAGCGCGGGGCGGGTCTTCGGGCCGAGCTGGACCGGGGGCTCGGGCAGGGGGGTGCGGCGGGCGCGGTCGCCGGGCATCTCGCGGACTTCCTCGGCGCCCAGCACGAAGGCCAGGGGGACTCCGGGGCCCTCGAAGCGGGGCGGCACCGCCAGGTCGCGGCGGGCCTTGCGGATCTGGACGAGCATCGACTGGAGATGGTGGCGGGTGGCGAGGATCTCCGCGGTCCTGGGCAGGGCGTCCAGCGGCATGTCCTCGTCGGCCCCGTAGCCGAGCGCCAGGGTGACGTCTTCCTCCACGCCGCCCGTCGTACGGCTGATCCGGACCGTGGCGAGAGCGGGCCGGTCCGGGCTGCCGACCACCACGACCCAGGTCGGCTGGGGCGCCCGGTCGTAGGCGACATCGGTCAGTTGGCGCAGTGACCAGGGCAGGTTGGCGGGTTCCGCGGTGCCCCAGCCGGCCGGGGGCTCGCCGGTGAGCTCGCGCCACACCGCCTCGATGGAGCCGCCGAGAACGAGGCGCTCGTCCGCGGGATGGACGGTGCGGAACGAGACGGCCAGCTGGCGCTCGCCGGTGTCGGCGACCTCCTTGAACGACGCGGCCACCGGGGTGCGCGGGTCCTCGGGGGTGGCGTCGGCTGCCTCGACCGGTGCGAACATGCCGTTCTGCCAGCGCAGCACGGCCCCGGACAGCCCGTCGTAGTAGCCGTCCCGTTCGTCCTGCACGACCCAGCGCGACGGCCAGCCGGGGAGGCTGCTCCGTACGGCGGGGGAGAGCGTGACCCCCGGGGCGGTGACGATCTGGAGGCCGAGCTCGGCGTTGGCGGTGGCCCGGAAGGCGTCGGAGAGCCAGGCCGTCATCGCGACCACCGGGCGGTCCTGGATGACGACGGCGACCTTGTCGGTGAGGGCGTCGACGGCGGGCTGCGCGGCGGCGGGCGTGGGGGCGACGCCGACGCCGTCGGTCTTCACCACGGCGAGGGAGCGCGCGGCCTCCGGCGGCCAGGCGGAGCCGCCGGCCAGGGCGACGAGCCGGGCGGCGAAGGTGCCCGCGATCCGTTCGGCCTCCTCGACGCCGGTGGTGGCGCGTGCCTCCGTCCACCAGAACGGGACCTCGGGCGCGGTCGCCCCGAGGAGCCGCTCCGCCTCGCCGGCGACCTGGACGAGCAGTGGTGCCTCGACGGAGACGAGGGGCCGGCCCTCCGGGTCGCAGAGCTGCACGACGGCGTCCTCGCCGGCCGTGTCCACCAGCTTGTCGGGGCCTCCGGAGAGCAGACCCGCGATCACGCTGAGCGGATCGGGCATTCTCGGGGTGAGGGCGATGACGTCCTTGGTCATGTGGTCGTCCGGTCCTTCGTCGTCCGTGGCGTGGTTGTCCTGCGTCGTGCGGCCGTCGTGACGGAGACGGCTCCCGGGTGCGTCACTCGGCGGTGTACACGGTCTGGATCAGGCGGTTCGACTGGCCCCTGCGGATGAGGACGCCGCGGCCCGCGGGCTGCTGGGTGGCGTACACGCCGGGGAACAGCTGACCTTCGCTGCGGTCGCCCGCCATGAGGATCGCCGAGGCGCCGGACTCGCGCAGGCCCTGCACCAGTGGTTCGTACATGCCGCGTGAGGCGCCGGCGACGCGGCGGGTCAGCACGAAGTGCAGCCCGATGTCGACCGCGGACGGGATGTACGGCAGGAACGGGGCGAGCGGGGCCAGTCCCGCGGTGGTGAGTACGTCGTAGTCGTCGACGAGGACGACGATCCGTGGTCCGCTGCCCCAGCTGCCGGGCTCCAGGTCCTCGGTGTCCGCGCTGTCGTCGGGCAGCCGCTTCTCCAGTTCGGTGGCGATACCGGCGGCGAGGCCCGCGCACATCTTGGCGTTGTACGCGTAGCCGCCGCGGAACTCCTCGGGGATCGCGCCGCGCAGTCCGCGCCGCGGGTCCATGACGGCGAAGACCAGCTCGTCCTCGCTGTAGCGCTCGATGAGTCCGCCGGCGATGGTCTTGAGGAGGTTCGTCTTGCCGCACTCGCTGTCGCCCATGATCAGCAGGTGCTGGTCGTGGTGGAACAGGTCGAGCAGTACGGGCGCGAGTGCCGTCTGGTCCAGGCCGATCGGTACCCGCTTGGGTTCGGCGACCGGGCCCGGCAGCAGGTGCGGCTCCAGGATGTGCGGCAGTACCCGTACCGGCTGGGCGACGTCGCCGCTCCAGGTGGCACGGATCGTGCGGGCGGTGCGTTCCAGGACGGCGCCCAGGTCCGAGGTGTCGGCGAGCCCGTCCGTGCGGGGCAGCGCGACCTGGGTGAAGAGCTTGCCGTCGGTGAGGAGACGGCCGGGCTCGTCGGGCGCCAGGGTCTGTGCGAGCTTGCGGTCGATGCTGGACTCGCTGGGGTCGTTCAGGCGCAGTTCGACGCGGGTGCCGAAGTTGGACTGGGTGGCGATGCGGACGTCGTTCCAGCGGAGCATGCCGGCGACGACGTGGATGCCGTAGCCGCCGCCGCGCTTGAGGATGTCGACGACGGCGTCGTCCAGCTCGTCGAAGTCGTCGCGCAGCGCGCCGAATCCGTCGATGATGAGCACGATCTCGGCGGAGGCCAGTTGCGGCAGCCGGCCTGCCGCGTGCAGGGTGCGCAGCTGCTCGACGGAGTCGATGCCGTGTTCCCGGAAGAGGTCCTCACGGACCGCGAGGGCGCCCCGTACCTCTTCGACGGTGCGTCCGGCGCGCTCACGGTCGGCACGGCCGGCGACGCCGCCGACGTGCGGCAGGTCCGCCAGCGCCTGGAGGCCGCCGCCTACCAGGTCGAGGCCGTAGATCCCGACCTCCTGCGGGGTGTGGGTCAGTGCGAGCGAGAGGGCGAGGGTGCGCAGGAGGGTCGTCTTGCCGGACTGCGGGCCGCCGATGACGGCGGCATGGCCGCCTGCCACGGTGAGGTCGAGGTACCACTGGCCCTGCCACTGCTTGGTGGGGTCGTCGAGCAGGCCGAGCGGTACCTGGAGCGGGCCGCGGCGCTTGGCGAGCTGCATGCCGCGCGGGCCGACGTCCAGGGGGCCCGCGACCTTGTCCAGGGAGATGGCGGAGGGCAGCGGGGGCAGCCAGATGCGGCGTACCGGATCGGCGGCGTTCTGCAGCTGGTCGACGATGACGCCCATCTCGGTGGGCCCGGTCTCGCGGCGTCGGACCGTGGGTTCCCGGTCGCCCGTGTTCTCGTTCTTGGCAAGGGTGTTGAACGCCTCGTACTTGAGGGCGAGGGGTCCGGTCTCCGCTTCCTCGGCGCGCTGTACGGGGCCGCGGTAGGCGCCGGAGACGTAACTCGCCTTGAAGCGTTCGTAGTGGCTGGTGTCGACCTTGAGGAAACCGAATCCGGGCAGCGGAGGCAGGTGGAAGGCGTCGGTGGTGTCCAGCACCGTGCGGGACTCGTCGGCGGAGAACGTCCGCAGGCCGAGCCGGTACGAGAGGTAGGTGTCCAGGCCCTTGAGCTTGCCGCCCTCGATGCGCTGGCTGGACAGCAGCAGGTGCACCCCGATGGACCGGCCGATACGGCCTATGGACAGGAACAGATCGATGAAGTCCGGTTTGGCGGTGAGGAGTTCGCCGAACTCGTCGATGACGACGAACAGGTGGGGCAGCGGGTCCAGGTCGGGCCGCTTGTCGGCGCGGAGCGCGGCGTAGTCGCCGATGTCGGCGACGTTGCCGGCGTCCTTGAGGACCTGCTGGCGGCGCTTGACCTCGCCGGCGAGCGAGGCGTGGACCCGCTCGACGAGGCCGGCCTGGTTCTCCAGGTTGGTGATGACGCCGGCGACGTGCGGCAGGTCCGCGAACGGCGCGAAGGTGGCACCGCCCTTGTAGTCGACGAGGACGAGCGCCAGGTCCTCCGGCGGGTGGGTGGCGACCAGGGCGAGGACGAGGGTGCGGAGCAGTTCCGACTTGCCGGAACCGGTGGCGCCGACGCACAGCCCGTGCGGGCCCATGCCGAGTTCGGAGGACTCCTTCAGGTCGAGGAGGACCGGTTCGCGGGAGTCGCTGACGCCGATCGGCACGCGCAGGAAGGAGCGTTCGCCGCGTGGTGCCCACAGGTGCGACAGGTCGAGCCGGGCCACGTCGTCGATGCCGAGCAGGTCGGCGAAGTCGACGGGGCCGGACAGCGGGGCGTCGACGAGGGATTCGGCGGCCAGGCGCAGCGGCGCGAGCATCCGGGCGAGACCTTCGGCGAACGGGATGCTGACCTCGTCGACGGTGCCGTGGGCGCTGATCGGTTCCTGCTCGCGCAGGTCCTCGATGAGTACCTGGTCGCCGTCGACGGTGATGCGTACGCCGACGTGTCCCGGTTCCTGGATGCGTTGTTCGAGCAGGTGCAGCATGGTGATGCCCATGTCGCGCAGCCCCACCGCGTCGTCGGGGCACGGCAGGTCCACGGCGTCCTCGCCGTGCCCGTCGGCCACGACGAGGAGCCGGGACGTCATGGACAGGGCGTCCTTGCCGGACAGGCCGCGGCGCACCTCGGCCGCGTACGAGGCGCGGCGGCGCAGTTCGGCGCCGATCTGCCGGGCGAGCTGGGGCGCGGACGGGGCGATGCGGCGGGCGGCGACGGGGCCGTCGAGCTGTTCGGTGTCGAGCAGATGGGGCATCCACTTGGCCCATTCCCAGTCGGCCAGCCGGTCGCCGGGCACGGCGAGTGCCATGGCCACGTCGTCGGGGGCGTGGGTCGCGGCGGTCTGGACGAGCAGGGCGCGTGCGAGGCGCAGGCAGTCCTCGCGGGGGCCGATCACGCTGACGTTGCCGACGCGGTCGAGCGGCACGGTGAGCGGGAGTTCGGTGCCGGTACGGAACCGGGTCATCAGGGCCGATGCCTCGTTGAGCATGAAGCGGTCGGGCGGTGTGAGGACCGAGGAGCCCTGCTGGGCGACCTTCAGATCGCGTACGGGCATCTCACCGGTGCCGACACGCACCCGCAGGAAGTCGTCGTCGGCGCGGCGGCGTTCCCACAGCCGGGCCGGGTCGCGCACGATGTCGTACAGGGCGTCCGGCGGCGGGGTGAGGATCTCGGTCCGCTCGCGCCGCTCGCGTTCCTCGCCGGAGAGTTCCTCGCGCAGGTCCTCCAGATAGGCGAGGTATGCCTCGCGCTGGGTGCGGCGGGTGCGTTGCGCCTTGCCGCGCTGCGAGAAGACGAGTGCGACGGATCCGATGACGGTGACGACGAGGATGATCGCGCCGAGCCCGGCGAACTGACTGTTCCGTACGACGGTCATCATGACGACGGACGACATGACGCCGGCGACGGGCAGCAGCGACATGGCGATGTTGCCCGATTTCCCCTCGGGGAGGTTGGGCGGTGCCTCGATGGTGCGTGCCTCGGAGGGGGCCGCGGGCCGGGTGGTCCTGGCCGGGCGGTGGATCAGTCGGGTACTCATCGGCGTCCGTCACTCACGGTCGGGCTCGGCATCGGGGTCAGTGGCGCTTCTGGGAGAGCTGGAAGACGTCCGCGGCGAGGCGGGTGGCGGCTTCCCTGGTCGAGTGGGCGAGCAGTTCGGTGCGGATCAGGCCGCCGGCCGCCAGATGCCGGTCGTAGGGCAGGACCTGGACGCTCGCGCCCGTGGACTTGAGCTTCTCGGCGGCCTCGGCGAGGTCGAGCCCCGGGTGCGGCACGAGTTCGGTGAGGACGACGACCGTGCCGGCGATCACGTGCTTCGGAAGTCCCTGCATCCACTGGAGCACCGCGTACGTGCTGGTGACGCCCTCCAGCGTGGCGGGGGCGGTCAGGATGCGGGCCTGGGCGGCGGAGAGCGCGACCCGGGCGACCTCGGCGGGCAGTGTCTCGCAGTCGACGACCGTGACCCCGAAGTAGCGGCGCAGCGAGACCATGACGCCCTCGTAGGCCTTGCTGCCGAGCATCGCGCCGATCTGCCCCTGGCTGCCGGGCAGAAGCCAGGCGTTGCCGGGGAGCTGGACGAGATAGCCGGTGATGTCGAGCAGTGACATCTGCGGTTCGACGATGCCCGCGAGGTCGCCGATGGTCCAGCGGAGCGACTCCGCGCCGAGCCGCAGCGGCAGCGAGCCGAGCGCCGGGTCGGCCTCGACGACGAGGACCGGGTCCTGCCGGTAGTGCGCGTACGTGGTGCCGAGCAGCGCGGCGACGGTCGTCTTGCCGGCGCCTCCCCGGATGGAGGTGACGGCGATCTGCCGTCCGGTCGTCACGGGCTGCTGGAGTACCTCGGCGACCCGGGTGATCTCGGCGACCTCCTTCGCGGCCGACGAGGAGACGGTGCGGCGCACGGCGCGGGTGGCACGCGAGGCGAAGGACTGCCCGTGCCGCGGCTTGCGTCCGGCGGTGACGAGGCTCTTGTCCACGACGGGCCGGGAGTCGGGGGTGCGGTGGGCGCTGGTGGAGGGGGTGTAGGCGGCTTGGGGCTGCTGCCCCTGGTACTGCTGGGCTTGCTGGGCCTGGGCTTGCTGTGCCTGGTACTGCTGGGCTTGATATTGCTCGGCCGGGAGCTGCTGCCCCTGGTATTGCTGCGTCTGCTGGCCTTGTTGCGCCTGGTACTGCTGCGCCTGCTGGTACTGCCCGGCGGGGGCGGCCGGGTGGCCGGGGTGCTGCACCGGCGGGTACCCGTAGCCGGCGTCCGGCGCGGGTGCGCTCTGCGTGGGCAGGCCCGGGCCGGCGGGGGCGCCCTGCGGCTGTCCGGCGGTGCCCTGTGGGCCCTGCTGCGGCGTGCCCTGCTGGGCGGCGCCGCGCAGGTCGCGCAGCACGTCACCCTGCCAGTTTTCTGCGTTCGGCATGTCAGCCCTTCTTTTCCGCCCTGCTACCCCGCTCGGAGCGCCTGAGCGTCGACTCAGAACTTGTTGAGCAGCTGTCCGTACAGACCGAACGCACCGACGGCGAGCGGGAAGAGCCCCACGACGCCGATGGACTCGACCAGGTCGCCCATGCGCCGCAGCCGGACCTGCACATGCTCGGGCGGCTGCACCGCCAGAACGAGCAGGGGCAGGAGCGCGGCCGCGCACAGTACGGCGAGCGGCCCGGCGCCGCCGGAGTGGTGCATCCACACCATCACGAGGCGCACGAGGAGGACCGCCGAGGCGGCGAAGAGGGCCACGACCTCGGCGACGAGCGGGAAGGCCCGTGCCCGGGAGAGCAGGACGAGGGCGACGAGGGAGGGGAGCGCCATGGTCCACACCGTGGGCTTGTCCGCCTGGGTGAGCAGCCAGCCGCCGGCCGCCGCGGAGACCGCGGTGACCGTCGTGGCGAGAGCGAGGCCGCGGTGCGTGGCCGCGAGCGCGTTGCCGACCTGGTGGCGGCTGACGGAGATGCCGCCGGAGCGGCGGTCGTCGAGTGCGGTGAGCCCGGAAGCCATCAGGGCGAGCCGGGGCAGCAGGCCGAGCAGCACCACGGAGAAGACGGCCATCACGGCGCCGAGCCGGGACAGGTCGCTCTGGACGGCGGCGACGGCCTCCCACACCACGGTGACGGCTGCGGTCGCCATGGCGCCGATGAGCCCGCCGCGGCCGAGCGGCGAGAAGTAGCCGAGGAGCAGAAGCATCACGACGAGCGCGGCCGCGACGGCCGCGAGCCGTGCGGTGCCCGGCCAGCCGTAGGCGTCGGCGGCGGTCCAGGCGGTGAGGATGCCGAGCCCGCCGGAGGCGAGCAGCAGCGCGGTGGCGAGTCCGAGGTTGCCCTGGCCGATCCTGGCGACGAGCGCACCGGCCGCGAGGAGGACGAGCGTGACCGCGCCGAGCGCGGCGGCGAGGGCGCCGAGCTCGAATTCCTGACGGGCGAGCAGTGCGGCGACGACGGCGAAGCTGACGGTCGCCACGCCCGCGCTGGCCCGGCGCGCGGCGGGACGCCAGCGCCACGCCTGCAGGTCGAGGTCGTCGGCCACCAGGTCGGTGACGTCGTGCACGACGGGGGCGGGCGGCGCGGAGTGGGCACGGACGAGGCGGAGCACGGCGCCGTCCGCGATCTCGGCCGAGGACAGGGTGCTGTCGTGCGGCAGCGCGGAGCCGTCCGATGTGATCAACTGCCGCGTCATCGGGCGGGATGCGGCCCGGTCGTCCAGCAACTGCAATATGTCGGGGAGCAGTTGGCCGATCGGCGTGTCGGACGGCAGGACGATGTCGGCCCGGCGTCGCTCGCCTACCAGGGTCACCCGGCTCAGTTGAGCCCGGGAAGTCATTGTTGTGCTCACCACTTTACGGGTACCTATCGTCGCGACGTTGAGGACGGGGCGGACCGGACGTGCCCATGCGGTTGCTCACGTGGGCCGTCGGGCGGTCGGGATTACGGCGAACCTTGGCTGGATTTACCGGTCTTGTCCGGCTTCGCGCCCGGCGTCGGCTGCTCGTACTGCTGTTCCTGGCGCTGCTGCTTCTCCTGCTCGGCCTTCTGCTTCGCCAGCGTGTGCTGGAGGAAGGACCATCCGACGCATCCCGCGCACAGGACGGCTGCGATGGCGATCCCGGCGAACACCTTGCCGAGCCGCTCGTCCGCCGTGCGCCGCGACCGCTGCACGCCGAACAGCAGTGCGTCCCGCATCCTGCGGCGGCGTACCGCCACCGACTCCAGAAGCTGGCTGTCGTAATCCCGTGCCATCAGTCGTCCGCTGCCTCAGTCGTCCGTTGCCTCGGTCATGGTCGGCGAACCGTCGGTCTCCGGCCGGAGGTGCTCCCGTACGGCGGCACGTGTCCGCGTCGGCCGTCGCGTGAGGCGTCGTACGTGCACTGCGTGAACGTCGCCTCGTCGAGCCACTGTCTGCGTGTGTTGCGGCATACGGATTCCCCCCTTGCATTGCCTCCGCAACATAAGGCATGGACAAGTCAGCAGTACAACCCGGATCCAGGAGTGGGACAGACCCCGGACAATCATGAAGCGGAGCCAAAGGACAGGAAGCAGGGCGATACCGACGAGAAGCCTGCGACTGGAGAGGCCCGGGCTCAGGTGGGGAATTCGCCGAGCCAGCTGCGCTGGAGAAGGTGCTTGGGCAGGTAGGCGGACTCCACCGTGAGAGGGATCTCGCCGTCGTGGGCGAGGCAGGCGATGGCAAGGGGGCCCAGAGCGATACGGCCATCAGGGTCCTTGGCCCGGTCCTCATCGGCGGTCCAGTACGCCTGGTGAAGCTCAAGAGCCTCCACCAGAGCCTGGTTGAAGCCCTCCTCGTCCCTCCGCGCGAAACGGTGGAACAGATTGATCGGCGGGTACAGCACACCCTGGAGCAGATCACGGGGAGTGACCGAGACCGCTTCGGGATAGGACCCTTCGATCGCGGCCACCAACTTCTCCACCAGACCCGGGCGCTGCAGCCAGTACGTCTGCAGAGCGTCCACCCAGTGGTAGATGTACTCGTCGTATTCCCCCTCGGGTGAACGCAGACGATCCAGTGGAATCTGGCACAGCTGCGTCATCCTTTTCTGGTCGCGGCACACGATCGCCAGCCAGAACGCCGTCAGCCAGTTCCCTGCGTCGGCGAACGAACGCGGTCCGATGGCAGGGAGACTCCGGATCTCACGATTGATACGGCACTCGACGGTCCCCGCGGTTGCTCCCGTCACGGCGAACAGCGCCGACCCGACCTGCATTGCGGAGACCACCGCCTCCCAGGTCTCCAGTTCCGCGGCCTCCGGATCGACCGTGCAGCGCGCCTCCACGTGGAGAAGGGCAGTACGGAACGTGGAGTCGATCGAGGTCGGCGACGATTCGAGGCGGGCGACAGAGCCGGCCACGCTCTCGCCGAGAGCCTCGGCCCAGCGTGCGGAGTTGGGTCCAGCCTCACCATGCCGGGGAACAACAATCGTCACGGTGTGCTCCGTTCAGCGATATCGAACTGCCTCATGTGATAGCCAGCATACGTGCCGGCATTCTTTTCGCCCTTGACGACGACGTAGTCCAGCTTTCCTGCATCAAGCGCGGCGTCCAATTTGTCCGCGAGGAGGAGTTCATCGATATTGCTTTCTCCTCGCTTCCTCATCTCCGCGATGATGTCCAGGAAATATTCCCTGGTTCCCTGCGAGACACGTCGGCCGCTGGGAAGGTTACGGGCTCCGAGTTCCGTAGTGACGCTGCTCTTCGCCTCGATGACGACATAACCGCCGTCCTTGCGCCGCCAGACCTGGTCGAACTGGTCGTTACCGTTCGCCGGCCCGTCGAGCGGTTCCCGGACTGCTCCCGGGTGCCGCTCTGCGATGAAGTGGTGCTCGGCGGCGGTTTCACCGAAGTCCTCGGCTGCGTCACGCATGACGCTGTGGGACTCCTTATAGGCTCCGACGCTTTCCCCGTGATGCGCCTTCGACTCCACTGTGTCCAGGAGTTCGTGCGCCGTCGCGGTCTCCTGCTTCCAGGCTTCCATGAGCTTGTCGTGGCGGATGGCGAGGTGACGCTTGAGTGCCGCCTCGTCCAACGTCTTGAGCCGTGCGGGGCTCGTCACGTCGGCCGCGCCCTTCTTGTCCCAGTCACCCACGTAGTTGGGCTTGAGCGGCTCAGGGGCGTCCTTGACACCGACCCACGGATGGTTCTCGGATGCCCTGGTCAGTTGGGGAGGCGTACGCCCGCTCTCGTCGAAGAGATTCAGGTTCTTGCGGTTGCCGTTGGACTTGTAGAAGTTCTCGAAATACCCGGGCTCGTGGTTGGCTCGGTACCGCTGAATCTCCATGATCTGCTCATCCGTGAGCGAACCACGGGGCCCGTACGGGTTGTCCCCGTCACGCATGAAGCTGGGGCGCTCGACGTCCGCGGACCCGCCGGGCGCGTCGCTGTCCGGCCTGGCCGCCGCATCCGGTCCGTCCCCGACCGTGTCGTCTCCTGCATGACCCAGGTCGTCCAGGCCGCCGGAGGCCGGAGTGTCGGGGTGCCCTGGAAGCGCATCGTCGGCGTGGCCGCCGGGCAGGTCGTGCCCGCCCGGGTGGCCGCCCGCAGTGGGGGTTTCGGCGCGGGGCCCGGGGAAGTTGTCGCCGACGTGCGTGCCGGGCGTGGCGCTGTCCAGGCTGTTGCTCGGGAGGTTGTCACCTGCGTGCGCGACGGGCATGTTGTCGCCCACGTGGCTGCCGGGCATGTTGTCGCCCACGTGGCCCGTGAGTACATGGTCGCCGGCTCCTCCTCCGGGCAGGTGGTTGCCTGCGTTGCCACCCGGGAGGTTGTCGCCGGTGCGGCCGACGTCGCCGAGGTCGTTGCCGAAACTGTCACCGAGGTGGATGACGTTGTCGCCGGCGTGGGCGCCGGCGTGGGCTGTGGTGTCGGCGGTGTGTGCGCCCGCGCCGACCAGGACCGGTTGCCTGTCCGGTGAGGGTGAGTCGGTGTGCGGGGTGCTGGTGTCCGCGTCCGGGTGGGTGCCGGGGCTGGGCTCGACGTGGGCGTCCTCGGCATTCTGGAGGACGTTGCCGTTCTCGTCGAGGAGGTTGCAGTCCTGGTCGTAGTAGCGGGCGGGTGCGCCGGGCTCGGTGGGGAGTTTTGTGGCGCCTTCGGGCAGGACGGGCACGTCGTCGGGGAGCTTGATGTTGCCGTCGGGGAGCTTGACAGCCCCGTCCGGGATGGCTGCTCCCTCGGGGAGATGCACGGCCCCGTCGGGCAGCTTGAGCGCACCCTCGGGCAGCACGATCGCATCGTCCGGCAGCTTGGGGATCTCGATGTTCTCGATCCCCTTGAGCCCCTTCGCGATGTCGCCGATCTTGGAGATGCCGGCGCCTGCGCCTTTGGCGATGTAGGTCATGGGGTCGATGACCTTGCCGGCTTTGCCGGCGACGGAGAGGGCCTTGGCGACGGCTCCGGCCTTGCCGGCGCCTGCTGCGGCGCCGCCTGCGCCGCCGGTGAAGACGGTGGTCAGGACGTTGAAGGTGACGGCGCCTGCGGCGCGTCCGGGGTTCTTGCCCCATTCGTCCCAGGCGACGAGTGCTTTGCCGGTTTCCTTCATCGCGGTGCGGGAGTCGCGGAGCCAGGAGGGGAGTTTGTCGTCGGGCAGGGCCCAGAACAGTGTGCCGGCGCCGGGGATGGCGGTGATGACGAGGCCGGTGGCGAGTTGGGCGAGGCCTTTCCAGGCTTGGCCCATGGCGTCCCAGCCGCCGAATCCGACGAGGGTGCCGAGGCCCTTGATGGTGCCCCAGATGCCGTCGACGATCAGTCCGTCCCAGACGAACGACTTGACCCAGTGGCCGATTTCCCAGGCGTGGTGTTTCTCCTCCATGGGGTCGCCCCAGGGGAGTTTCGCGTTCTTGAGGTCGTCGGCGTTGAAGCCGTACTGGTCTTTTCGGTCGGATCCGTCGCCGGCGACCATCTGCACGCCGCCGGGAAACAGGGCGGTGATCTTGTTGTGGCAGGTGCGTTCGGCGGCCCAGAACGCGGCGACGGTCGCGGTGACGTCGTCGCGGAGCTGGTTGTGCTCGTCGATCTTGTCCTCGTCGTACTCCCAGTCGTCGTCGTCCTTGACCTTGTTCACGAAGTCCGTGGCGTCGGTCTTGAGCTGGGCGAGTTTGGTGACGAGCGGGCGGACTTCGGTGGCGTAGTCCGACAGGGCGGTGGAGACCTTTTCCAGGTCGTCGCCGAAGGCGTCGGCCCGGTCCTGGACGGGTTTGGTGGAGCCGAAGAGCTTCTCGGCCTCGGGGGCTATGTAGTACGCGGACAGGCCCTGGAACTGGGTGTGGACGTCCGAGCCGGTGTCACGGATGTGCCCGGCGACCGCCTTCAGCCCCGCGGAGTCCTTCTCCAGCTGGTCCGGATCACCGGTGAACTGCGGAATCGCTTCCGGCTTGATCACGTGGACCGCCCCCCGGACGTGGTCAGATCCAGATCGGGCACACCGAGCGCCTTGCGCTGGGACTCGGCAGCCATCTCCAGGTCACCGTTGAGGTAGGCGGTCGTCGCGTCGACCGCACCGGTCAGCGACTTCCCGGCCCGCGCCGCGATGAACTTCAGGTCGCTCGTGGCGTGTTCGGCGTACTGCGACAACGCCAGCGCGACGAGACCACCGGCCGCCTTCTCGCCGTCCTTGCCCCCGCCGTCACCGCCCTCGGTAGTGATCGTGCCCGCACTCGTCGCCGCCGACGTCAGATGCTCGCCGTACGACTTCGCATACGTCTCGATCTTCCCCGCCGTCTCACCCGTCGTCTTCAGCACGCCCTGAATGCCCTGCGGCTTCAGATCCCACCCGGTCATGCGCTACCTCATGCTCCCCGTTACCGCCTGGCGCCCGCCCAGGTCAGCCGATGTTGTCGACCGCGGCCTTCGCGCGCGTGATGGTGTGCTGCGCGGTGCCGTCGTTCTTCTCCAGCGTCGTCTTCAGCAGCTGGATGATGTTCCTGACCTCCTGCGAGGCCCGGTTCCACCGCAGTTCCTTGCCGTGGTACTCCTCCGAGACACCGTCCGCGGCGAAGTCCGCCATCGCCGCCTTGACCTGCCCGTCCCGCGCCGCGATCACTTCCTCCAGACGCGCGATCACGACCTGGATATTGCCCTGCGCATCCGCCGACGCACCCGTGTCATACGCACGACGGTCACTGTCACCAGCCATCACAAACCCCTGCCCCTCGAAAGATCAGCGTCCGCCGAAACGGGCCGCGTCGAAGTTCGCCGCACCCTGCTGCTGCCGGGCGTTGTCACCCTGCTCCTGGTCACCCGAGCCGAACGCCTGCTCCATGCCCGACTGGCCACCCAGCAGCGCCGACAACGAACCGTTCAACGCCGCCGTGATCTCGTCCGAACGATTCTTGAACGAATCGAACGCCACCCGCCCCGCACCGTTGAACTTCCCCTCCAACGGCGCCGCCGCCTGCACCAGTTGACGGATCAACGCGCCCAAGTCATCACTCGAACCACGCGACTTCGACGTCAGAGTCGACAGAACCTGCGCCCCCATGTCGAACTTCATGTGCATCCCCCTGCCACACCGACTGATCCCATACGGCGCCATCCTTACGAACCCTGGCCCGGCTGTGCAAACGAGGGGCCCGCTGTGACCAACACATGACGAATCTGCGGGGACCCAATGCGCCCGAACAAGGACATCGGCGAACTTCAGACCGGCCGGTACATGGGAGGCGGCGTCGCGGGGCCGGTTGCGCACATGCGCGGCGTGGTCGTCGGTCGACAACGCTCCGCGTTGCCTCCCTCCTCCGAATTGCAGCCGCACGCACCCAGCCCTACTCCTTCTCCCACCCCCCATGTGCCGGTCGGTCTCAGTGACGTCCAGCCAGCCGGTCCGCCACCTTGGCGATCGGGTCGGTGGTGGCCTCGGCCGAGGTGAGTTCGCGGCGGTCCGCGGCGCGGTAGGCCGCGTACATGCCGTGGACGCCGATCCAGCGGAAGGGTTCCGGTTCCCAGCGGCGGACCTTGTGGTTGACCCAGGGAAGGGTGGTCAGCTCGGTGGGGCCCGACTGGCCGGAGTCCTGCTGGATCAGGTCGCGCAGGGTGCGGGCGGCGAGATTGGTGGTGGCGACGCCGGAGCCGACGTAGCCGCCGGCCCAGCCGAGTCCGGTGGAGCGGTCGAGGGTGACCGTGGCGCACCAGTCGCGGGGGACGCCGAGGACGCCGGACCAGGCGTGGTCGATGCGGGCGCCCGCGGTGGTGGGGAAGAAGCGGACCAGGATCTCGCGGAGGGCCTCGATGGTGGCGGGCTGGGTGCGCCCGTCATTGTCGGTGCCGGAGCCGAAGCGGTACGGGACGCCCCGGCCGCCGAGTGCGATGCGGTCGTCGGCGGTGCGCTGGGCGTACATGTAGGCGTGGGCCATGTCGCCGAGCGTCTCGCGGCCGTCCCAGCCGATGGTGTCCCAGACCGACTTCGGGAGCGGTTCGGTGACGACCATCGAGGAGTTCATCGGGAGCCAGGTGCGCTTCTGGCCCTTGAGGTTGGCCGTGAAGCCCTCGGTGCAGCGGAGGATGTACGAGGCGCGGACGGTGCCGTACGGGGTGTGAGCGTGCTTGGGCTTGATCTCGGTGACGGGGGTCGACTCGTGGATGGTGACGCCGAGCGCCTCGACGGCGTCGGCGAGCCCCTTGACGAGTTTGACCGGGTGCAGGCGGGCGCCGTGCGGTGACCAGGTGGAGCCGACGGCTCCGGTGACGCGGACGCGTTCGGCGGTCTCGCGGGCGCCGCGCAGGACCCGGTCGGTCTCGCCGAAGGCGATCTCGACGGAGTGGAAGTCCTTGAGGCGGGCCAGCTGGGCCGGTGTGTACGCCACTTCGAGGACGCCGCCCTGGTGGATGTCGGCGGCGATGTTCTCTTCGGCGGCGACGCGTACGACCTCGTCGACGGTGTCGTTCATCGCCTTCTGGAGGCGGACGGCGGCCTCGTGGCCGTGGAGTTTCGCGTAGCGGTCGCGGCCTGCGATGCCGTTGTAGAGCCAGCCGCCGTTGCGGCCGGAGGCGCCGTAACCGCAGAACTTCGCCTCGAGGACGGTGATGTTCAGGAAGGGGACGGCCTTCTTGAGGTAGTACGCCGTCCAGAGTCCGGTGTATCCGCCGCCGACGATGCAGACGTCCGTGGTGGTGTCGCCGGGCAGGGGCTCGCGCGGGACGGGGGTGCCTTGGTCCGCGTACCAGAACGATATTCCGCCGTTGACCGTGCTGACCGTGCTCATGTTGCCCCTGCTTGTCCTTGTGAAGCCGAGTTCCTGTGTGGCGGGACGTTACTGCGCGGGGGCGGTTTCGTCCTCCCCCGGGTGAGCGGATAGCAGGCGAGACCGATGAGGGCGGCCGTGATGTGGCCGAGGTCGGTGAAGGTGGGGCCGGTGATGAGAGGGATGCCGTAGACGACGAGGACGGCGAAGAGATACCCGTACCGCAAGGGCCGGGGGACGTGGTACGTGAGGACGGCGACGACGCCCGCGAGTGCGTAACTGACCCCGACGTCCAGGGTGTGGACCGCCGACGTGGGTGCCTCTCCGTGCCGGACGGCCCAGGCGAGGACGCCCTCGCTGACGAGGGTGGCCAGGACGTGGGCGAGCGCCGCAACCGCGAGCCAGCGCAGCGTGCCGAGCCAGCGTTCGGCGGGGGCGTGGAAGACCGTGAAGAGGAAGGCGTACGGGAGCCACCTGCCGCTGTCGATCCAGAAGGCGCTGGAGATGAGGACACGTGCCGGGTCGCGGACGAGTTCGTGGATGTTGGTCGAGTGCTGACGCAGGAAGTCCTCCTCGAAGTCGGGGGACATCTGATGCACCACGACCGTGGTGACGAAGAGTGCCGTCAGCCAGATGTACGTGCCGGGCGCGCTGCGGATCCAGGAGCGGACGGCGCGCAGGGTGCGCGTCGGGAGGGAGGGCGGGTTCGTGGGCGGGGCCGGGCTGCTGGGGGGCATAACCGATTGACGCACGGGCCTACGATCGGGTGCGTGATTGACATTCCGGACGCGCTGATCGCCACCCGGTCCAAGTACAACGACGAGACCGGGCGGGTGTTCCTGGCCGCGCTCCCGGGGCTTGCGGACCGGTTCCTGGGCGAGTGGGGGCTGCGGCTGGACGGGGCCGCGATGCACGGGATGTGCGCGCTGGTGCTGCCGGTGGTCCGCGCGTCGGACGGCCGGCGGGCGGCGCTGAAGCTCCAGGCAGCGGACGAGGAGACGGCGGGGGAGCCGGTCGCTCTGCGTGCGTGGGGCGAGGCGGGCGCCGGGGCGGTGGGACTCCTCGGCCACGATGCCGGGACCGGCACGATGCTGCTGGAACGGCTGGACGAGCGGCGGCCGCTGTCGGCGGTGGCGGACGAGCGGGCGGCGGTCGAGGTGCTCGCGGGGCTGTTGGCCCGGCTGACATCCGTACCCGCGCCGGACGGGCTGCGACGGCTGGGGGACGCCGCGGAGCGGATGCTGGACGGGGTGGAGCGGGCGGTGGCGGGGCTGGCGGACGCGGAGGAGCGGCGACTGCTGGTGGACTGTGCGGCGGCCGTACGGGAGGTGGTGGGCGAGCCGGGGGACCGGCTGCTCCACTGGGACCTGCACTACGACAACATCCTGGCCGGACGGGCGGAGGAGGGCCGGGCGCACGAGTGGGTCGCGCTGGACCCGAAACCGCTGGCCGGGGACCCCGGCTTCGATCTGATGCCCGCCCTGCACAACCGGTTCGACGCGGCGGCGGTGCGGTGGCGGTTCGATCTGATGACGGAGGTCCTCGGTCTTGACCGGGAGCGGGCGCGTGCCTGGACGCTGGGGCGGGCGCTGCAGAACAGCATCTGGGACCTGACGGACGGGGAGAGCCGTCTGGGGCCGGAGCAGGCGGAGATCGCCCGGCAGCTGCTGGGCCGGGGGTAGCGGGAAGCCGGTGGGTGGCGGCTGCTTACGCTGCCCCCATGATTCGTACCGCTACTGCTGCCGATGTCCCTGTCATCCATTCCATGGTCCGCGATCTCGCCGAGTACGAGAAGTCGCTCCACGAGGTGCACGCCACCGAGGAGCAGCTGCACGAGGCGTTGTTCGGCGAGCGGCCCGCCGCGTATGCGCACATAGCCGAGTCGGACGAGGACGGGGAGATCGTGGGCTTCGCGATCTGGTTCCTGAATTTCTCGACGTGGCGCGGGGTGCACGGCATCTACCTGGAGGACCTGTACGTACGCCCCGACCGGCGTGGCGGCGGGCACGGCAAGGCGCTGCTGACGGAGCTGGCACGGATCTGTGTGGAGCGGGGGTACGAGCGTCTGGAGTGGTCGGTGCTGAACTGGAACGCCCCGTCCATCGCGTTCTACGAGTCGCTGGGTGCGCGGCCGCAGGACGAGTGGACGGTGTACCGGCTGACGGACGGGGCGCTGACGAAGCTCGGCGGCTGACCTTCGCGCTCAGGTCCTGTCGTCGGACTGCCGTCTGCGGGCGACGACGGCGGGTCGACGAGAGCCCTCAGGGGACGAGGACGACCTTGCCCATCGTGCCGCGCGTCTCCAGGGCGCGGTGGGCGGCGGCCGCCTCGGCGAGCGGGAAGCGCTGGACGGCGGGACGCAGGCGGTCAGCGGCGGCTTCGGCGAGCGAGCGTTCTTCGAGGGCGCGCAGGCCGCCCGCCTTCTGCATCATCGCCGGGCCGAGGACGCCCTGGGAGATGATGCCGCGTTCGGCGAGCTCCTCGTCGGTGAAGGTGAGCGGGGACCCGTTGTGAAGTCCCTCGCTGGACCAGCCGAAGACGATGTGCTGGCCGCCCTTGCCGAGGAGGTCGACGGCGGCGCGCGCGGTGACGCCGCCGACGGAGTCGTAGACGACGGTGGCGCGGCGGCCGAGACCGTCGAGGTGGGCAAGGACCCGGGCCGGCCAGTCGGGGAGGGTGTAGTCGACGGCGAGGTCGGCGCCGTTGGCCTTCACCGCTGCGACCTTGGCGGGTCCGCCGGCGAGGCCGATGACGGTGGCTCCGGCGTGCTTGGCGTACTGGACGAGCAGGGTGCCGATGCCGCCCGCCGCGGCGGGGACGACGGCCACCGAGTCGGGGCCGAGCTCGGTGAACTGCAGGATGCCCAGGGCGGTGCGGCCGGTGCCGATCATGGCGACGGCCGCGGCCTCGTCGAGGCCGGGCGGGATGGGGTGGAGCCTGTCGGCGTCGGTGACGGCGAGTTCGGCGTAGCCGCCGGGGGCCATGCCGAGATGGGCGACGACGCGCCTGCCCAGCCAGCCGGGGTCGGTGCCCTCACCGAGCGTGTCGACCGTTCCGGCGACTTCGCGGCCGGGGATGGTGGGCAGCTCGGCGGGGGCCGGGAACGGCCCTGTCATGCCCTCGCGCAGGGCGGCGTCGAGGAGGTGCACACCGGCCGCGGCGACGGCGATCCGGACCTGGCCGGGGCCGGGTACCGGGTCGTCGGTCGTCTCGTACGTGAGGTTCTCGGCGGGTCCGAAGGTGTGGAGGCGGACGGCATGCATGGTGGGCTCCCCAGGTCGGTTGGCTCTCGGGGATCACCCTCCGACCTCAACCGTGCTCGAGGTCAAGGACGGGTCGGGACGTCCGCGACCGTTGGCTCGCTCCGATGGCGAGCAGGGCCGCTTCCAGCCCGCTGTTGAACGACACCTCGCTGAGCAGTCCGGGCGCCGCGACCTGGTCGCCCGCGAGGTAGATGCCGTTGCCGCGGTCGATGGCGGGACGGTCCCGCCAGGTGGTGCCGGGCCGGTCGACCGCGCCCGTACGGCCGACGGCAAGGGCCTCGCGCCGCCACTCGGTGCGGTCGCGCCAGCCCGGGTGGCCGAGGTCGAGGAGCTCTTCGGCGCGGGCGATTCCGGCGGCCTTCGACTCGCCGGGAGCGACGGGGAACTGGCCCTGGAGGAGCCGTCGGCCCGCCGGGGCGGGGGTGCGGTCCTCGGCGCCGCTGAGCTGTTCCGGTGGATGCCGTCGGACCTCTTGTTCGATCCAGCCGGGGGCGTCCAGGTCGGAGACGGCGAACGCGTCGCCGCGCCGGGTGCGCAGGGCCAGGTCGATGAGGGCGGTCCTGCCGCTGTCCCAGGTCAGGGTGGGGTCGTTGAGCAGGCTGCGGGCGGCGTCGAGGGAGGTGGCGACGACGACCGGGCCGGTCCGGGTCAGGGTGTCGAGGGTGCCCGGGTCGATCCGGGTCGCCGTCTCGATCCGGACGCTCATGTTCCAGGCGCGGGAGGCCATCCGGTCGATGATCTGCGCCCAGCCGCCGACCGGGTATCGCGCCTCGGGCGGCAGTGCGGCGGCGCGGCGCAGCCGTTCCTGGACGAACGCGGCGGAGAGCGAACCGGGGTCGTGGTGGAAGAGCGCGACGGCGGCGTAGTGCGCGGCCGCGCGGGCGGTCTCCTCGCCGGCCTGGCCGGTGGCCCAGGTACGGAAGTCGGTGTCGATGGGGGCGTGTCCGGCGCGGCGGCGGGTGAGCCGGAGGAGGCCGAGGGGCGGGGTGCGGCGCAGGGTGCCGCCCAGCCGGAAACGGAGCCGGGTGGCTTGGTGGAGCGGCACCGTGGCGACCGGGCCGAGGAGATCGCGCTGTGCGAGCCAGGCCCGGTGCGGTCCGTGGCGGTAGAGGGCGTGCGGTCCTTCGTTGGTGGGGTACGGACCCTCGGCGGTCCTGGCGCGGCCGCCGAGCGTGTGGTGGGCCTCGTGGACGGTCACCCGGGCGCCGGACTCGGCGGCTGTGATCGCTGCGGTGAACCCGGCGAGTCCGCCGCCGATGATGTGGATGCGCTGCATGCGTCCCTGTCTCCTCGTCGTCGTGAACGATGACAAAAAGGTGACGTCCGCCGGTGCCCGGGTGTGACATCGGTGCGGGGGCGTTGTCAGTGGCATCGGTCACGATGGGGCCATGGCGCGTAACAGCAGGAGTGGTGGCGGGAAGGACGCCGTGGCGGCGGCGCGACGGCCGGAGGTGCGGTTGCCGCCGCTCGTTCCGTACGACGGGGTGGGGCTGGAGCCGGACGGGGACTACGACGGTGTGCGGTTCGAGGGGACGGACCTCTCGGACGAGTCGGGCCCGGGGGCCCGGTTCATGGACTGCGCGCTGGAGGGATGCGTGCTCGACCGTACGGAGCTGATCAGGGCCCGCTTCATCGACTCGGTCCTGACCGGGGTGCGGGGGGTGGGCACCGATCTCGCGGGGGCGTCGCTGCGCGATGTGGAGGTGGCGGACGCGCGGCTGGGCGGGGTGCAGCTGCACGGCGCGGTGCTGGAGCGGGTCCATGTGCGCGGCGGGAAGATCGACTATCTGAACCTGCGCAAGGCGCGGCTGAAGGACGTGGTCTTCGAGGGCTGCGTGCTGTCCGAGCCGGACTTCGGGGACGCGCAGCTGGTGCGGGTGGAGTTTCGGGACTGTGTGCTGAAGCGGGCCGACTTCAGTTCCGTACGGATGGAGTCGGTGGACCTGCGGACGGCCGCCGAGCTGGACATCGCCCGTGGCGTGGAGCGGCTGGCGGGGGCGGTGATCAGCCCGGCGCAGCTGATGGAACTCGCCCCGGCGTTCGCGGCGCAGATCGGGGTGCGGGTGGAGGCGTAGCCGGTTCTCCCGGATCCGCTCGTCAGACCCGGGGGAAGCGGGCCTGGAGGTCCCAGATCACGGGGTTGTCGGCGAGCCCCTCGTGCATGTCGGCGAGGTCCGCGATCAGGTCGTGCAGGAAGTCGCGGGCCTCGCGGCGCAGCAGGGAGTGGCTGAAGGTGAGCGGGGGCTCGTCGCCGGGCATCCAGTCGGCTTCGACATCGACCCAGCCGAATCGGCGCTCGAAGAGCATCCGGTCGGACGACTCGGTGAAGTCCAGCTCGGCGAACTGACGTCGGTGCGAGCGGCTGCCGCGGGGGTCCTGGTCGATCTGCTCGACGATGTCGCAGAGCGCCCAGGCGAAGTCGAGCACGGGCACCCATCCCCAGGCTGTGGATACCTCGCGGTCCGCCTTGGTGTCCGCGAGGTAGACGTCCCCGGAGAACAGGTCGTGCCGCAGGGCGTGGACGTCCGCGCGGCGGTAGTCGGTCTGCGGGGGATCGGGGAAGCGTCGGGAGAGGGAGTAGCCGATGTCGAGCACAGTTCGATGGTGTCATGCCCGGGGGTGCACCGACGCCGGAGCGGTGGGCCGCCCACGCCCCCCGGGACCGTGGGCGCCTCGCGCTGCGGCGGTCCTCGCCGCAGGCGGCCCCGCTCACGGCAGCAGCCGCTGCTCCTTCGCCACGGCCACGGCGCCCGCGCGGGTGTCGACGCCGAGTTTGTCGTAGATGCGGCCCAGGTGCGTCTTGACCGTGGCCTCGCTGATGAACAGGGCCCGGGCGATGTCCCGGTTGCCCAGGCCCCGGGACAGCTGGCCCAGGATGTCGCGTTCGCGGTCGGTGAGCGTCGGCAGGGGGCTGCGCATGCGGGCCATGACACGGCCGGCGACCGGTGGGGAGAGCGTGGTGCGGCCCTGGGACGCCGAGCGGATCGCGGCGAACAGTTCCTCCGGGCGTTCCGCCTTCAGCAGATAGCCGGTGGCGCCCGCCTCGATGGCGCGGGTGATGTCGGCGTCGGTGTCGTACGTCGTGAGGACGAGGACGTGGACGCCGGTGGCCGCGATGCGACGGGTGGCTTCGACGCCGTCGATTCCTTCGCCCAGTTGGAGGTCCATCAGGACGACGTCGGGGGTGAGCCGGGCGGCCAGGGCGACGGCCTCCTCGCCGCTGCCCGCCTCGCCGACGACCTCGATGTCCGGTTCGCTGCCCAGGAGGGCGAGCAGTCCGGCGCGTACGACGGCGTGGTCGTCGCAGAGCAGGATCCGAACGGCGGGCGAGGTCATGAGGGTTCCTCCGGCGAGGGCGACGGGGCAGGGGCGGGCATGGGGACCGCGGCGGAGACGACGGTTCCCTCGCCCGGTACCGATTCGATCGTGAGTGTGCCGCCGAGCTGGTGCAGCCGGGCGCGCATCGCGGGCAGCCCGTGGCCGCGTACGCCCGCTGCCGTACGCGGGGCGGCCGGTGCGGGCGGGGTGAAACCACGGCCGTTGTCGGCGATGTCCAGGACGGTCCGGTCGTCCAGGTGGGTCAGTGTCAGCGCGGCCTCCGTGGCGTCGGCGTGCTCCTTCACATTGGCCAGCGCGCCCTGGGCGATGCGCAGCAGTGCGGACTGCACCCGGTCGGGCAGTGCCGCGTGCGGCGCCCCCTCCACATGGCAGCGGACCGTGAGCAGCCCCTGGGCCTGCACCGTTTCGCGGGCGGCCAGTGCGTGCAGCGCCGCTTCCAGGCCGCCGCCCTCCGCGAGATCCGCCGGTGCCAGGTCGTGGACGAAGCGGCGGGCTTCGGCGAGGTTGCGTTCGGCGATGCCTGTGGCCGTACGGACATGGCGGCGGGCGGTCGCCCGGTCCGCGTCCCAGGTGCGGTCCGCGGCCTGGAGCAGCATCTGCTGGCTGGACAGGCCCTGCGCGAGGGTGTCGTGGATCTCCATGGAGAGCCGCTGGCGCTCGGCGAGGGTGCCTTCGCGGCGTTCGGTGGCGGCGAGTTCGCGGCGGGTACGCAGCAGATCGTCGATCAGTTCGCGCTGGCGCACGGCCTGGCGCTGCATGTGGACGAAGACCGCGGTCGCGATGGCCGCCACGGCGGGGGGCGCGAGCACCAGGTTCGGGTCGAAGCCGTGGGCCAGCCGCAGCTGCGCGGCCACGACGAGCACGGTGAGCAGGGCGACGAGGGCGAGCGCGGCGCGCGGTGGGAGCAGCCGCAGCCCGGTGTAGAAGAGCGGCACCGCGCACCAGGCGAAGCTCGGCGCGAGGACGACGAGCACCATCCACGCGGCCACGAGCACGGCGAGCCAGACCAGCCGACGCGGGGTGGGGCGTGAGCCGAGCACCGGGCCCAGCAGATACAGCGCGGCGAGCGTGCCGGACAGCGCGATGACCCACGGGGTGCGGTCCTCGCCCGGGTGGCGGAGCAGGAAGCGGGCCAGGGAGGCACCGAGCAGCAGGAAGAACGCGGCGTGCATGAGCAGAGCGAGCCACCGGGCATCCGGGTCGGCGGCTTCGGTTCGGTGCTCCACCTCGTACCTCGTACTCCCTGCCGACTGCCGAAGGGCTGCTGCTGACCTGCGTGGATACGTCCATGGTGACCCGGTGGGGCCACCTCCGCATCAACCGATCGGCCGATGGGGCCGTCAGCCGTCCCGTGTGCGGGGTCGAGCCGGTACGTCGACGTTACGGGGCCGGATACGGCCGGAGGATCGATGACAGAGCCGGAACACCGTCCGAGCGGAACACCGTCGAATCGAATCGTCGAGGAGCCTCACCATGAAGAAGATGTCGCTGCGCACCCGTGTCCTCACCGGTGCCGTCGCCGCCGCCGCGCTCGGTGCCGGAACCTTCGGTGCCATGTCCGCGAGCGCCTCCGCCCCGGCCGCTGCACCTGCCGCCGCCGTCACGGCCGACACGGCGAACCGGAACCTCCAGCAGACCACCCATCTGACCGTCGCCGCCGCCACCGAGGCCGCACGCGCCGCCCTCGACGCCGCAGAGAAGGAGAACCAGCGTGTGGCGGTCGCCGTCGTCGACCGGAACGGCAACACCATCGTGACGCTGCGCGGCGACGGCTCCGGTCCGCAGGCGTACGAGTCCGCCGAGAAGAAGGCGTACACCGCCGTCTCCTGGAACGCCCCCACCTCCGTGCTCGCCGGCCGTCTGGCGCAGGCTCCGAACCTGAAGGACATTCCTGGCACCCTGTTCCTGGCGGGCGGCGCCCCGGTGCAGGTCAAGGGTGCACCGGTGGCCGGCATCGGAGTGGCCGGTGCCCCCAGCGGCGACCTCGATGAGAAGTTCGCCCAGGCGGGCGTCGCCGCACTCGCCAAGTAGGACAACCGACCACAGCCCAGGAGAGACCACGGATGAACGCCCTCGATCACGACCTGCTCCGAGCCGCGCGTACCGGTGACACCGATGCCGCACGCACCGCGATCGAGGGCGGCGCCCGCGTCGACGTCCGCGACGAGGAGCGGCGCACCCCGCTGCTCCTCGCCGTCCACGGCGACCATGTCGAGCTCGCCCGGCTGCTCGTCGAGGCGGGTGCGGACCCCGATGCGCAGGACCGGCGCGAGGAGAGTCCCTGGCTGGCGACCGGCGTCACCGGCAGCGTCGCGATGCTGCACACCCTGCTGCCTGCCGGTCCCGACCTGAAGCTCCGTAACCGGTTCGGCGGCATCGCGCTGATCCCGGCGAGCGAGCGCGGCCATGTCGCTTACGTACGGGAGCTGCTCCGGGTCACGGACATCGACGTCGACCACGTCAACCGGCTCGGCTGGACCGCCCTGCTGGAAGCCGTGATCCTGGGCGACGGCGGCCGGGCGCACCAGGAGATCGTCGAACTGCTGCTGGCGGCGGGCGCGACCCCCGGTCTGCCGGACGGCGACGGGGTGACGGCGCTGGAACACGCGGAGCGGCGCGGGTTCACGGAGATCGCGGCGCTGCTGCGGAACCGGGACCCGAGGTGAGCACCCGCCGATCCGCCAAACCGACATTCCGCACATAGGATTGTCTGCGTGCGCCCCACCGCCCTGATCCTGGTTCTCGTCACGACCACCGTCGTTTCTCTCGGCACCGCCTGTTCCGCCGGGATCGGGGGTGTGGAGGGCACCCCCGGCGCCGCCGGTCTGCGCGACCCGTACTTTCCGAAGGCCGGCAACGGCGGGTACGACGTCACGCATTACGACCTCACCCTGGACGTCGACCCGGCCGCCCAGCACCTGCGCGGCACTGCCGTGATCACCGCGCGCGCCACCCAGGACCTCAGCGCCTTCAATCTCGACCTGGCCGGGCTGACCGTCGAGTCCGCGCAGGTCGAGGGCCGCCCGGCCGCCGTCAACCGGGCGGCCCACGAATTGACGCTGCGCCCCGATGCCGAGGTGGAGAGCCACCTCCACAAGGGCAGGACGTTCCGTACGGTCGTCCGCTACTCCGGTTCCCCGCTGACCCTCACCGACCCCGACAGGTCGAAGGAGGGCTGGCTGTGGACGACGGACGGTTCGGTTGCGCTCGGTGAGCCGGTCGGGGCGATGGCCTGGTTCCCGGGCAACAACCACCCGAGCGACAAGGCGTCCTACGACCTCACGGTCACCGTTCCCAAGGGCCTGACCGCCGTGTCCAACGGCGAGCTGACGTCCCGCAGGACCTCCGGCGGCACCACCACGTTCCACTGGCACACCGCCGCGCCCATGGCGACCTATCTCGCGACGCTCGCCATCGGGCACTTCGACACGAAGGCGTCGACGACCCCCGACGGCATCAAGGTGTTCACGGCCGTGGACCCGAAGTCGGCGGCGGCGAGCGCCCGGGCCCTGGCCCGGATCCCCGAGATCGTGCGGTGGGAGGCCGAGCGCTTCGGCCCGTATCCGTTCTCCTCGACCGGCGCGATCGTCGACCGCGCGAACGACGCCGGGTATGCGCTGGAGACCCAGAACCGGCCGTTCTTCCCCGGCCCGCCGGACGTCGGGCTCCTCGTCCACGAGATGTCCCACCAGTGGTTCGGGAACTCCGTCACGCCCGAGAGCTGGCGGGACATGTGGCTCAACGAGGGCTTCGCGACGTACGCGGAGTGGATGTGGGAAGCGGACAAGGCGGGCGTCCCCGTCCAGGACAGCTTCGACCGCGCCTTCGCGAACGATGCCAACTGGGCGTTCCCGCCGGCCGATCCGCCGACGGCCGCGGAGATCTCGCAGTCGCCGGTGTACGGGCGCGGGGCGATGGTGATCCACAAGATTCGGCAGGCGATGGGCGACGACAAGCGGTTCTTCGCCCTCGTCAGGGGCTGGACGAAGGCGCACCGGCACGGCAACGTGTCGACGGCCGACTTCACCGCCTATGTGGAGAAGACGACCGGCCTGCATCTGACGGACCTGTGGAACACCTGGCTGTACGGCAGGAGCCGGCCCGCCACGAAGGGCTGACCGGCTCCTGGAACCTCAGAGGCAGAGCTACTTCACGTTGATTCCGGACCAGGCGGCGGCGACGGCCGCGTACTCCGGGCCCCCCGCTCCGTACAGATCGGTCGCCGCCTTCAGGGTCGCGGTCCGCGCCCCGGCGTAGTCGGTGGTCGACGTCATGTAGGTGGACAGGGCCCGGTACCAGATCTGAATGGCCTTGTCGCGCCCGATCCCCGTGACCGTGGAGTTGTTGGAGGTCGGCGAGTTGTAGGAGACCCCGTTGATGGTCTTCGCGCCGCTGCCCTCGGACAGCAGGTAGAAGAAGTGGTTGGCGGGCCCGGACGAGTAGTGGACGTCGAGCTTGCCGACGGTCTTCGACCAGGAGTCGGCGGAGGCGCCGTCCTTGCTCGGCTTGTCCATGTAGCGCAGCGGGGTGCCGTTGCCCCTGATGTCGATCTTCTCGCCGATGAGGTAGTCGCCGACGTCGCTGCTGTTGTCCGCGTAGAACTCGACCGAGGTGCCGAATATGTCGCTGGTCGCCTCGTTGAGACCACCGGACTCGCGGCTGTAGTTGAGCCTCGCGGTGGCCGCGGTCAGACCGTGGCTCATCTCGTGTCCGGCGACGTCCAGCGCGGTGAGCGGCTTGAGGTTGCCCGAGCCGTCGCCGTACGTCATGCAGAAGCAGCTGTCCGACCAGAACGCGTTGACGTACGCGTTGCCGTAGTGGACCCGGGAGTACGCGGCCTTTCCGTCGCCCGCGATGCCGTTGCGTGACAGGACGTTCTTGTAGAAGTCCCAGGTCACGGCGGCGCCGTAGTGGGCGTCGACGGCGGCGGTCTGGCGGTTGGTCGCGAGACCGTTGCCCCAGATGTCGTCGGCGTCGGTGAAGAGGGTCCCGGTGCCGGCGGTGCCGCCGTTCAGGTCGTACGTGTTGTGGCCGCCGCGACCGCTGTCGGTCAGGTTGTAGCCGGACCCGGAGGCCGTCGTGCCCAGGTTCACCGTGCCGCTGTACTGGCTGGTGCCGGACCCCGTTTCGATGGCCTCGTACGCGTAGAGCTCCTTGCCGCTCGCGGCGTCGGTGATGACGTGGCGTTCGCTGGGAGTCCCGTCGTGCTGGACGCCCTCGACCACGTTCTCGTACGCGAGCGCCGGCTTGCCGGTGGCGGCCCAGATCACCTTCCGCGCGCCGGACTTGGCGGCGAGTGCGGCGGTCGTCGACGGGACGGCGATGTCGGCAGCGGTGGCCTTGGAGACCCCCTTGAGCGAACCGTCCTTACGGATGTGGGTGACGAGGTCGCCGCCGAGGACGGGCAGTCCGTCGTAGGTGCGCTCGTATCGGGTGTGAACCGTGCCGTCGGCGTCCTTGATCACATCGCGGACGACGAGCTTTTCCTTGCTGCCGAGCTTGATCTTCGTGGCGGTCGATGCGGCCTGGGCCTGGGCCTCCTTGAGGGCCGAGACCCGCTGGGAGGCGCTGAGAGGCAGGGCGGTGGCCCCGGACTGGCGGTCCTGGGCCGCACCGGCCGGACCTGCTTGTACACCGACGACGACGATGGCGGCGGTTGCGGCAAGAGCGGCGGCACGCAGAGTGGTTCTCACTCGTTCTCCTTCACTCGATCCATCAGCTCCGTGAGGGGGCTGCGGTGAGAGTGGCACCGGCGCACCGCTATTGGCAGGGGCGCGCCAAGGATTTGACCGGATCTTGTCCGTCTGTGAGGGAACGTCATCCGATATGCGGCATAGGGTCATCGGCGCCTCGGCGAGTGACCGGCGGCAGGCGCACGAACGGGAGCCCCTGGCCGAAAACAATCGGCCGGGGGCTCCCGTTGTTCGGGCCTTCAGGCCCCTGGGCTCTGCGTCAGATGTTGACGCCGAAGTCCTGCGCGATGCCGCGCAGACCTGAGGCGTATCCCTGGCCCACCGCGCGGAACTTCCAGTCCGCGCCGTTGCGGTACAGCTCGCCGAAGACCATCGCGGTCTCGGTGGCGGCGTCCTCACTCAGGTCGTAGCGGGCGATCTCGGCGCCGCCGGCCTGGTTGAGGATGCGGATGAACGCGTTCCGCACCTGTCCGAAGTTCTGGCTGCGCGTCTCGGCGTCGTAGATGGAGACCGGGAAGACGATCTTGTCGACGTCGGGTGTGAGGCCCGCCAGGTTGACGTTGATCTGCTCGTCGTCGCCCTCGCCCTGGCCCGTGACGTTGTCACCGGTGTGGACGATGGTCTGGTCCGGCGTCGACTTGTTGTTGAAGAAGACGAAGTGGCCGTCGGAGACGACCTTCCCCGCCGCGTTCACCGCGATCGCCGAGGCGTCGAGGTCGAAGTCGGTGCCGGTGGTGGTACGGACGTCCCAGCCGAGGCCGACCGTGACGGCGGTCAGGCCCGGGGCCTCCTTGGTGAGCGAGACGTTGCCGCCCTTGGACAGGCTTACTGCCATGGGAAGTCCCTTTCATCGTCGTGTGCGGGCTTCATGCGTTCACGAAGTTACCGTCACCCGTCATAACGCAGGTGGAGGACCGAGAGGTTCCTGGTCTCTTTGCTTTCTTTACCCAATTCGCAGCCGGGCCGACGGTCCGGTGCCGCAAAAGGAGGTGACGAACGGGTCCCCGGCCAGGGAACATGGGTGTCATGTCCGGGCCCTATGTCATCCGCGGTTCGGTCTCCCTGCCGGAGGCCGAACTCATGTGGCGTTTCTCGCGGTCCTCCGGGCCCGGCGGTCAGCACGTCAACACCAGCGACTCCCAGGTGGAGCTGCGCTTCGACCTCGCGGCGACCGAGTCGCTTCCCGAGGTGTGGAAGGAGCGGGCGCTCCAGCGGCTGGAGAGCCGGCTGGTGGGCGGCGTGGTCACCGTACGGGCGTCGGAGCACCGCTCCCAGTGGCGCAACCGCGAGACCGCACTCGTCCGCCTCGCCGCCCTGCTGGCCGAAGCCACTGCGCCGCCCCCCAAGCCGCGCCGCAAGACCAGGATCCCGCGCGGGATCAACGAGCGGCGGCTGCGCGAGAAGAAGCAGCGCGGCGACACGAAGCGCGGCCGCTCCGGCCGCGACTGGTAGGCGGCGTCCGCGGCCGCTCCGGCGGTGACGGACTGGCCGCGCCCGTGATCCGTTCCGGCCCCGGCGAGCCGGGCGCCGTTCTGTCAGCTCCTCCTGGAGGAGCTCAGGGTCGGCTCAACTGCCGGTAGCGCCCCCGGAAGTACGTCAGCGGCCCGCCGTCCGCGCTCGGCAGCGCCGCGCTCACCACCCGCCCGATCACCAGGGTGTGGTCGCCCGCGAGCACCCGCTGCTCCGTGCGGCACTCCAGAGTGGCGAGGGCGCCGCCGATCAGAGGTGCGCCCGACACCTCTCCCCGTAGATAGGGGATGTCGTCGAACAGCAGCCGATCGCTGATCCGGCCCTTCATCGCGAACCGTCCCGCGATGTGCCGCTGGCTCTCCGCGAGCACGGAGACCGCCCACAACGGCTGCTCGCCCAGCAGGTCGTCCATCCGGGAGCCGTTGCGCAGGCTCACCAGGACGAGGGGCGGGTCCAGTGACACGGACATGAAGGCGGTTGCCGTCATCCCCACGTCCTCGCCGCGCCCGTTCTCGTCGAGCGGCGGCTCCTGGGCGGTGATCAGGACCACGCCTGCGGCCAGCCGGGCGAGGGCGCCGCGGAACTCCTCGTTGCTCACCCCTTCAGCATGGGGGATGGGCTCGGAAGCGTGGGGGATGGGCTCGGATCGCGGGGTGGGGGGTTTCGTCTGCAACACACCGGCACGCTAGCCGGAGCCCGCGCGCGGTCGCATCGGGCCAGGGGACCAGCCGGGTCCTAGGACTCCGGCCCCATGGGCCGCACCGCCACGGCACAATGCGACGAGGCGCGACGTACAGATTTGCGTTCAAGAAAAGCAAGGGCCTCTCCTGGAGGCCGCTCGGTACCCTTCATCATCTGTTGTGACTTGAGTCACAGAGGGCGGTATTTGTTGACCCTGTGTACCGGGTGCACAGCTCACTGTGATTCAGTGGCGGTGACACTGCGAACAAGTACGTCGATATGAAATCTGGAGTGCTGTCGAGGTCTCGGGGAGTGCGAGCAATGGAGGCCGAGTCGGAGCCGTACGTTCGTCTAGCGACGATGCGGCAGCTGCATCAGGCCGTCGCCGATCTGAACACGGCGCGGAGCCTGGCCGACACACTGCAGACGGTGGCCGACGGAATCGTCACCGGTCTCGGATACGAGCTGGCCTGCGTCAATCTCGTCCGCCCGGACGGCGACCTCGTCGTCGCCGCGTTCGCGGGCAACTCCGCCGCCGAAGCGCTGATCACCGGCCGCGTCGGCTCGCGCACCTCCTGGGAGCGCAGGCTCTCCATGGGTGAGTCCTGGGACGAGCTCTGCTTCATACCGCACACCGACGGCTGGGTCCTCCTCGACGACGACGTACCGCAGTGGCACACCGAAGGTCCCGAGCCCCGCTTCGAGGACGAGTGGCATCCGCAGGACCGGCTCTATGCCCCGATGTACGCGTCCGGCGGCGGCCGGGACCTCCTCGGTGTCATTTCCGTCGACCGCCCGCGCAACGGCCGTCGCCCCGGCTCCTGGGGCCGCGAGGCCCTCCAGATGTACGCGTCCCAGTCAGCCATTGCGATCAGCAACGCCCGGCTCCGAGCAAACATGCAGCGTGCCCTGGTCCGGCTCGAACGGGAGCAGCAGGCGCTGCGGGCCAGTGAGGAATCCTTCCGACAGGCCTTCGAGTACGCCCCCAGCGGCATGGCCATCGCCGAGATGGGCGGCGACCAGCACGGTCGGCTGCTGCGCACCAACGACGCACTGTGCCGGCTCCTCGGCCGCCCCGCCTCCGTACTGCGCCGCTACTCCTTCGCCGACCTCGTGCACCCCGAGGACGTCGGCACCCTGCTGCGTACGTCCGCCGAGGGCGGCCGCGCCGAGCTGCGGCTCGGACGCCGGGACGGCACCTACCTCTGGGTCTCGCTGCGCAACTCCGTCGTCGCGGACACCACCGACGGCCCCCGCTTCCTCCTCACCCATGTGGAGGACATCGAGGAGCGCAAGCGCCACGAGCTGCACCTCGCGCACCGCGCCTCGCACGACGCGCTCACCGGCCTGCCCAACAGCGCCGAGCTGCGCGCCCGGCTCGGTGCCCGGCTCTGCGAGCGCCCGTACTCGACGGCGACCACCGCCGTGGAGGCGATGGACGCGGCGTACGGCGACGTCGAGGACATGGACGCCCGGATGCACGGCTTCCGGGCCGACGGCTTCGAGGCGGACGCGGTGGCGGGCGGCGGCCCGTACGACCACCATGTGCACGCGGTGGCGCCCGACAGCGAGCAGGACGACGGGACGAAGGGGCTCGCGGTCCTCTTCTGCGACCTCGACGGCTTCAAGTCCATCAACGACCGCTTCGGGCACCACACCGGCGATGCCGTCCTGATCGAGGTCGCCCGGCGGCTCACCACCTGTGTGCGCGACGGCGACACCGTCGCCCGGCTCGGGGGTGACGAATTCGTCGTCCTCGCGGACGGGCTCGGTGCCGCGGACGCCGCAGACCTGGCCGTACGGTTGCGCAACGCCATCATTCCCCCCATTCGGGTGGATGGCCGTGCGGTGCGGGTCGGGGCGAGTTTCGGGATCGGCTGGGCCAGCTGCGGCATGACCGCCGAAGAGGTGCTGCGCTCCGCCGACCAGCGGATGTATGTGGAGAAGCGGTCGCGGTCGAAGGTTCACCGCAGGGCCGGCTGACGTTCACGGCAGGTCCGTGCCGGTACCCGCCCCGGTTCCGGCACGGCACCCCGAGGGCCGACGGCAATTCTTGGTGTGCTCCGTTCGAGGTAGGCTCGGCCGGTCGGCGACGGCTGGCGATATTCGGCGACGGCTGGCGACATGGTGAGGAGTGACCCAGGGATGACGGCCGGGAACAACGGCGCAAGCACACCCGAGGACGACGATCCGTTCGGCTACCTGTACGAGGACGGGCAGGCGTCCGGCGCCCAGTCGCCACGGCAGGGCGGCTACGGCTATCCGGGTCCTGTCTCGCAGCCCGGCGTGCCCCGGACCTCGTACAACCAGGTGCGGACGGTCGGCGAGCGCCAGTACGGGCAGCAGGTGCCGCCGCAGCAGCCGTACGGCGGGCCGAACGCCCAGTACGCCGCCCCGGAGACGTACCCCGGCGGCGGTCCCACCGCGCAGGTCACGGCACAGGGCGGCCACGGCCGCGGCGGCGGTCCCGGCAACGGCGGTCCGAACACCAAGGGCCTGCTGATCGGTGCGCTCGCGGTCGTCGCGGTCGTCCTCGTCGGCATCGGCGTCGCGATGATCACGAACGACGGCAAGGGCAACAACAAGAAGGACGAGGCTTCCACCTCGGCCGGTCCCGCCGGTCAGGTCGAGGAGTCCCCGAAGCCGAAGCAGTCCGAGACGGCGTCCGAGGCCCCGGCGGAGCTGCCGAAGCAGGACGCCGCGACGCTGAAGCTCGGTGGCACGGCCACGCTCGACAACTCGGTCAAGGGCGCGAAGAGCGCCAACGGCCAGTACATCAACCTGAACGAGGTCGGCAGGTCCGCGACCTGGTCGGTCGACGTGCCGACGGCCGGCGAGTACACGCTGTTCGTGACGTACGGCGTGCCCGGAAAGGACGCCAAGACGTCGCTGACGGTGAACTCCGAGGCCCCCCGTTCGATCAACATGACGAACTTCGCGCACGCCCCGGAGGGCGACCTGGAGAAGGGCTGGACGACGACGTACGCCTACGTCAACCTCAACAAGGGATCGAACACGCTGATGATCTCGTGCAACGAGGGCGACCAGTGCGACGCCAACCTGGACCAGCTGTCGCTGAAGGCCGGCCACCAGACGCGCTGACCCCGGGAACGCAGTCCGGCCCCACCACCCGACGAGGGCGGTGGGGCCGGTTCCGTCCGTGCCGGGCGGGTCAGCCCATCAGGCTCAGGAATCCCGCCACCGTCGTGGCCATCGCCTCGCGGCCCGGGGCGATGTACTTGCGCGGGTCGACACCCGTCGCGTTCTCGGCCAGGTACGCGCGCACCGCGCCGGTGAACGCCGTGTTCAGCGCCGTACCCACATTGATCTTGCGCATGCCGGAGGCGACCGCCTGGCGGATCTCCTCGTCCGGGACGCCGCTGGAGCCGTGCAGCACCAGCGGGACCGGGACCGCGTCGCGCAGCAGGCCGATCAGGGCGTGGTCCAGGGCGGCGGTGCGCTCCGTCATCGCGTGCGAGGAGCCGACCGCGACGGCCAGCGCGTCGACGCCGGTCGCCGCGACGTAGGCGGCGGCCTCGGCCGGGTCGGTCCGGACCCCGGGGGCGTGGGCGTCGAGCGGGGCCTCGCCCTCCTTGCCGCCGACCTTGCCGAGCTCCGCCTCGATCCAGATCCCGCGCTCGTGGCCCCATGCGACTGCGTCGGCCGTGGCCCGCACGTTCTCCTCGTAGGTCAGCTTCGAGGCATCGAACATCACCGAGCCGAAGCCCTCGTCGTGCGCCTGGTGCAGCAGTTCCACGGACTCGACGTGGTCGAGGTGGAGCGCGAGCGGCGCGTGGGAGGCGCGGGCGACGGCGGCGGTCGCGGCGGCGATGGCGGAGAGCCGGCCGCCGTGGAACTTCACGGCGTTCTCGGAGATCTGCAGGATGGCGGGCGCCCCGGCGCGTTCCGCGCCCGCGGCGATGGCCTCCGCGTGCTCCAGTGTGATGACGTTGAAGGCGGCGACTGAGCGTCCGTCGGCCTGGGCGGCCGAGACGAGTTCACCGGTGCTGACGAGCGGCATGCTGCCCCCTGGGGCTTCGTGTGGTGCGGGATGATCCGGGACGGTGCCGGGCGCGCGATGCGGGCTGGTTCCGCGCCACTCAGACCGTCGGTGCTTGTTCCTCGATGCCGACGCGCGGCAGCAGCTCCTCGTACGCCGCCCGGTCGAACTCCCCGGCCGCCGGTGCCAGCACCGTCGCCGTCGACAGTGCCACCGCCCTGCGCAGCCGGTCCGGCCAGCTCAGCCCCTCGACGAGACCGGACAGCAGCCCGGCCACCGCGGAGTCGCCCGCTCCGGTGGGGTTGCCCGCGACCCGGTCCGGCGGCGCCGCCCGCCAGGCACCCTCGGGTGTGACGGCGAGCATGCCATCCGCGCCGAGCGAGGCGATCACGCCGTGCGCGCCCCGGCGGCGGGCGTCATGGGTGGCGCGCAGCGGGTCGCGGGAGCCGGTGAGCTGGGCGAGCTCGTCGGCGTTCGGCTTGATCAGGTCGGGTCGGGCGGCTATGCCCCGGCGCAGCGGTTCGCCGCTGGTGTCGAGGAGAACGGGGACCTCGGCGGCGCGGGCGATGCGGACCAGTTCGGCGTAGGCGCCGACGTGGATGCCGGGCGGCAGGCTGCCGCAGAGTGCGACCGCGTCCGCGCCGGCGAGGAGCTTCTCGTACGTGGCGAGGAAGGTGGTCCACTCGTCGGCGCTGACGAGTGGGCCGGGTTCGTTGAGCTGGGTGGTGTCGCCGGTGGACGCGTCGACGACCGCGATGGTGCGGCGGGTGTTCCCGGCGACGGGAACGAGGGCGTCGCGCGGCGGGAGGTCTGCCAGGAGCTCGCGGAGTACGGCTCCGGTGGCGCCTCCGGCGAAACCGGTGACCACGGTCTCGTGGCCGAGTGCGGAGAGCACCCGGGCGACGTTGAGCCCTTTGCCACCGGGGCGTTCGGATATGTCACCGACGCGGTGGCTGGTGTGCGGGACCAGCGCCGGGACGCCGTACGTCAGGTCGAGTGCCGTGTTGAGCGTGACCGTGAGGATCACCTCGGTCACCCCTTCGATCCGTGCCGGAGCGCGGATCCCTTGCCAGAACGCGCCTTCCCTGCTGTTTACGAAGCGATCATGCCAAAGAGAAAGCGGTCGGCCCAGACCCCCGGGCCAACCGCTGCCTCTTCGTTACGTATTCGGCCCTCTGTGAAGAATGGCTGAAATCACCCGAGTTCGGGCTCAGTGACCCATTCGCCCTTACGCATGACGCCCTTGAGCGCGAAGTCCGCGTCCAGGACCACCAGGTCCGCGTCCTTGCCCGGGTCCAGCGAGCCGACCCTGTCGTACACGCCGAGCAGCCGTGCCGGATTGGCGGAGATGGACCGTACGACGTCCTCGACCGGGATCCGGTCGAGCGTGACGGCCCGGCGGAACGCGGTGTCCAGGGTGAGCGTGGAACCCGCGATCGAGTTGCCCTCGACGAGCCGGGCGACGCCGTCCTTGACCTCGACGGCGAGCGGACCCAGCTGGTACCGGCCGTCACCGAACCCGGCCGCGTCCATCGCGTCCGTGATCAGCGCCACGCGGGCGGCGCCCGCGTGGTGGTATGCCAGCTCCAGGGCGGCCGGATGCAGATGAGTACCGTCGTTGATCAGTTCGACGGTGATCCGCTCGTCCTCCAGGAGCGCGGCGATCGGACCGGGATCGCGGTGGGCGAACGGCGGCATCGCGTTGAACAGGTGGGTGGCGACGGTGGCGCCCGCGTCGATCGCCTCGACGGTCTGCTCGTACGTCGCGTCGGTGTGCCCGATCGCGGCGATCACGCCGTGCTCGGCGAGCAGCCGCACCGACTCGATGCCGCCCGGCAGTTCGGTGGCGAGCGTGAACATCTTCGCGGTGCCGCGCGCCGCGTCCATCAGCTTGCGGACCTCGGCCGGGTCCGGGTGGCGCAGCAGCGTCTCGCTGTGCGCACCCTTGCGGCACGGCGAGATGAACGGGCCCTCGAAGTGGATCCCGGCCAGGTCGCCCTGCTCGACCAGCTCGGAGAGGATGCCGGCCCGCTCGGTGAGGAAGTCCATCTCGCCGGTGACGGTGGAGGCGACCAGGGTGGTGGTGCCGTGCTCGCGGTGGGTGCGGATGCCGGTGAGGACTTCGTCCACGGTGCCGGAGGTGAAGGACGCGCCGCCACCGCCATGGTTGTGCATGTCGACGAAGCCGGGGACGACCCAGTGGCCGGTCAGATCGATGGTCCGGGCACCCTCCGCCGGACCCCCGGCGATCCGAGTGCCCTCGACGATCACCCGGCCGTTCTCGACGGTGCCGGTGGGAAGGACCACCCGGGCCCCGGTGAGAACCGTGCTGTCTGCGCGTCCGGCCATCAGGCGGATACCTCCGTGGAGAGAAGATCCCAGGCGAGCAGCCCTGCACCCAGGCATCCGGCGGTGTCCCCGAGGGCCGCCGGGACGATGTCGGGCAGCTTCTGGAACGTGACACGTTCCTTGACGGCCGCACGGAGTGGTATGAACAAGGTTTCCCCTGCCTCGGCGAGGCCGCCACCGATGATGAGCGCGCGAGGGTCCAGCAGGGTCAGCGCGGTGACCAGTCCGGCGGCGAGCGCGTCGACCGCGTCCTGCCATACCCGTACGGCAGCGGGGTCACCCGATTCGACGGCCTTCGCGCAGTCCGCGGCGTCGGCCTCCGGGTCCCCCGACGCGGCGGCCCAGGCGCGGCTGACGGCGGAGGCGGATGCGAGGGCCTCCAGGCAGCCGCGCTGTCCGCACCCGCAGTCCGGCCCGTCCGGCCGGACCACGATGTGCCCGATCTCGCCGGCGTACCCGTGCGCGCCCGCCTCGATGGTGCCCGTGATGCCGATGGCCCCGGCGATGCCGGTTCCGAGCGGGACGAACAGGAAGCGGTCGGCGCCCTTGCCCGCGCCGATCCTGCCCTCGGCGAGGCCGCCGGTCCTGACGTCGTGGCCGAGTGCGACGGGTACGCCGCCGAGCCGTTCGCCGAGCAGGGTGCGCATGGGGACGTCGCGCCAGCCCAGGTTCGAGGAGTAGACGGCGATCCCGTTCTCGGCGTCGATGATGCCGGGCACGGCGACACCGGCCGCGACGGCGCTCTCGCCGAAGTGTTGCTCCCCGTGGGCGCGCAGTTCCGCGGCAAAGGCGAGGATCGACTCCACGACGGCGTCGGGTCCGCGCTCCCTGCCGGTTGCGCGCCGAGCCTCGTGCAGCAGGGAGCCGTCGGCCCCGACCAGTGCGGCCTTCATTCCGGTGCCGCCCACATCGAGGGCGATGACGTGTTTCACGGGAGACAGTTTCGCCCGAGGACCCCCAATAGGTCTAGTCCACTTTTTCTGTTTGTTGAGGATCCATACAAAAGTGTGGCAAAGCTCTGGACCGCGCCCCGGACCGCGCCTTCGACCAGGGCTTCTGCCGAGCTCAGCAGGCCGCGCTTCGCCGTCTCGGCAAGGCGTTCGCCGTCGAAGGCGGCGTGCGCGGAGTGGCGGGTGGCCGGGCAGCGGGTTCGGGGGCGGGCGATAGGTTGGCTCATATGACCGCCCCCGACGACGGCTCCACCGAAGCGGAGCCTCCTGCCGACAGCCCCGCCGACCGCCCTGGTTCCGGGCTCTCCGACCGGGAGCGTGCGGTCCTGGCCGTGGAACGGCGTTCGTGGGCCGGCCCGGGGGCGAAGGAGCGGGAGATCCGGGAGGGCCTGGGCATCTCGCCGACGCGTTACTACCAGCTGCTCAACGCGCTCCTGGACGACCGGCGGGCGCTGGAGGAGGACCCGGTGACGGTGAACCGGCTGCGACGGATCCGGGAGGCTCGGCGGGGGCGCCGCTGAACCGGCCCCCGCTCGCACGCCGCCGGTAAGCCGCGTCGCCCCGTGCTGTGCCCGGCGGTACGCCGATAGGCTCGACCCATGGGCAGCAATCCGCACGCACCCGCGCCGAGCGAGATCCCGTCCGAGCTCCCGACCCCCACCACCCCACCCGGCCGAGAAGCCTTGGCCGCGATCCTCGCGCGCCCGGACCGTGCCGTCGTCGCGCTCGACTTCGACGGCACCCTCGCCGAGATCGTCCCGGACCCGGAACAGGCCCGCGCCCACCCCGGCGCCGTCCCGGCCCTGGCCGCGCTCGCGCCGAAGGTCGCCTCCGTCGCCGTGATCACCGGCCGCCCGGCCGACGTCGCGGTCCGGCACGGCGGCTTCGCCGGGGTTCCCGGCCTCGACCACCTCGTCGTTCTCGGCCACTACGGCGCCGAACGCTGGGACGCCGTCTCCGGCACCGTCCACGCCCCCGCCCCGCACCCGGGCGTCGCCGCGGTCCGCGCCGAACTCCCCGGCCTGCTCGAACGGTTCGGCTCCTGGCACGGCGCCTGGATCGAGGAGAAAGGCCGGGCGCTCGCCGTCCACACCCGCCGCGCCGCCGACCCGCAGGCTGCGTTCGACGCGCTGCGCGGCCCGCTCGGTGCGCTCGCCGCCCGGCACGGGCTGATCGTCGAACCGGGCCGTCTGGTACTGGAGTTGCGCCCGCCGGGCATGGACAAGGGTATGGCGCTCACCCAGTACGTACGGGAGTTGGACGCCGAGTCCGTTCTGTACGCGGGTGACGACCTGGGCGACCTCGCCGCGTACGCCGCCGTGGAGAAGCTCCGTACCGAGAGCCCCGACGGCATTCCTGGCCTGCTTGTCTGCAGCGGCAGCGCGGAAGTGCCCGAACTGGCCGAGCGGGCCGATCTGCTGCTGAACGGCCCAGGAGCCGTCGTCGACTTCCTGGCGACCCTGGCGCAACAGGTCCAGTGCCGGGAGGGGCACTAGGGCGTGTTTCGAAAGTCCCGCCTGCCGGGCGGCGTAGGGGCGGACGACGCTGCTTTCGAAACACCCCCTAGGCCGTCGACCGACCGTCAACAGGAAGCGTCCCGGCTGCGGAGCGCAGCCGAAGCCCGGCAGCACGGCGTGTCCGCGATCGCCGGACGGGTTCGCTCTCAAGCCTCCCGCTGCAGCGCGTCCAGCTGGTCCAGGAACCATTGCTGCGGCGGCAGCGCCACCGCCGCCGCGGCCAGCCGCTCCGTGCGTGCGGCCCGTTCGTCGTCCGCCATCGTCAAAGCCTCGTGCAGCGCCGCCGCCGTCGCGGACACGTCGTACGGGTTCACCACGACCGCGTCGCGGCCCAGTTCCTCGTACGCCCCCGCCTCCCGCGACAGCACCAGCGCGCAGCCGTGGTCGGAGACGACGGGGACCTCCTTGGCGACCAGGTTCATGCCGTCGCGGATCGGGTTGACGAGCGCCACGTCGGCCAGCCGGTACGCGGCGAGCGAGCGGGCGAAGTCGTCCTTGACGTGGAGCACGACCGGCGTCCAGCCCGACGTGCCGTACACGGCGTTGATCTCGTCGGCGACCTGCTGGACCTCGGCCGTGTAGTCGCGGTACACCGCCAGGTCCTGCCGCGAGGGGTACGCGAAGGCGACATGGACGACGCGCTCACGCCATTCCGGCCGCTCTTCGAGGAGCGCGCGGTACGCGAACAGGCCGCGCACGATGTTCTTGGACAGCTCCGTTCGGTCCACTCGTACGATCGTTCTCCGCCCGGGGCCGACCTGCTCCCGCAGCGCGGCCATCCGTTCGTCCACGTCCGCCTCGTGCGCGCGCCTGCGCAGGAAGTCCGCGTCCGCGCCGAGCCCGTGCACCCCGATCCTGGTCCGGCCGGTGCCGCCCAGGATCTCCGTGCAGCAGCCGATGAACGCGTCCGCCCAGCGCCGGGTCAGGAAGGCCGCCCGGTCCGCGCCCAGGATGCCGCGCAGCAGCTGCTCGGCGATGTCGTCGGGGAGCAGGCGGAAATAGTCGACGGGCGCCCACGGGGTGTGCGAGAAGTGGCCGATCCGAAGGTCGGGGCGGAGCTCGCGGAGCATGCCGGGGACCAGTGCGAGGTGGTAGTCCTGCACCAGCACCGCCGCACCCTCGCCCGCCTCCTCGGCGAGCGCCTCGGCGAAGGCCCGGTTGTACGTCTCGAACGACGCCCACTGCCGCCGGAACTCCGCGTCGAAGACCGGTTCCAGCGGCGTCTGGTACAGCATGTGGTGGACGAACCAGAGCACCGAGTTCGCGATGCCGTTGTACGCGTCCGCGTGGACGGCCGCGTCGATGTCGAGCATCCGTACGCCCTGCTCGGCGACCCCGCGCCGGACCGCCTCCCGGTCCCCCTCACCGAGCGCGGCACACACCCACAGTTTGTCCTTGACGGCGCTCAGCCCGGAGACGAGCCCGCCGCCGCCGCGCGTGGCGTCGAGCGATCCGTCGGTGGCCAGGGTGTACGACACCGGGCCGCGGTTGGACGCAACGAGGACCTGGGCAGCGGACTGGGCTTCGTGCTCGGAGACCATGTTGCGGAATCTAGCCCGATCGCGAACCGCCCAAACGTGCGAAGTCAGGCCGCGCGCCGCGAAACGTACTCCGTGATCTCGCACATCGGAGGCCGCTCCTCCGTGTCCACCGGATGGGTGCGCGGTACGAAGCCGTCCTCGCGCCGCTCGAACTGGGTCAGGGCTGGACGTATCAAGTGGCCTCGGGAAAGACGGAGTTGAGCGGTGCGATAGATCGCCGCAGCCATCCGTCCCAGCGCCTGGCCGTCCTGGTGGCGGTGTCTGCGCACCCCCACGTCGACCTGTGCCAGCGCGTCCAGCCCGACCGTGTGCAGGGCGTCCACCAGGAGGCCGAGTTCCACTCCGTAACCGACGGGGAACGGCAGCCGCTCCAGCAGTGAGCGCCGCACCGCGTACTCGCCGCCGAGCGGCTGGACGAAGCCGGCCAGCTGCGGCCAGTGCAGATTGAGCAGCGGGCGGGCCACCAGTTCCGTGACGCGACCGCCCTGACCCGCGGTGTCGCCCAGCGGGCGGTCGTACATCGCCTTGACGAACTGCACATCGGGGTCGGTGAGCAGCGGGCCGACGATTCCGGAGACGAACTCCGCGGAGAAGTCCCTCAGGTCGGCGTCTATGAAGCAGACGATCTCACCGCTGGTGACCAGGAGCGAGCGCCACAGGACCTCGCCCTTGCCGGGGAGCGCGGGTATGCGCGGGAGTATCGCGTCCCGGTGCACCACTCGGGCGCCCGCCTTCCGGGCGACGTCCGCCGTGCCGTCCGTCGAGCCGGAGTCGATCACCAGCAGCTCGTCGACCAGCGGCACCTTCTCCATCAGCTCGATCCGGATCGTCTCGACGATGGCGCCGACCGTCGCCTCCTCGTTCAGGGCGGGCAGCACCACGCTCACGCTCCCGCGCCGCGGATCCCGGCTCTTGGCGGCGACGAGCCGGTCCAGCGGGCGGTCGGCTGCCGACCAGGAACGCCCGGCCAGCCAGCGTTCGACCTCTTCCAGCACGGTCGATACTCCCTGTATGTGATCCATCTCGCGGTTCGGACGACTGTCTCAACCGTCCGGGGCTTCGGTTACAGTCTTGAACAACGCGGATGACCGTCGCATGTCGGGGTCGTCCGCCAATAAATGCCTGGGTCGGTGATCCAGTGCCAAAGCGCTCATCCAGAGGGACTGAGGGAACGGCCCGTTGAAGTCCCGGCAACCCTCCCGCCGACCGCGAGGTCAGGTGGGGAAGGTGCCAATTCCGGCTCGTGGCGAAATGCGCCGCGAGGAAGATGAGGAGAAAGGGCCTCGCCATCATGGCTGCGCAGACTGTTGCAGTAAGCACCGATTCTTCCACCGGCGCCGTCGACCTCGGCCCCGCAGCGGCGCTCTCCTGCCGCGAGTGCGGAGAGCGTTTCGAGCTCGGTCCCCTTTTCGCCTGCGCGTCCTGTTTCGGGCCGCTCGAAGTGGCGTACGACCTGCCGAGCGGCTCCCCGGACGAGCTGAAGAAGCGCATCGAGGCCGGACCGGACAACATCTGGCGCTACGCGCCGCTGCTGCCCGTCCCCGCCGATGTCGCGGACAAGCCCAATATCAACCCCGGCTTCACCAAGCTGGTCAAGGCCGACAACCTAGCCCGTGAGCTGGGCGTCACGGGCGGTCTGTACGTCAAGGACGACTCCGGCAACCCGACGCACTCCTTCAAGGACCGCGTCGTCGCGATCGCCGTCGAGGCCGCCCGCGCCTTCGGCTTCACCACGCTCTCCTGCTCCTCCACCGGCAACCTCGCCGGCGCGGTCGGCGCGGCCGCAGCCCGGGCCGGCTTCCGGTCCTGCGTGTTCATCCCGCACGACCTGGAGCAGGGCAAGGTCGTCATGGCCGCGGTGTATGGCGGCGAGCTGGTCGGCATCGAGGGCAACTACGACGACGTCAACCGCTTCTGCTCGGAGCTCATCGGCGACCCGCTCGGTGAGGGCTGGGGCTTCGTCAACGTCAACCTGCGCCCGTACTACGGCGAGGGTTCCAAGACGCTCGCGTACGAGATCTGCGAGCAGCTCGGCTGGCAGCTGCCCGACCAGCTCGTCATCCCGATCGCGTCCGGCTCGCAGCTCACGAAGATCGACAAGGGTCTTCAGGAGCTGATCAAGCTCGGTCTCGTCGAGGACAAGCCGTACAAGATCTTCGGCGCCCAGGCCGAGGGCTGCTCCCCGGTCTCCACGGCCTTCAAGGCAGGTCACGACGTCGTACGCCCGCAGAAGCCGAACACGATCGCCAAGTCCCTGGCGATCGGCAATCCGGCCGACGGTCCGTACGTCCTGGACATCGCCCGCCGCACCGGCGGCGCGGTCGAGGACGTCGACGACGAGCAGATCGTCGACGCGATCAAGCTGCTGGCCCGCACCGAGGGCATCTTCGCCGAGACGGCGGGCGGGGTGACGGTCGGTGTGACGAGGAAGCTGATCGAGGCGGGTCTGCTGGACCCGACGCTCACCACGGTCGTCCTGAACACCGGCGACGGTCTGAAGACACTGGACGCGGTCGCCCCGACGACCGGCCCGACCGCGACCATCCGGCCCAGCCTGGACGCGTTCCGCGACGCAGGCCTCGCCAACGGCTGACCCGACCACCCGAGACGTAAGGAAGGCACCCAGATGAGCGTCAAGGTCCGTATCCCCACCATCCTGCGCACCTACACGGGCGGCCAGGCCGAGGTCCCGGCCGAGGGCTCGACCCTCTCCCAGGTCATCGAGTCGCTGGAGCAGAACCACCCGGGCATCGCCGCGCGTGTCCTGGACGACCAGGGCAAGCTCCGCCGCTTCGTGAACGTGTACGTCAACGACGACGACGTGCGCTTCGAGGGCGGCCTGGAGGCGGCCACCCCGGACGGCGCGGGCATCTCCATCATCCCGGCGGTCGCGGGCGGCTGCTGACCCGCAGTCGGCCCTGGGGCCGACTTTGCAGCGTTACCGGAGTTGCCCCCTCTGCAAGCTAAGCGGAGGGGGCAATTCTGCATGGTTAAGCGCGGTACAGTGGGGAAGCCCCCTCCGCTGCCCGTGCCGACCGCATACGAGAATGCGCCCGCTCGCGACAAGATGCAGCCAAAGTGTTCCAACTCCTTGCGCCATAAGTGGCCTTTGTCCGGCCCGACTTGCCCTGGAATCGCGTGAATTCCTCATATTCGGGCGTTCGGTGCTGCCTAGAATTCTCGTCCGATTGACCTGTTGCAGAGGGCAGTTGGACAGATACATTCAGCCGCGGTCGACGCGTTCCGGCGCACGCACCCTCTCCTGTCGGAGGGTGAGTTCTGACCCGGGTCCGCGAAGTGCGGTCCTGTGCAAGGGCCAGTAATAGGGGAGTTAGGCATGGCTCAGGGCACCGTCAAGTGGTTCAACGCGGAGAAGGGGTACGGCTTCATCGCGGTCGACGGTGGTGCGGATGTTTTCGTCCACTACAGTGCGATCCAGATGGACGGGTACCGCACCCTCGAAGAGGGTCAGCGAGTTGAATTCGAAATCTCGCAGGGCCAGAAGGGGCCGCAGGCGGACATGGTCAAGCTCGCCGTCGGCTGAGCTCGACGCGGTCGGCCAACGACACTACTCACGCACGAAGGGCCCGTACCCCCGGGGGTACGGGCCCTTCGTGCGTCCCGGAGCCCGCCCGCGACCGTGCCACCGCTGCCCGACGCCATCCGCGAACTCGAAGGGGCGCTTGCACTCGAAGGGGTCGAGTGCTAATCATTGGGCGTTAGCACTCTGACGTTGAGAGTGACAGAAGGACCGGGTCGGTGAGGCCCGCAGGCCCGGCGGGGCAAGGAACCGTCAGGCACGCAGGCCGTCCGTCGCGGGCGCCACACGGTCCGGAGCAATCCACCCCTGTCCGGGAGGACCACTTCACATGGCCAAGATCATCGCGTTCGACGAGGAAGCGCGGCGCGGCCTCGAGCGCGGGATGAACCAGCTCGCCGACGCCGTCAAGGTGACCCTCGGCCCCAAGGGCCGGAACGTTGTCCTTGAGAAGAAGTGGGGCGCACCCACGATCACCAACGATGGTGTCTCCATCGCCAAGGAGATCGAGCTCGAGGACCCGTACGAGAAGATCGGCGCAGAGCTGGTCAAGGAAGTCGCCAAGAAGACGGACGACGTCGCCGGCGACGGTACGACCACCGCCACCGTTCTCGCCCAGGCACTCGTCCGTGAGGGCCTCCGCAACGTCGCCGCGGGTGCGAACCCGATGGCCCTCAAGCGGGGCATCGAGAAGGCCGTCGAGGCCGTCTCCGCCGCTCTGCTGGAGCAGGCCAAGGACGTGGAGACCAAGGAGCAGATCGCTTCCACGGCCTCCATCTCCGCCGCCGACACCCAGATCGGCGAGCTCATCGCCGAGGCGATGGACAAGGTCGGCAAGGAAGGCGTCATCACCGTCGAGGAGTCCCAGACCTTCGGTCTGGAGCTGGAGCTCACCGAGGGTATGCGCTTCGACAAGGGCTACATCTCGGCGTACTTCGCCACCGACATGGAGCGCATGGAGTCGTCCCTGGACGACCCGTACATCCTGATCGTCAACTCCAAGGTCAGCAACGTGAAGGACCTCCTTCCGCTGCTGGAGAAGGTCATGCAGTCCGGCAAGCCGCTGCTGATCATCGCCGAGGACGTCGAGGGCGAGGCCCTGTCGACCCTGGTCGTCAACAAGATCCGTGGCACCTTCAAGTCCGTCGCCGTCAAGGCCCCGGGCTTCGGTGACCGCCGCAAGGCCATGCTCGGCGACATCGCCATCCTCACCGGTGGCACCGTCATCTCCGAGGAGGTCGGTCTCAAGCTGGAGAACGCCGGCCTGGACCTGCTGGGCCGCGCCCGCAAGGTCGTCATCACCAAGGACGAGACGACGATCGTCGACGGCGCCGGTGACACCGACCAGGTTCAGGGTCGCGTCAACCAGATCCGTGCCGAGATCGAGAACTCCGACTCGGACTACGACCGCGAGAAGCTCCAGGAGCGCCTGGCGAAGCTGGCCGGCGGCGTGGCGGTCATCAAGGCCGGTGCCGCGACCGAGGTCGAGCTCAAGGAGCGCAAGCACCGCATCGAGGACGCCGTTCGCAACGCGAAGGCGGCCGTCGAGGAGGGCATCGTCGCCGGTGGTGGCGTGGCGCTGCTGCAGGCTTCCGCCGTCTTCGAGAAGCTGGAGCTCTCGGGTGACGAGGCGACCGGCGCCAACGCCGTCAAGCTGGCGCTGGAGGCCCCGCTCAAGCAGATCGCCGTCAACGGTGGTCTCGAGGGTGGCGTCGTCGTCGAGAAGGTGCGCAACCTGGCCGTCGGCCACGGTCTGAACGCCGCGACCGGTGAGTACGTCGACATGATCGCCGAGGGCATTCTCGACCCGGCGAAGGTCACGCGCTCCGCTCTGCAGAACGCCGCGTCGATCGCCGCGCTGTTCCTGACCACCGAGGCCGTCATCGCCGACAAGCCGGAGAAGGCCGCTGCGGCCGCTCCGGGCGGCATGCCGGGCGGTGACATGGACTTCTGATCCTGACGGATCGGTAAGTGCCTGTACGTCGGCCCCCGGGACCAGTTGGTCCCGGGGGCCGACGTCATGTCCGGACCGGTGCGGCCCTACAGCGTGAACACCATCGCAGGGAAGCGGGCCGAAGGCCCGTCCAGCAGATGGCCGTCGTGCCCGCGCAACCACCGGTGGAAGAACGACGCCACGTACACGGTGGGGCCGGTGCCGGTGCCGGTGCGTTCAGGCGTTGGGGCGCTTGCCGTGGTTCGCCTTCTTCTTCTTGCGACCACGTCGCTTGTTGCCTCGCTTGGCCATGGTGAATACCTCCTTATGTCGGGATTTGTCCATGCGTCAGCCAGTTTAATACCGCACCCGCATGTGGGGTCGTGGTCTCGGCGTCGGTGGTGGCGTGGCGCTGCTGCAGGCTTCCGCCGTCGGCCCCCGGGACCGGCTGGTCCCGGGGGC
>NZ_JBLVKW010000047.1:0-68179 GCF_048270745.1 Streptomyces sp. NPDC056231 | reverse complement strand
TGCAACGTCGCACCGACGTCCGACGTACGGGTCGTGGTCATCGACTGCACCGACACCGGCGCATCCCCACCGACCGCCACAGACCCGACCTGGATCTTGCGGCTGACCCTCCGGTCGGCGAGCTTGGTCGGAACGGACGGCATTCCGAGAGAAATCGCAGTCATGCGCTGAGCATCCCCAAGGTGTGGATCAAGGTCCCGAGATCGGCGGGCTCCGGCCTTCGAGGTTACGGCACCGGGGGGAACCCGGAGCACACCGCATCCCGAAGTCCGTACAAACAGAGGCGCCCGGACATCAGATCAGCTGTATGCCCGGTCACCGCCTGTGGTGCGCCCGGCTCGGTCTGTCCGATCGTCGCGCCGGGGTCGTCCGGCGTGACGCGTGGCAACGCGCCAGGCCAGCCGGGCGCCAGGCCCATGGGCGCCCGGACCGGTCGACGCTCCGGGCCGGCCCATGCCTCGGGCCGGCCGTTGCCTCAGAGCGGTCAGGAGATCTTGACCGGATTGACGATGTCGGCCACCAGGACGAGCAGTGTGAAGCAGATGAAGACGCCGGCGACGACATAGGCGACCGGCATCAGCTTGGCCACGTCGAAGGGGCCGGGGTCGGGGCGCTTGAAGACCCGCGCCACATTGCGGCGCAGGGACTCCCAGAGCGCTCCCGCGATGTGCCCGCCGTCGAGCGGCAGCAGGGGCAGCATGTTGAAGAGGAACAGCGAGAGGTTGAAGCCGGCCAGCAGGAACAGCATCATCGCGATCTGGTTCGTCGCCGGGACGTCCAGCGTCATCACCTCGCCGCCGATCCTGGCCGCGCCCACGACGCCGACCGGGGAGTCAGCCGCTCGCTCGCCGTCACCGAAGGCCGCGTTCCACAGGCCCGGGATCTTGGACGGGAGGGCGATGATCGAGTCGACGCCGTTCTCGATCATGTCGCCCATGCGGACGACCGAGTCGTTGAAGGAGAGCGGGACGATCTCGGTCTGGGCCGCGAAGCCCAGATACCCGGCCGGAACGTATTTGCCGGGGATCACCTCACCCTTGGAGTCCTTGTCGGCCACCATGTTCTTCTGCAGCACGGCGTGGAGTGTCGTCTCCTGGCCGCCGCGCTCGACGGTGATGGTGGCGGGGCCGATGGTGTCGCGGATCCGGTCGGAGAGGGAGGCCCAGTCGTCCACCTTCTGACCGTTGAAGGCGACGATCTTGTCGCCCTTCTTCAGTCCGGCGGCCTGCGCGGGCGAGACCGGGTCGCTCTTCTTGCAGGCGTCCCGCTTCTCGCTCTGGTCGATCACGCATTTCTGGACGCCCGCGACCTCGGTGGTCTGCGTCTGGAAGCCGAAGGTCATCGCCACGCCGAGGAAGATCGCGACGGCCAGAACCAGGTTCATGAACGGTCCGGCGAACATGACAACCACGCGCTTCCATGGCTTGCGCGTGTAGAAGAGGCGCTTCTCGTCGCCCGGTTCGAGTTCCTCGAAAGCGGCTTCTCGGGCGTCCTCGATCATTCCTCGCCACGGCGAGGTGGAGCGCGCCTCGAGCCGTCCGTCCGGACCGGGCGGGAACATGCCGATCATGCGGATGTAGCCACCGGCCGGGATCGCCTTGATCCCGTACTCGGTGTCGCCCTTCTTCCGCGACCAGATGGTCGGGCCGAAGCCGACCATGTACTGCGGGACGCGGATCCCGAAGAGCTTCGCGGTCGACAGGTGTCCCAGTTCGTGCCAGGCGATCGAGAACAGCAGACCGAGGGCGAAGACGACGATACCCAGAATCGTCAGCAGGACCGTCGTAATACTCATGCGCGCGCCTCCGCTGTCGCTTTCGCCGAGAGTTCCCGAGCCCGGGCCCGTGCCCAGCTCTCCGCTTCCAGGACGTCTGCGACCGTGAGTGAAGTTCCCGTGGGAGGGGTGCCGTGTTCGGCCACCACCGCCGTGACCGTATCCATGATTCCGTTGAACGGCAGCTGTCCCGCCAGGAACGCGTCCACGCATTCCTCGTTCGCGGCGTTGAACACGGCCGGGGCGGTGCCGCCGAGCGCTCCGACGTGCCGGGCCATGCCCACGGACGGGAAGGCGTCGTTGTCGAGCGGGAAGAACTCCCAGGTGGACGCCTTCGACCAGTCGAAAGCGGGTGCCGCGTCCGGGACTCGTTCCGGCCAGCCGAGGCCGACGGCGATCGGTCCGCGCATGTCCGGCGGGGTGGCCTGGGCAAGGGTGGAGCCGTCGGTGAACTCCACCATCGAGTGAACGTACGACTGGGGGTGGACGACGACTTCGATCCGCTCGAACGGGATGTCGTAGAGGAGATGCGCCTCGATGACCTCCAGCCCCTTGTTGACCAGGGTGGCGGAGTTGATCGTGATCACCGGGCCCATGGCCCAGGTGGGGTGCGCGAGCGCCTGCTCACGCGTGACGCTCGCCAGCTCGCTCTTCGTCCGTCCCCGGAACGGGCCGCCGGATGCGGTGACGACCAACTTCCGGACATCGGCCCGGGTGCCGGCGGCGAGCGCCTGGAAGAGCGCGGCGTGCTCGGAGTCGACCGGGATGATCTGGCCCGGCTTGGCCAGGGCCTTCACCAGCGGTCCGCCCACGATCAGCGATTCCTTGTTGGCGAGAGCGAGCGTACGCCCGGCCTCCAGCGCGGCGAGCGTGGGGGCCAGACCGATCGAGCCGGTGATTCCGTTGAGCACGGTGTGGCAGGCGCTCCCGGCAAGCTGCGTGGCGGCGTCCGGCCCCGCCAGGATCTCAGGAAGCGGTTCCCCGGCACCGTACTGCTCGCGCAGCGCTTCGCGGAGGGCCGGCACCGCATCCGGTACGGCGACGGCGACCGTGCGCACTCTCAGTCGCCGCGCCTGCTCGGCGAGGAGGGCAACCCGGCCTCCCGCAGCGGAGAGCGCGGTGACGCGGAAGCGGTCGGGGTTACGCAACACCAGGTCGATGGCCTGGGTGCCGATGGACCCGGTGGAGCCGAGGATGACGAGATCCCGGCGTCCTTCCACTGCGTCGAATACGAGGTGCGGGTCGGCGAGGGGTGCAGGGCTGTCGCTCATGCCCCCCATTGTTGCCGCATCGGCCCGGCAGACGGACAGCGCGTCCCGGGAGACCTCCGGGAGGAGCAGCTGAGGAGCAGCTCAGGAAGTGTTCCTGTGAATTCCGGCAGCCTCTGAGCGGCGGCCCACCAGGCGCCGAAGCCCTGAGGCCTCCCGCGGCTGCCTGGTCGCGACGCCCATCCTGCCGTGCGGCACACGGGCGGGCGGGAGCGTCCAGCGAGTGGATACTCCCGCCCGCCCCGTCCGGCCGGCTCGATGGGCCGGCGGTCAGTGGATGGGACGGTGGACGTTGTCCTTGGTGGCCGGGCCGGGAGTGGCGTCGGCGATCCAGGGGCCCTCGCCGCTCGGGTCGACGACACCCTGTTCCAACCAGAGGTACGCCCCGGACAGGACGCCGTCGACCACGCGCCGGTCGAGCTGATCGGTGTTGGACCACAGGCGGGTGAAGAGTTCCTCGACGCGAATGCGGGACTGGTGGCAGAAGGCGTCGGCGAGTTGGTAGGCCTCCCGGCCGTGCTCGTCGGTGGTGCGCAGAAGTTCGGCACGGACGCAGGCGGCGCTCATCGCGAAGAGTTCGGCACCGATGTCGACGATCCTGCCGAGAAAGCCCTGCTTGGTCTCCATGCGTCCCTGCCAGCGCGACATCGCGTAGAAGGTGGAGCGGGCCAGTTTGCGGGCAGAGCGTTCGACGTAGCGCAGATGGGTGGACAGGTCCGGGTGCCCGGGCGGATGGAACTCATTGTAGGTGCGCGGCAGTTGACCTGGTCCGGTGACGAGCTTGGGCAACCAGCGGGCGTAGAAGCCGGCCGCGTTCGCTCCCGCCTTCGCCTTCGCCGAGAGGGGCTTGTCGGGGTCGATGAGATCTCCGGCGACTTTCAGGTGGGCGTCAACGGCCTCGCGGGCGATCAGCAGATGCATGATCTCTGTCGAACCCTCGAAGATCCGGTTGATCCGCAGGTCGCGGAGGAGCTGTTCGGCGGGGACGGCCCGTTCGCCCCTGGCGGCGAGGGATTCGGCGGTCTCGAAGCCCCGGCCGCCCCGGATCTGAACCAGTTCGTCGGCCATGAGACAGCCCATCTCGGAGCCGTACAGCTTGGCCAGCGCTGCCTCGATGCGGATGTCGTTGCGATCCTCGTCCGCCATCTGCGAGGCGAGGTCGACCACTGCTTCCAGGGCGAATGTGGTGGCCGCGATGAAGGAGATCTTGGCACCGACGGCTTCGTGCCGGGCGACCGGCCTGCCCCACTGTTCGCGGACCGCCGACCATTCGCGGGCGATCTTCAGGCACCACTTTCCCGCTCCGACGCACATGGCGGGGAGCGACAGCCGGCCCGTGTTGAGCGTGGTGAGGGCGATCTTGAGACCGGCTCCCTCCGGGCCGATACGGTTGGCGGCCGGGACCCGGACGCGGTGGAAGCGGGTCACGCCGTTCTCGAGCCCGCGCAGCCCCATGAAGGCGTTGCGGTTCTCCACGGTGATGCCCGGGGCGTCCGCCTCGACGACGAACGCGGTGATGCCGCCCTTGTGGCCGACCGACTTCGGGACGCGGGCCATGACGACCAGCAGGTCGGCGACGACGCCATTGGTCGTCCACAGCTTCACACCGTCGAGGATGTAGTCGGAACCGTCCGGAACGGCCGAGGTGGCGAGCCGGGCAGGGTCGGAGCCGACATCCGGTTCGGTGAGGAGAAACGCCGAGATGTCGGTGCGGGCGAGCCGGGGAAGGAAAGCGTCCTTCTGTTCCTGGCTGCCGAAGAGCTTCAGCGGCTGCGGTACGCCGATGGACTGGTGGGCGGAGAGCAGCGCGCCGATCGCCGGGTTGGCGGAGCCGACCAGGGCGAGCGCCCTGTTGTAGTAGACCTGGGTCAGTCCCAGGCCGCCGTACTTCGGGTCGATCTTCATCCCGAGGGCGCCGAGCTCCTTGAGGCCGTTGATGACCTCGTCGGGGATCTTCGCCTCACGCTCGATCAGAGCGCCGTCGATCTTGGTTTCGCAGAAGTCGCGCAACCGGGCGAGAAACGCCTCGCCGCGCCTGACGTCGTCGCCGGGCGGCATGGGATGCGGATGAATCAGGTCCAGTCGGAAGCGGCCGAGGAAGAGTTCCTTGGCGAAACTGGGCTTGCGCCAGTCCTGCTCGCGTGCGGCTTCGGCCACTTGACGCGCTTCACGCTCGGTGACCTTGGGCGTGTTCTTCGGAGCGGATGGTGCGGACATGAGGAGCTCACCTCGCCGCGTTGTCGGGTTGGCGGACCCGGCCGGTCCGCGCGGAGCGCAGGCGCGTCTCCCGAGGCATACCAACCGGTGCTACTCGTCCGTATGTACCCGATTCCTGCCGGTCTCACCAGCCCCGGGACGCCGATCGGGTCCAGAGCCACTCCAGTGGCACGTTCGGCGGGCGAACTGCGGTCGGGCCGGGTCGAGGGGGAAGCAGGAACGGCCGGAGCCCCCGCACAGTGGGCTCCGGCCGTTCGTCTGCCGCCTGCTGTCGTGCTGTCCAGGCGGATTACAGGCGGCTCCTGTGGATCGGTTCGATCCTGCTTACGGAACTACAGGGCGAGGCCGGTGAGGACCAGCACGCGCTCGTAGGTGTAGTCGTCCATCGCGTAGCGAACACCCTCACGGCCGACGCCGGACTGCTTGGCTCCGCCGTACGGCATCTGGTCCGCGCGGTAGGACGGGACGTCGCCGATGATCACGCCACCGACCTCAAGGGCCCGGTGCGCACGGAACGCGGTCTGCAGGTCGTGCGTGAACACACCTGCCTGCAGGCCGTACTTCGAGGAGTTGACCGAGGCGAAGGCCTCGGCCTCGCCGTCCACCTTCTGGACGGACAGGACCGGTCCGAAGACCTCCTCGCAGGAGAGCTTGACGCCGTCCGGGAGTTCCGCGAGCACGGTCGGCGCGTAGGTGGCACCGTCCCGCTTGCCTCCGGTGAGCAGCTGGGCGCCTGCCTGCACAGCCTCGTCCACCCAGGAGTCGACGCGCTTGGCGGCGTCCTCGCTGACGAGCGGGCCGACGTCGGTGGCAGCGTCGGACGGGTCGCCGGTGACCTGGGCCTCGACGGCCGCGACGATCTTCGGGACGAGCCGGTCGTAGACCGAGGCGTCCGCGATGACGCGCTGCACCGAGATGCAGGACTGGCCGCCCTGGTAGTTGGAGAAGGTCGCGATCCTGCTCGCGGCCCAGTCCAGGTCCTCGTCGGAGGCGTAGTCGCCGAGGACGACCGCCGCGCCGTTGCCGCCCAGCTCCAGGGTGCAGTGCTTGCGCGGCACCGACTCCAGGATGGAGTAGCCGACCGGGCCGGAACCCGTGAAGGAGATCACGGGCAGGCGCTCGTCCTGGACGAGGGCGGGCATACGGTCGTTGGGCACCGTGAGCACGGACCACGAACCGGCCGGGAGGTCGGTCTCGGCCAGCAGCTCGCCGAGGATCAGCGACGAGATCGGGGTGGCCGGGGCGGGCTTCAGGATGATCGGGGCGCCGACAGCAATGGCCGGGGCGACCTTGTGGGCGCTCAGGTTCAGCGGGAAGTTGAAGGGCGCGATACCGAGAACCGTGCCGCGCGGGAAGCGCCGGGTCAGCCCGAGACGGCCGGTGCCACCGGCGTCGGTGTCAAGGCGCTGGGCGTCGCCGCCGTTGAAGCGACGGGCCTCCTCGGAGGCGAACCGGAACACGGAGACGGCGCGGCCGACCTCGCCGCGCGCCCACTTGATGGGCTTGCCGTTCTCGGCGGAGATCAGCTGGGCGATCTCCTCGGTGCGCTCCACGAGACGCCGTACGACGTGGTCGAGGGCGGCGGCACGGACGTGGGCGGGCGTCGCGGCGAACTCCTCGCGCACGGCGTGCGCGGCGGCGACGGCCTCCTCGATCTGCGCGTCGGTCGGCACGCTGACCGTACCGACGAGACGGCCGTCCCAGGGGTTGGTGACGTCGAAGCTGTCCTCGCCGGTGGCCTGGCGGCCGGCGAGCCAGAAGGCGTGGGTGGAAGTCATGGAGGTTCCGGCCCTTCGGAGTCGTGGGGTGTCTTGCCCCCACCGTAGGGCCGGGCCGTCGACCTGGCGTTTGTCCGCGATGGAGCGAAGGGCGACAGGCATGCGCCGGTTTGTCGGATGACCGCACCCATCGGAATGGTGTGTCGCAAGCGTCCGGCACGCGGGGCGTCCTCAGGCGCCGGCCGAGCTCCGTTTCACGGCGTCGGCGAGGAGTTGGTCGCCTTCAGTGCCAGCCACAGTTCCATCCGGACATCCGGGTCGTCCAGGGAGCGGCCGAGGATCTCCTCCACACGCCGCATCCGGTAGCGCAGGGTGTGGCGGTGCACGCCCAGGTCGGCTGCGGCCGCATCCCACTGACCGTGGTGGGAGAGCCAGGCACGCAGCGAGGCGACCAGGTCGCCTCGCCCCTTCGCGTCGTGCTCGTACAGGGCGCGGAGCAGGCCGTCCGCGAAGGCTCGTACCGCGTCGTCCGCGAGCAGTGGCAGAACCGAGCCGGCCGCCAGCTCTTCGTGCTCGACGAGGGCCCTGCCCCGGCGGCGGGCGACCGAGAGTGCCTGTTCGGCCTGCTTGTATGCGGCGGAGACGGCGATCGGACCCGCCGGCGCGGACAGCCCGACCACGATTTCCCCCTCCGCGGGCGTCTTCTGGTCACGTGGGGTCCGCTCGTCCTGTGCCCTCGCGTATGCCATGCACGCCGCGACAGCCGCACCACCGTCCGCGGCCAGGACGACGAGCCTCTCGCCCTCGGGAACCGTCAACAGCGTCTCGCCGGCCCGGGAGGCCGCCGCCTCCATCGCCTCACCGAGCAGCGCCGGTGTCGACGGCTCGGCCGCCTCCGCGATCAGCAGCCGGAAAGGAGCGTCGAGCAGCCCTCCGTACAGATCCCCGGCAACGGCCCGCGCGTGGTCCGGCTGGCCGGCCAGGAGCATCCGCAGCACCGCCGCGCCGAGCCGCTGCTCAGCGCCCTGGAGGGAGCGCGAGCGGGCAGTGGTGAGTGTCAGCAGGGCGACGGCCGAGTGCACGGCGTACCGCTCGGCGGTGCCGAGAGCCGAACCGGTGCCCACGGCCAGGGCGCCACGGGCCCTGCGGCCGGTGCCCAGGGTCTGGAGCTCGACCCGGTCGTCGGTGTCGCCGAGGACCACGCTCGCCGGAGCAGGGCGCTCTCGCAGGCGCTCCACATCGGGGGTGAGCCGGGCGGCACGCCGGGCGGCCCAGTCGGGGGCGGCGGCCACGACGGCGCCGGAGACGTCGTACAGCGCAGCCCAGCCGTCGACCTGCGCGGCGAGCCGGGTGAGGAGTTCGGCGGGTCCGTCCCCCGCGAGTGCGGCCTTGGTCAGATCCCGCTGGGCCTCGAACCCCGCTGTCACCGCCCGGTACTGGTCGGCAGCGATCTCCGACGAAACAGCCTTGGCGATGGCGAGGAACGCGGTGCGGCGCGGCACTTCCAGGATCGGCAGCCCGGCCTCCTCCCCGGCGTCGATCAGGGGCTGCGGTACGTCGTCGTAGTTGACGCCCACGGCGAAGCCCAGCCCGACGACTCCGGCGCCGGCCAGCCGTCGCACGTACCGTCGCATCGCTTCGGGGTTCTCCGCGTCGAGGTTGGTGGCGGTGACGAGAAGGAGCTCTCCACCCTCCATGTAGGGGACGGGGTCGGCGAGCTCGCTGGCATGCGCCCAGCGCACGGGCTGGTCAAGCCGGTCCGCCCCCGCACGCACCGTGAGTTTGAGCGCCGAGTGCTGGACGAGCGAGGCGAGAGTGGGGGGCATGGAGACCGCGGGACCTTCAGGAGTCGATTTCGCCGTCCCGTACGAACGGCTCCTCCCGATTCTGCCAGGGCGGCAGGGTCCGCCGAAACCGCTTCCAGATATACGGCACCGTTTCCGCTCGCCGGATCCGCTGCGGAGGAAAGGGCCGCACGGACACGGATCAGCCGCTCAGGTTCACCAGCAGGGGCGGCGCGTGGTCCCCCCGTACGGTCGTGAGGGACAACACCGCGTGTCCTGCCGGAACGCGATGGGCCAGTTCTGAGGCGGACCAGCGTTCGCGCTCGACCTGGCGTACGGTCACCGCGTCCGTGGTCACGGCCTTCCCGGTGACCAGTTTCCGGAAGGCGTGGATGGCCCGGGTCATCGGCTGGTCGGCGAAGACCGTGCGCTGGGTGACGTCCCTCGTCTCGACCCATTCCGTGCCCCACGCCTCGGCGAACTTCTTGCCGTCCCAGGTGGTGATCCCGGAGAACGCCATCCGGCAGCCCACGGCGCCGAGCAGCGCCGTGTGGAGGTTCTCCGGGACGTCGTCGAGGGTGCGCAGCGTGACCACGGCTCCGGCGTGCGCGGAGCGCAGCCGCTGGATTCCGCGGACGGTGTCGGGGGTCAGGGTGCGGGTCGCGTCGTCGAGGACGAGGCAGGCGAAGAGCGAGCGGTCCGCGCGGGTGGCGGCACTCGCTGTGAACTGCGCGAGGACAAGGCGGGCAAGCATCCGCGACGCCTCGGCGTGGCCACGTTCGGGCAGGTCGATACGGACCCTCAGCGGGTGTTCCAGGGCCCGCAGGGAGAAGGGGCGGGCTTTGCCGGTGGTGTCGAAGAAATCGGCGAACGCGGGCCGGTCGAGGAGCGCGACCCGGTCGGCGAGCGCGGGTCCGGCGTCGCCGGGCGCGCCGGACTGACGGGTGCGCGCGTCCAGTTCGCGGTGCATGTCCTGGCGGCCCGTGTCGTCGAGGGCCTCGCGCAGAGCGGAGAGCGTCTCCGGTACGCCGTCGAGCAATTCCCGCAGCTCCGGGACGGAGGGGAAGCGGCCGTGGGCGGCGCGGTAGGGACCGAGGAGCTGGGCGAGGGCGGTGGCGGCGCGCCGGCTGTCCACCTCCTGGAGATCACCGACGAGCCCCTCGGCCAGCACGGCAGCGGCTTCGTCGGGGTCGGTGGTGCCTCCGTACAGGTCGAGGTCGTGGACGGAGGACGGGTCGCCGAGCTTGACCACGACGTCGAAGCCCTCGTCGGCGCCGAGCTGGGTTCCGGCGGCGCACACCGCGACGACGGCGGCGCGCCCGGCGAGCGCCTGGAGGGCGAGGGATTCGACGACCGGCCGGATCAATGCGCGGCTCTTGCCCGCCCCCGGCGGCCCGACCGCCAACAGGGACGTGCCGAGCAGCCCGGGGTCGAGGGCGATGCCGTTGCCGCGGCGTGCGTAGGGGTTGCGTTCGCTGTCGTCGACGGTGCCGAGTCTGACCTGGTCGACCAGCAGGTCGTGCCGGGCGGCACGGACCGGGAGATCACGTGCGCCGGAGGGGTGGGTGCAGGCGGCGGCGCCGTTGCGCAGCACGGTGTCGGTGAAGGCGGGGAGGCGGTTACTGTCGGCGCGTACGGATGTCCAGGCACGTCGGATACGGGCGTAGTCGACGTCGTTCATCCGGCCCGACCGCGCCTCCTGGGAGAGCTTGGCGGCGGCCTGATTCTGTCCGGCGGCGCGCAGGTCGGGCCACTCGGCCGGATCGTCCGCGCCGTCGTCCGTGCGGCCTTCGGTGCCGCGGCCCGTGTCCTGGGCCGTCGTGGCGGCGTGGGCCGTCGGCGGGTGCTGCGGTCCGTTGCCGCCGGAGGTCCGGCGCCGCAGTTCCGCCCATCGTCCGAGCTTCGCGAACGGCCACACGATCACCAGGGTGATCAGGGCGTACAGCGTGTACGTGACCGCGGTGGTCACGGTGCGGTCGGTGCCCAGCCATGGTGCGGCGAAGCTGAAGGTGAGCTCCATGCCCGGCACGGTCCCGTTCCATACGAGGATCCAGACCAACAGGGCGCCGACCGCGGCGCCGCCGGCCCGGGCGGCGGGTCCCCGGCCGCCGACCCATCGTTCGAACGCGGCACGCCAGTTACCCAAGCGGCCGAACCCGTAGAAGATCGCTCCGATGATCAGGAGGCGGTATATGTCGAGCGCCCGTACGGCCCCATGGGTCAGCGGCTGATCGCCGAACGGCCCCCACCAGCCGTCGGGGGTGAAGAGTTTCAGCGGGACCCGCCAGTACGGGATGTATCCGTTGCGCCAGAGCGACCAGACGAGGACGGCGGCCAGCAGGGAGATCACCGCTCCGCTGAGCAGGGTGCGGTCGGGCGTGCGTTCCTCTTCCTGGGCGGGCCGGGAGGTGTGACCGAACCGCCAGACACCCGGTTCCGCGACGGGCCTGGGGATGCGCAGCCAGTCCCCGAGGGAGGGCCCGGAGGCCGGTGCGTGGCCCGGCCTGGGCGGCAGCACGGGCGGTGGTGGGCCGGCCGGGCGCGGCACCGAATGACCGGAGCGGGTGCCGCGTGAGTCGTACGTGCCCTCGGTGTCCATGTGCTGTCCCTCGTCCCCTGACCAGCGCCGACCGGTAACTCCGGGCGCGGGCGCCCGATCCCCTCAATCTAGTGCCCCGTACCACCCCGTCAGACGCTGTTGATCGGGATGTCTCGCACCTGCTGCCGGGCCGAGGGCCATGCCGGTCGCTATGTCCGTGACGGACAACCGCGGCCCGCCACTTCTCCCGAACGGAACATGCCGGACCCCCGGCCTCGCCCCTAGCCTGCAGAGAGAAGCGTCCGAAACACCCCCAGGAGCCCCGCATGACCGCAATTCCGCAGGAGCGCCGCGTCGTCACTGCCATTCCCGGCCCGAAGTCGGTGGAGCTGCAGGCCCGCCGTCTCGCGACGGTCGCCGCAGGTGTGGGCTCCACCCTGCCCGTGTTCACCGCCCGTGCCGGTGGCGGGATCATCGAGGACGTGGACGGCAACCGCCTCATCGACTTCGGCTCCGGCATCGCCGTGACCTCGGTCGGCGCCTCCGCCGAGGCCGTCGTACGCCGCGCGTCCGCGCAGCTGGCCGACTTCACCCACACCTGTTTCATGGTCACGCCGTACGAGGGGTACGTCGAGGTCTGTGAGCAGCTCGCCGAGCTGACGCCGGGCGACCACGCCAAGAAGTCCGCGCTGTTCAACTCCGGCGCCGAGGCCGTCGAGAACGCCGTGAAGATCGCCCGTGCCTACACCAAGCGCACCGCCGTCGTCGTCTTCGACCACGGTTACCACGGCCGGACCAACCTCACGATGGCGCTGACCGCCAAGAACATGCCGTACAAGCAGGGCTTCGGTCCGTTCGCGCCCGAGGTCTACCGCGTCCCGGTGGCGTACGGCTACCGCTGGCCGACCGGTGCGGAGAACGCCGGCGCCGAGGCGTCCGCCCAGGCCATCGACCAGATCACCAAGCAGATCGGCGCCGACAACGTCGCCGCGATCATCATCGAGCCGGTGCTCGGCGAGGGCGGCTTCATCGAGCCGGCGAAGGGCTTCCTCCCCGCCATCGCGCAGTTCGCCAAGGACAACGGCATCGTCTTCGTCGCGGACGAGATCCAGTCCGGCTTCTGCCGCACCGGCCAGTGGTTCGCCTGTGAGGACGAGGGCATCGTCCCCGACCTGATCACCACCGCCAAGGGCATCGCGGGCGGTCTGCCGCTCTCCGCAGTGACCGGCCGCGCCGAGATCATGGACGCCGCGCACGCGGGCGGCCTCGGTGGTACGTACGGCGGTAACCCGGTGGCCTGCGCGGGTGCGCTCGGTGCCATCGAGACCATGCGTGAGCTGGACCTGAACGGGAAGGCGAAGCGCATCGAGGAGGTCATGAAGGGCCGCCTCTCCGAGATGCAGGCGAAGCTGCCGAACGGCGATGTCATCGGTGACATCCGCGGCCGCGGCGCGATGATCGCGATCGAGCTGGTGAAGTCCGGCACGAAGGACCCGAACCCGGAGGCCGCCGCCAAGCTTGCGAAGGCCTGCCACGCCGAGGGCGTGCTCGTCCTCACCTGTGGCACGTACGGCAATGTGCTGCGCTTCCTGCCGCCGCTGGTGATCGGCGAGGACCTGCTGAACGAGGGCCTCGACGTCATCGAGCAGGCTTTCACCCAGATCTGATCCGGTCCCGGAGCCGATCCCGATCGGGCCCACGTGAGGGTCTGTGAAGAAGGTGTGGGGGGCCGATGGCGGGATCCCATTCCGGCTGTCGGTCCCCCATCGGCTGCCGTACGGTTTCTGCAGATGAGAGAAACACCCTGCTCGCAGGGCACTGCGAGCGAGACCGGGTCGGAGCTTCCCCGGCACCGACCTGGTCGTGCCTTCGCGCACACCACTGGAGCCTCTGGCTCCGGAACTCCTCACCGATCGGATGGCCGCTCGCCCCAAACCCCCCGGGGCGCGCGGCAAACCGGTCCAGGCGACCGCCCCGGAACCACCCCCCCTGTTCCGGGGCGGTCGGCTTTTCTCCTTTCGCTGGTGTCGTCGCTGCTCACGGCCTTCGCGCTCCTCACCTGGCAGGTCGCGGCCGACGGCCCGCTGCGCGGGCTGGACGAGCGGATCGGCCGGACCGTCGTCGGACACGGTCCCGCCCGGCTCACCGAATTCCTCGCCGATCTCGGCAACCTGCAGGTGGCGCTCCCGGTCCTGGGGTGCGCGATCGTCTACGCGCTGCTGCGCGGCGCACGCCGTGCGCCGCTGTCCGCGGCGCTCGCCATGGCGGCGGTACCCGCGCTGATCGTCCCGCTCAAGGATGTGATCGCCCGTCCGGGACCGCTGACCGCCGCAACCGGCTACTACCCGTCGGGCCATGCGGCGACGGCCGCGGTGGCGTACGGGGCCGCGGCGCTGCTGCTCGCACCGCGCACAGGTCCGGCAGGGCGGTCGAAGTGGTCATGGACGATGCCCGTCGCCGCGGTCCTGCTGACCGTGGCGACGGGCATCGGTCTGGTATTGCGCGGCTATCACTGGCCGCTCGATGTGCTCGGCAGCTGGTGCCTGAGCGGGCTGCTCCTCCTGACGCTCAGCTGGTCGAGCAGTTCCTCACGGCGGCGTCGGCCGACGGAGTAGGCGTCGAGATTCTTCGAGACTCACCGTTGTCGAAGCGGTCCCAGTTGATCGGCCCCGTCCTCAGTCCGCGCAGTCCGGGCCAGGTGCAGGGAGTGCCCCGGCCCACGGCCCGGTCAGCTGTCGAAGCCGAGCCCCAGGCGGTCCATCGTCCGCAGCCACAGATTGCGGTGCCCGCCATTGCTGTCCGCCCTGGCCAGGGACCTCTTCGTGAGTTCGATCCCAGCCCAGGCGAACGGCTCCGGTGGGAACGGCATCGGCTTGGTGCGCACCATTTCCAGACCGGTCCGCTCGGTCCTCTTTCCGGACAGCAGGTCGAGCATCACATCGGCGCCGAACCGGGTTGCTCCGACACCGAGCCCGGTGAATCCGGCGGCGTAGGCGACCCGACCCTGATGGGCCGTCCCGAAGAAGGCGGAGAAGCGGGAACAGGTGTCGATGGCACCACCCCAGGCGTGGCTGAATCGCACCCCGGCCAACTGCGGGAAGCATTCGAAGAACTGGCCCGCGAGCTTGAGGAACGTCTCCGGCCGCTGGTCGAGATCGGCGCTCAGCCGGCCACCGTACGGATAGATCGCGTCATAGCCGCCCCACAGGATCCGGTTGTCCGCCGAGAGCCGGAAGTAGTGGAACTGGTTGGCGCTGTCGCCGAGCCCCTGCCGGTTCTTCCAGCCGATGGAGGCGAGCTGGTCGGCGGTGAGCGGTTCGGTCATCAACGCGTAGTCGTAGACCGGGACGGTGTACGGACGCACGCGCTTCACCAGTGACGGGAAGATATTCGTGCCCAGCGCGACCCGTCGGGCGAGGACCTTCCCGTACGGCGTGCGGACCGCCATCCCGGTGGCGGTCCTGGCCAGTTCGAGGCCCCGAGTGTGCTCGTACACCCGCACGCCCAGCTCGATGCAGGCCCGCTTCAGCCCCCAGGCGAGCTTGGCGGGGTGCAGCATGGCGACCCCGCGCCGGTCCCAGAGCCCGCCCAGGAATGTCGGTGAGTCGACCTCCGCGCGCAGTGCGTCCTGATCGAGGAATTCCACTCCGGTGAAGCCGAGCTTCTCCGTTTCCCGGTGCCATTCCCGGAGTTCTTCGAGCTGGTGGGGTTCCGTGGCGACATCGATCTCGCCGGTGCGCTCGAACTCGCAGTCGATGGAGTAGCGGGCGACAGCCGCCTCGATGGCGTCGAGGTTCTGCTCGCCCATCTCCTCCAGCTTCTTGATCTCGTCAGGCCAGCGTTCCAGGCCGTTGGGGAGGCCATGGGTGAGGGAAGCGGCACAGAATCCGCCGTTGCGGCCCGAGGCGGCCCAGCCCACCTCGTGCCCCTCGATCAGTACGACGTCCCGTTCCGGGTCGCGTTCCTTGGCGATCAGTGCGGTCCACAGTCCGCTGTATCCGCCGCCGATGACGAGCAGATCGCAGTGTTCGTCGCTGGTGAGCGCGGGAAGCGCGTCGGGCCTGCCGGGGTCGTCCAGCCAGAACGAGACCGGCCGGGCGCCGGAAAGTGATTGTGCAGCAGTACGCATGGCAGCTGGGGCCATGGTTTCCAACTCCTTCAGGATTTCAGGGTCGTGCGCTGTTCTTTCGCCGGTTCGCGATCAGCTGGCCGGCGACAACCACCAGTACGGCAATGATGAACATCGCCGTGCCGATGACGTTGATCTGCACGGGTGTGCCGCGCTGTGCCGAACCCCAGACGAACATGGGGAAGGTCACGGTCGAGCCCGCGTTGAAGTTGGTGATGATGAAATCGTCGAAGGAGAGCGCGAAGGCGAGCAGCGCTCCCGCGGCGATTCCGGGGGCGGCGATCGGCAGGGTCACGCGCAGGAACGTCTGCACGGGGCCCGCGTACAGATCGCGGGCCGCCTCCTCCAGCCTCGGGTCCATCGACATCACGCGCGCCTTGACCGCCGTCACGACGAAACTCAGGCAGAACATGATGTGCGCGATGAGGATCGTCCAGAAACCGAGCTGCGCACCCATGTTGAGGAAGAGCGTGAGCAGCGAGGCGGCCATGACGACCTCGGGCATCGCCATCGGCAGGAAGATCAGTGAGTTGATCGCGCCACGCGCCCGGAAGCGGTAGCGGACCAGTGCGAAGGAGATCATCGTGCCGAGCACGGTCGCGCCGATGGTCGCCCAGGTGGCGATCTGGAGAGAGAGCGAGAGCGAGCCGCACATGTCGGCGACGCCGCAGGGATCCTTCCAGGCGTCCAGTGAGAAGCGCTGCCAGGCGTAGTTGAAGCGCCCGTTCGGCTTGTTGAAGGAGAACACCATGACGACGATGTTCGGCAGGATCATGTACGCGAGGGTCAGCAGACCCGCGATGACGATCAGATGGCGGCGGAGCCAGCGCAGTACGGGCATCAGACCAGGTCCTCCGTCCCGGAGCGGCGGATGTAGACGGTGACCATCAGCAGGACCACCGCCATGAGGATGAAGGAGAGCGCGGCCGCCATCGGGTAGTCGAGGACGCGCAGGAACTGGGTCTGGATGACGCTGCCGACCATCTTGGTGTCGGTGGAGCCCAGCAGTTCCGCGTTGACGTAGTCACCACAGGCCGGGATGAAGGTCAGCAGCGTGCCGGAGACGACGCCCGGCATGGAGAGCGGGAACGTCACCTTGCGGAAGGTGGTGGCGGGGGTGGCGTACAGGTCGCCGGCCGCCTCGTGCAGCCTGCCGTCGATCCGCTCCAGCGAGGTGTAGAGGGGCAGGATCATGAACGGCAGGAAGTTGTAGGTCAGACCGCAGACCACTGCCATCGGCGTGGCCAGCACCCGGTTGTTCTCGGTCCAGCCGAGCCAGCTGGTGACGTCCAGGACGTGCAGGGTGTTCAGCACGTCGACGACCGCACCGCCGTCCGCGAGGATCGTCTTCCAGGCGAGCGTACGGATCAGGAAGCTGGTGAAGAACGGCGCGATGACCAGCACCAGCACCACGTTGCGCCAGCGGCCCGCCTTGAACGCGATGAGATACGCGAGCGGGTAGCCGAGCAGCAGGCACAGGATCGTCGCGGTACCCGCGTACAGCAGGGACCGGACGAACTGCGGGTAGTACTCGGACAGCGCGTCCCAGTAGGTCTGGAAGTGCCAGGTGACCTCGAACCCCTTCTCCAGGGATCCGGTCTGTACGGAGGTCGACGCCTGGTAGACCATCGGCAGCGCAAAGAAGACGATGAGCCACAGGATGCCGGGGAGCAGCAGCCAGTACGGCACGAGCCGCTTGCGGGTGGAGGCCTTCCGTACAGGGAGTTCGGCGGGGTCTGTGGGCGGCGCGGGCGGCGCTTCGGTGACGGTCACGTCGCGTCCTCCACCGTCTCCACGCCTGCGTCGATGTCCTGGGCCGCGTCGAGACCGAAGGTGTGCGCGGGGTTCCAGTGCAGGACGACCTCGGCTCCCGGGGTGAGCCGGGTGTCGCGCTCGATGTTCTGCTCGTACACCTGAAGCGCCTTGCCGGCCGGGCTCTCCACCACGTACTGCGTGGAGACACCGATGAAGCTGGAGTCGGTGATCCGGCCGGTGACCCGGTTGCGTCCGGCGACTATGGAGTCCGCGTCGTCGGCGTGGGCGAGGGAGATCTTCTCCGGACGGACACCGAGCAGCAGCTTGCCGCCACGGGCGGTCGGGGCCTGGCACCGCCCGGCGGGCAGCCGCAGCGTCATGCCTCCGGCACCGACCAGGATGTCCTCGCCGGCCTCGGCGATCTCGCCCTCGATGAGGTTGGAGGTGCCGAGGAAGTTGGCGACGAACGTCGTCTTCGGATTCTCGTACAGATCGGCTGGTGCGCCGAGCTGTTCGACACGGCCCGCGTTCATCACCGCGACGGTGTCGGCCATGGTCATGGCCTCCTCCTGGTCGTGGGTGACATGGATGAACGTGATGCCGACCTCGGTCTGGATGCGCTTGAGCTCCAGCTGCATCTGGCGGCGCAGCTTGAGGTCGAGGGCGCCGAGCGGCTCGTCGAGCAGCAGCACCTGCGGGTGGTTGATCAGGGCGCGGGCGACGGCGACGCGCTGCTGCTGGCCGCCGGAGAGCTGGTGCGGTTTGCGCTTCGCGAAGTCGCCGAGCTGGACGAGCTCCAGCATGTCGTCGACCTGCTTCTTGACCGACTTGATGCCGCGCCGGCGCAGACCGAAGGCGACGTTCTCGCTGATGTCGAGGTGCGGGAAGAGCGCATAGCTCTGGAAGACGGTGTTGACGGGCCGCTTGTACGGCGGGAGGTCGGTGATGTCCCGGCCGCCCAGCGAGATGGTGCCGGTGGTGGCCTCCTCCAGCCCCGCGATCATCCGCAGGGTGGTGGTCTTGCCGCAGCCGGACGCCCCGAGAAGGGCGAAGAAGGAGCCCTGCGGAACGGTCAGATCGAGCGGCTGGACGGCTTTGAAGGAGCCGTACGTCTTGCTGATCCCGGTGAGGCGGACGTCGCCGCCTTCTGTCTGCTGCTGTGTCATGGGTCGGAGTCCCAGTGGTGTCAGGGGGAGATCGGAGGAAGGAAAGGCGGGTCGGTCAGGCGCCGATGAGCTTGGCGAACTTCTCCTCGTACGCCGTCTCTTCCTTGGATGTCAGCGAGCGGAAGGCGTGCGACCGGGCCGCCATCTCCTTGTCGGGAAGGATCAGGACGTTGTCGGCCATCGCCTGGTCGATCTTCGCCAGTTCGTCGCGGACTCCGTCGACCGGACAGACGAAGTTGATGTACGCGGCGAGCTTGGCGGCGACCGACGGCTCGTAGTAGTAGTCGATGAGCTTCTCGGCGTTGGTCTTGTGCCGGGCCTTCACCGGGACGAGCATGTTGTCGCTGGAAATGATGTAACCGGCGGCCGGGATGGCGTACTTGATGTCCGGGTTTCCGGCCTGCAGCTGGATGATGTCGCCCGCCCAGGCGACGCAGGCGGCGATGTCGCCCTTGTCGAGGTCTGCCGTGTAGTCGTTGCCGGTGAAGCGCCGGATCTGGTTCTTGTCGACACCCTTCTGAAGCCGGCCGATCGCGGCGTCGTAGTCGGCGTCGGTGAAGGTGCCGGGGTCCTTGCCCATGTCGAGCAGGGTCATGCCGATGGAGTCGCGCATCTCCGAGAGGAAGCTGACCCGTCCCTTGAGCTTCGGGTCGTCCAGCAGCTGGCTGACGGAATCGACCTTGCGGCCTCCGGTCGCCTTGGAGTTGTAGGCGATGACGGTGGGTATGCCCGCCCACGGGTACGAATAGGCGCGACCGGGGTCCCAGTCCGGGGAGCGGAACTGGGCCGAGAGGTTGGCATAGGCGTGCGGCAGGTTCGACGCGTCGAGCTTCTGCGCCCAGCCGAGGCGCACGATGCGTGCGGCCAGCCAGTCGGTGACGTTGATGATGTCGCGGCCGGTGTCCTGGCCGGCCGCGAGCTGCGGCTTGATCTTGCCGAAGAACTCGACGTTGTCGTTGATGTCCTCGGTGTACTTGACCTGGATCCCGGTGCGCTTCGTGAACGCCTCCAGGGTGGGCCGGTGCTTGCCGTCATCGGTGACGTCCATGTACTCGGTCCAGTTGGAGAAGTTGACCTGCTTCTCCTTGGCCGAGTGGTCGTCGGAGGCCGCCGCTGCGTCCCCCTCCCGCTGCGCGGGCGGGATGCCGCACGCGCTCAGCGTGCCCAGGCCGCCGAGCGCGAGCGCGCCCATGCCGGAGGCGCGCAGCAACGAACGGCGGGTGAGGGCACCCCTGCCACTGGTAAGACTGCGCCGCATCGCGGCCAGTTGGGCCGCGGAGAGGTGCTCCGGCTCGTACTGCTCCATGCGCGTTGCCCTTTTCGGTTGAGTGTGGCCGTTGTCCGGCCTGGCTATCGGTCCCCGAAGATCGTGCGGTGCCAGTCCTTCCGGACGACCGCGGTGTTGTCGTACATCACGTGCTTGACCTGTGTGTACTCCTCGAACGAGTACACCGACATGTCCTTGCCGAAGCCGCTGGCCTTGTATCCGCCGTGCGGCATCTCGCTGATGATCGGGATGTGGTCGTTGACCCAGACGCAGCCCGCCTTGATCTCGCGGGTGGCGCGGCCCGCCCGGTACAGGTCGCGGCTCCAGGCGGAGGCGGCGAGTCCGTACGGGGTGTCGTTGGCGAGGGCGATGCCCTCGTCATCGGTGTCGAAGGGCAGCACGACCAGGACCGGGCCGAAAATCTCCGACTGGACGATCTCGCTGTCCTGAGCGGCGCCCGCGACGAGCGTCGGCCGGTAGTAGGCACCGTCCGCGAGGTCTCCGCCGGGGGCCTCACCGCCGGTGACGACGGTGGCGTACGCACGGGCGCGCTCGACGAAGCCGGCGACCCGGTCCCGCTGGGCGTGGCTGATCAGCGGGCCGAGGTCGGTCGACGGGTCGAAGGGGTCGCCGAGCCGGACGGTCTCCATCAGCGAGGCGACGCCCTGCACGAAGGCGTCGTAGAGCGGCCGCTGGACGTAGGCGCGGGTGGCGGCGGTGCAGTCCTGGCCCGTGTTGATGAGCGCTCCGGCGACCGCGCCGTTGACAGCGGCCTCCAGGTCGGCGTCGTCGAAGACCACGAAGGGGGCCTTGCCGCCGAGTTCGAGGTGGAGACGCTTGACGGTGGCGGTGGCGATCTCGGCGACCCGCTTGCCGACGGCGGTGGAGCCGGTGAAGGAGGTCATCACGACGTCCGGGTGGCCGACGAGATGTTCGCCCGCGTCCTTGCCCGCGCCGGTGACGATGTTGATCACACCGTCCGGGATGCCTGCCTCAGTGGCCGCCTGGGCGAACATCAGCGAGGTCAGCGGGGTGATCTCGGCGGGCTTCAGCACGATCGTGTTGCCCGCAGCGACCGCCGGGAGGACCTTCCAGGCGGCCATCTGGAGCGGGTAGTTCCAGGGGGCGATCGAGCCGACGACGCCGATGGCCTCGCGGCGTACGTACGAGGTGTGGTCGCCGTCGTACTCCCCGGCGGCCTTGCCCTCCAGGTGGCGGGCGGCGCCGGCGAAGAAGGAGGTGTTGTCGACGGTGCCGGGCACATCGAACTCGGTGGAGAGCTTGATGGGCTTGCCGCACTGGAGCGACTCGGCGTACGCGAAGTCGTCGGCCTGCTCCGCGAGGACGGCGGCGAACCGGTGCATCGCCTCGGACCGCTCGGCCGGGGTGGCACCCGACCAGCCGGGGAACGCCTCGCGGGCGGCCGCGACGGCCGCGTCGACATCGGCGGTGCCCGCCAGTTCGTAGGTGTAGACGATCTCGCCCGTAGCCGGGTTCACGACGTCGTGGCTGCGTCCCGATGTGCCGGAGCGCAACTTTCCGCCGATGTACTGCGCGCCGGCCGCGAAGCGGTCCCGCACGTGGAAGCCGTTGCCCATGACGCTCTCCTCCGCCGCTGACTCCGTGAACCGGGGCGGCGTACCTTCTGCTCGATTTGAGTGCCGATCCTGGCAGAGGAGGCTGACCCCAACAAGTGATTCCGTTGTTGCCTTTTGGTTACGCAACGGAATCTGTCGACCATGTGTCGCGTCGCCGCGGAAATCCACGTACGGAGTGTCAGTGGCGGATGCCAGACTCGCATGTCATGGAACACCTGAGCGAGCTCGTGGCGCGAACCCGTCGCGGTGAGAAAGTGAAGTACCTGCCGTTCTGGGGGCACCGCCCTCGGCCGGACGGGCGGATCGGCGCGAGCTGCCTCAGCCAGTGGTGGCCTTCACCGTTCACGGTCGACGGGGTGACATACGCGTCGGCCGAGCACTGGATGATGGCCGGCAAGGCGCGGCTCTTCGGCGACGCGGAGGCGGAGCGCCGTGCGCTGTCCGCAAGCAGCCCTGCGGCGGCGAAGAAGGCGGGCCGGCTGGTACGCGCCTTCGACGACACGGTGTGGGAGCGGGAGCGGTTCGCCCTGGTGGTGGCGGGCAGTGTCCACAAGTTCGGCCAGAACGCCGGGCTGCGCGCGTTCCTGCTGAACACCGGGGACCGGGTGCTCGTCGAGGCGAGCCCCCTGGACAGGATCTGGGGCATCGGACTGGCGGCGGACGACCCGCGAGCGCAGGATCCGGAGCGCTGGCGGGGGCTGAATCTGCTGGGCTTCGCCCTCATGGAGGCGCGAACACGGCTGCACGCCGTGCCCGACGCGACATGAAAAGGCCCGCGGGGCGGTCGGGGTAGTCCCCACCGCCCCGCAGGCCTTGTTCCGTGCGGCGGCATTCCTGCCTCTACCGCGTGCCGTCCACAACCAGGGACGTTCCGTACGTGTCGTCGTAGGGGTCGCGGTGGTTGAAGTCGTGGCTCATGCCCCAGATCAGGAAGCCCAGGAACGCTCCGCTGATCACGATGCCGAGCGAGCCCAGGATGATGCCGGCCAGCGCGACGCCGCCGTTGTTCGCCTCACCCCGGCTGACCCGGCCGCGGCCTATGAGACCGAAGATCAGCGCGAGGACGCCGAGGACGACCCCGAGCCCCCACATGCAGAAGCCGACCACGGCGATGATGCCGAGCACCATCGACGCGATACCGAGCCCGTTCGCGGGCGCCGGTCCGCCCCAGGGCGCGTGGCCGTAGCCGGGGTATCCCGGATAACCGCCGTACTGCGGGGCGGGTGCGGCCGGGTATCCGTACGGTCCTGCCGGAGGGACCTGCTGCCCGGGACCGCTCGGCGCGATCGGCGGCGGCGGTACGTCCCCGGGCACCTGTCCCGCTCCAGGCAGGGGGCCGGTCCCCGGTGCGGCGCCGAACCCCGCCGTGGGCGCCGGTCCCGTTCCTGTGGCCGGCATCGAGGTGACCGTCTGCTGGTCGTGCACAGCGGGCGGGCGCGGGTCACCGGTCTGCTTCTCCAGCGGCATCCTGTTGTCCGGCGGAGCCCACGGATCGCGTGGCGCAGCCCCGTCCGCGGGCTGCTCTGTGTTCTCTGACATGGGCCTCCCCCATCGTGGTCCCGTCATGCTACGGCCCGACCCGGCAACCGCCGCTCCGGCCTACGATGTTCCCCGTCCCACTCCGGGCCGTCCCGTGCCCGGACCGTTCCACGTCACGCCCCCGGAGGATCCGATGACCGATCTGCACGCCTTCATCGCGGGGCTGCCCAAGGCCGAACTGCATGTCCACCATGTCGGATCCGCCTCGCCCCGCATCGTCGCCGAACTGGCCGCCCACCACCCGGACTCGAAGGTCCCCACCGACCCCGCGGCGCTGGCCGACTATTTCTCCTTCACCGACTTCGGCCACTTCATCGACGTCTATCTCTCCGTCGTGGACCTGGTCCGCACCCCGGAGGATGTCCGGCTGCTGACCTTCGAGATCGCCCGGGACATGGCCCGCCAGAACATCCGGTACGCGGAACTGACCGTCACCCCGTTCAGCTCGACCCGGCGCGGCATTCCGGAGCAGGGGTTCATGGAGGCGATAGAGGACGCCCGCAAGGCCGCCGAGGCCGAGCTCGGGGTCGTCCTGCGCTGGTGCTTCGACATTCCCGGCGAGGCCGGGCTCGAATCAGCGGAGGAGACCACCCGGCTCGCCGTGGACCTGCGGCCCGAGGGGCTCGTCTCGTTCGGGCTCGGCGGTCCCGAGGTCGGCGTGCCCCGCCCGCAGTTCAAGCCCTACTTCGACCGGGCCATCGCCGAGGGGCTGCACTCCGTCCCGCACGCCGGGGAGACCACGGGCCCGGAGACGATCTGGGACGCCCTCACCGCACTGCGCGCCGAGCGCATCGGCCACGGCACCAGCGCCACCCGGGACCGCAGGCTCCTCGACCACCTCGCCGAACACCGGATCGCGCTGGAGGTCTGCCCGACCTCGAACATCGCAACCCGTGCCGTGACCGATCTCGACCTGCACCCGGTCAAGGAGATGGTGGACGCCGGAGTCCTGGTCACCATCAACAGCGACGACCCGCCGATGTTCGGCACCGACCTCAACAACGAGTACGCGGTGGCGGCCCGGCTCCTCGGTCTGGACGAGCAGGGTCTTGCCGGGCTCGCGAAGAACGCGGTGGAGGCCTCGTACCTCGACCCGGCCGGCAAGCGGACGCTGGCCGCCGAGATCGACACGTACACGTCGGACTGGCTGCGGCGAACCGGCCGGTGACCGCCGGTGGTGACAATGGCCCCATGGCCGCCTCTGTCACCGCCGTAGCTCACCGCGGCGATCCGTACCGTGTCCGCGAGAACACCCTCCCCTCGATCCGCTCCGCCATCGAACGGGGGGCGGACGCGGTCGAGATCGACGTCCGGGTCACCCGCGACGGGGTGCCGGTCCTGCTGCACGACGCCACGCTGGAGCGGCTGTGGGGCCACGAACGCAGACTGGACCGGCTCACCCATCAGGAGCTCACCGAGCTGACCGCGGGCCGTGTGCCCACCCTGCGCGAGGCGCTGCTCGCCGCCGGGGCGCACCGCCTCATGCTCGATCTGCCCGGCTCCACCGACGAGTCGGTACGGAAGACCGTCGGCCTGGTCCGCGAGTACGGGGCCGCGGAGCGTACGTACTACTGCGCGGGCCCCGAGGCCATGCTGCGGGTACGCGCCGCGGATCCGTCCGCCGAGATCGCCCTCACCTGGACGACACTCGCGCCGCCCCGCCCCGCCCTGCTGGACGTGGTGAGGCCGCGCTGGCTGAACTACCGGTTCGGGCTGGTGAGCCGGGAACTGACGGACCGTATCCACCGGGACGGGCTGCTGGTCTCCGCCTGGACGGCCGACACCAAGCGCACGATGCGCCGTCTGATCGGACACGGAGTCGACTCGATCACCACCAACCGGGTCGACGCCCTGCACAGTCTGCTCGCCGACTTCCGGCCCGTCGAGCTTTCTTGATCGATCCGGCATGGGCGACGCCTCACCGTTGGTGAGCGAAACCGGTGCCCGAGGAGCAGGTGTGACCGAACCGCACAACAGTCCCCGTCCCGCCCGACGCCGTTCCGACATCGCGCACCACGCCCGCGAAAGCGGGAACCCAGCGCATCCAACACCGTTCGGGATGCGCCCAGTAGGCAGCAGTGGGTCCAGGACTCACTTACGCACACTGGTGAGGAACGGTTACAACACAGCCGTCGCGGCCGCCCGCGATCTCTCGCGGACCCTCGTCCACAGCGTCAATGCGACGGACGCGAAGGGGGAGGGCATGAATGGCACGCCGATGAACATCGGGGTGGCCGCCTTCGGTGCCCCGTCGGCCCAGTGACTCAGACCGTTGCCGCGGAAGCCGGCCCGGCCACCGGGTCCTGCGTCCGCTCCAGCACTTCCAGCCGCTTGATCATCCGGCGGACGACGAGCAGGGGAAGCACTCCGAAGACGCCGAACGACATGTCGATGACCGACCACCAGAACGGAATGTCCCGGATCGGTCCGCAGATCAGCGCGAGCGGGATGATCCCGGCGCAGGCAATCATGCCGAACTCGACGACCCAGATGTTGCGGACCGGGTCGCGGTACGGACCGTAGAACGCGACCGCGATGACGAGATGCGCGAAAGCCAGCCAGTCGGTGCCGTACAGCACGAACGGGTACGTCGCGTCGGCCTCGTCGAGGCCGGTCCGGACCCGGGTGATCCACTCCATGAGGGCCGGGAAGTGTTCGGGCACGGGAGAGGCCGAGGATCTCAGCAGATCCTCGGCCCAGTGGAGTTCATGGACGAGCGGGAAGGCGGTCAGCCCGCTCAGTACCAGACAGACGATAAAGACGACCAACCACACGCGTATGCGCCTCAGCAGGGCTCTTCGCTCGCTCATGTCCGCAGCGTACGCCCGTGTTTACGCACCCTTTACGCCACCCCGGAGCGGCCTCACAACCCGACGATGGAGTTCCACTTCTTCGCGAACTCGGTGCGCTCCTCGGACGTGATGTCGCGGGCGATCGTCAGCCGCTTGCGCATCGCGTCATCGGGGAAGATCAGCGGTTCCTCGGCGAGCGCGGCGGTCTCCTCGTCCTTCGAGGAGGCCAGCACCTCGCGGGCGGCGGGGACGGGGCAGACGTAGTTGACCCAGGTCGCCAGCTCCGCGGCGACCTCGGGCTCGTAGTAGTAGTCGATGAGCTTCTCGGCGTTGCGCTTGTGGCGGGCGAGGTTGGGGATCAGGAGGGACTCCGCCCAGAGTTCGCCACCCTCCTCGGGCACCACGAACTCGATCTCCGGGTTGTCGGCCTGGAGCTGGATGACGTCGCCGGAGTAGGCCTGGCAGGCGAGTACATCGCCGGTCGACAGGTCCTTGATGTAGTCGTTGCCGGTGAAGCGGCGGATGTGCTTCTTCTTCACCAGCTTCTCCACCTGGTCACACACCTCGTAGAAGTCGTCGCGCTTCCATCGGGTGACGTCGACGCCGTTGCCCAGCATCAGCAGGGCCAGGGACTCGTCGAGCCCGGACAGCAGTGTCACCTTGCCGCTCAGGTCGTCCGCCCACAGATCGCTCAGGCTCCTGATCTCGCGGCCGAGCTTCTTGCGGTTGTACGCGATGCCGGTGATCCCGGACTGCCAGGGAACGCTGCGCGTCCGCCCCTGGTCGAAGGCGGGGGAACGCAGCTGCGGGTCCAGGTATTTGGCGACATTGGGCTGCTTGGCCCGGTCCATCTCCTGCACCCAGCCGAGCCGCACGAACCGGGCGGCCATCCAGTCGCTGACGACGATCAGGTCCCGTCCGGTCTGCTGATGGTTCATCAGCGCCGGGCTGATCTTCCCGAAGAACTCGTCGTTGTCGTTGATCTCCTCGGTGTACGTGACGGAGATCCCGGTCCGCTTGCTGAACGCGTCGAGTGTGGGCCGCTTCGACGCGTTCTTGTCGTCGGTGTCGATGTACAGCGGCCAGTTGGCGAAATGCAGCGTGTGGTCGCCGCTGGAGTAGTCGCGTCCGGCGCGGTCGCCGGGCTGCACGTAGGCAGCGGGCACTCCGCAGCCGGCCAGCGTGACACCGGCCGCTCCCGCCCCGAAGGCGTGCAGCAGGGACCGGCGGGACATGGGGTTGTTCGGGATCGCTCGCACCTGCGCAGGATGCCCGGCCGGGGACGTGGCGGACAATGGACCAATCGTCCAGCAGAGCGGGCCTCTCCCGCACACCCTGTCGATGCCCCGTCAGGCGGCGGACACGGGAACGGCCCCTCGAAGTGCCACATTCGAGGGGCCGTCACCACCGCTGGGTGTCAGTCGTCGAGCGAGGTCATGACGTGCTTGATGCGCGTGTAGTCCTCGAAGCCGTACGCGGAGAGGTCCTTGCCGTAGCCGGACTTCTTGAATCCGCCGTGCGGCATCTCGGCGACGAGCGGGATGTGGGTGTTGATCCACACACAGCCGAAGTCGAGGTTCTTGGACATGCGCATCGCGCGGGCGTGGTCCTTGGTCCACACCGAGGAGGCGAGGGCGTACTCGACGCCGTTCGCGTACTCCACGGCCTGATCCTCGTCGGTGAACGACTGGACCGTGATCACCGGTCCGAAGACCTCGTTCTGGATGATCTCGTCGTCCTGCCGCAGACCGGAGACGACGGTCGGGGCGTAGAAGTAGCCCTTCTCGCCGACCCGGTGGCCACCCGCCTCGACCTTGGCGTGCGTGGGCAGCCGGTCGATGAACCCGCTGACCTGCTTCAGCTGGTTGGCGTTGTTGAGCGGGCCGTAGAGCACGTCCTCGTCGTCCGGCTGCCCGGTCTTCGTGTCCGCGGCGGCCTTGGCGAGCGCGGTGACGAACTCGTCGTGGATCGACTCGTGGACGAGGACGCGGGTCGCGGCCGTACAGTCCTGACCCGCGTTGAAGAAGCCTGCGACGGAGATGCCCTCGACGGCCTTGGCGATGTCGGAGTCCTCGAAGACGACGACGGGCGCCTTGCCGCCGAGCTCCAGGTGAACGCGCTTGACGTCCTTGGCGGCGGACTCGGCGACCTGCATGCCGGCCCGTACCGAACCGGTGATGGAGGCCATCGCCGGGGTCCGGTGCTCGACCATCGCGCGGCCGGTCTCGCGGTCGCCGCAGATGACGTTGAAGACGCCCTTGGGCAGGATGTCGCCGATGATCTCGGCGATCAGCACGGTCGACGCCGGGGTGGTGTCGGACGGCTTGATGACGACCGTGTTGCCCGCGGCGAGCGCCGGGGCGAACTTCCACACCGCCATCATCATCGGGTAGTTCCATGGCGCGACCTGGGCGCAGACGCCGACCGGCTCGCGGCGGATGATGGAGGTCATCCCCTCCATGTACTCGCCGGCCGAGCGGCCTTCGAGCATCCGCGCCGCGCCCGCGAAGAAGCGGATCTGGTCCACCATCGGCGGGATCTCTTCGGTGCGGGTGAGCTCGATCGGCTTGCCGGTGTTCTCGGACTCGGCGGCGATCAGCTCCTCGGCCCGCGCCTCGAACGCGTCCGCGATCTTCAGCAGGGCCTTCTGGCGCTCGGCGGGCGTGGTGTCGCGCCAGGCGGGGAAGGCCGCGGCGGCGGCATCCATGGCGGCATCGACATCGGCCTGACCGGAGAGCGGAGAGGTCGCGTATACCTCTTCCGTCGCCGGGTTGACCACGTCGATGGTCCGCCCGTCCGCGGCGTCCCGGAACTCCCCGTTGATGTAGTTGCGCAGACGGCGCACCTCGGTGGTCACAACCACCCCTCCTGTCGACACGTCCAATGGGTGAGACATCCAGCCTAGTCGCAGAGGTAACGCTTTCGACATACCCACCCGCCGAGAACTTCGGATTCAGTGAGATCTTGACCCTCAAACAACGAATTTCATCGATTGAGGGTTGCAAGACAGACGAGTCCCGGTGCACAGTGGATGCGTGGCCAGTCGCAGCGCAGACTCCAGGACCGGGAACGGATCGTCACCAGCGGTCGATGCCGTCTCCCTCGCAATCATCGAGCAGCTCCAGGAGGACGGGCGTCGTCCGTACGCCGCGATCGGCAAGGCCGTCGGCCTCTCCGAGGCGGCTGTGCGGCAGCGCGTCCAGAAGCTGCTCGATCAGGGCGTGATGCAGATCGTCGCCGTCACGGACCCGCTCACCGTGGGGTTCCGGCGGCAGGCGATGGTCGGCATCAATGTCGAAGGCGACCTCGATCCCGTCGCGGAAGCGCTGTCGGCCATGGCCGAGTGCGAGTACGTGGTGATGACCGCGGGCTCCTTCGACCTGATGGTGGAGATCGTCTGCGAGGACGACGACCACCTGCTGGAAACGATCAACAAACGCATCCGGGCCATCCCCGGTGTGCGCTCCACCGAGAGCTTCGTCTACCTGAAGCTCAAGAAGCAGACCTATATGTGGGGAACCCGATAGCCGTGAGCAAGGACCTCAGCCGAACCGCGTACGACCACCTGTGGATGCACTTCACCCGCATGTCGGACTACGAGAACGCGCCCGTTCCCACCATCGTGCGTGGCGAGGGCACCTACATCTATGACGACCAGGGCAAGCGCTACCTCGACGGCCTGTCCGGCCTGTTCGTGGTCAACGCCGGTCACGGCCGTCACGAGCTCGCCGAAGCCGCCTACAAGCAGGGCCAGGAACTGGCCTTCTTCCCGGTGTGGTCCTACGCCCACCCGAAGGCCGTCGAACTGGCCGAGCGGCTCGCCGACTACGCGCCGGGCGACCTCAACAAGGTCTTCTTCACCACCGGTGGCGGCGAGGCCGTCGAGACCGCCTGGAAGCTTGCCAAGCAGTACTTCAAGCTCAAGGGCAAGCCGACCAAGTACAAGGTCATCTCGCGTGCGGTCGCCTACCACGGCACCCCGCAGGGCGCCCTGTCCATCACCGGCCTGCCGGCCCTGAAGGCCCCCTTCGAGCCGCTGGTCCCCGGCACGCACAAGGTGCCGAACACCAACATCTACCGCGCCCCGATCCACGGCGACGACCCGGAGGCCTTCGGCCGCTGGGCCGCCGACCAGATCGAACAGGAGATCCTCTTCGAGGGACCGGAGACGGTCGCCGCGGTCTTCCTGGAGCCGGTACAGAACGCCGGTGGCTGCTTCCCGCCGCCGCCCGGGTACTTCCAGCGGGTCCGCGAGATCTGTGACAAGTACGACGTGCTGCTCGTCTCCGACGAGGTCATCTGCGCCTTCGGCCGCCTCGGCACGATGTTCGCCTGCGACAAGTTCGGCTACGTGCCGGACATGATCACCTGCGCCAAGGGCATGACGTCGGGCTACTCCCCGATCGGCGCCTGCATCGTCTCGGACCGCATCGCCGAGCCGTTCTACGAGGGCGGCAACACCTTCCTGCACGGCTACACCTTCGGCGGCCACCCGGTCTCCGCGGCAGTCGGCCTCGCCAACCTCGACATCTTCGAGCGCGAGGGTCTCAACCAGCACGTTCTGGACAACGAGAACGCGTTCCTCACGACGCTGCAGAAGCTGCACGACCTGCCGATCGTCGGCGACGTCCGCGGCAACGGCTTCTTCTACGGCATCGAGCTGGTGAAGGACAAGGCCACCAAGGAGACGTTCACCGACGAGGAGACCGAGCGCGTTCTCTACGGCTTCCTCTCCAAGGCGCTGTACGACAACGGTCTGTACTGCCGGGCCGACGACCGCGGTGACCCGGTCGTCCAGCTCGCGCCGCCGCTGATCTCCGACCAGTCGACGTTCGACGAGATCGAGGGCATCCTCCGGAGCGTCCTGACGGAGGCCTGGACGAAGCTCTGAGAGGGACGGTGACCCGGGCCGCGGGTCGATCAGCTGATCGACCACGGATCGATTGACCGATTGACCCCGGCCTGATCACCAGCCGACCGCATTCCAGCAGTCATTTCATCGGTCCACACGGCCCGGATGCGCCCATTCGAGTGGGAAGAAGCGCACCCGGGCCGCGTGCTGTGCGCACACCACGGTCCGAATCCTTACGGTGCCGAGTGACCGATCGGCCTCCTCCTCGTTCCCCCGTACGGGGGACGGGAAATCTGATCTGAACCGAGGTGTACGCCATGGTGGCCCCGCCGGACAACGACGTGATCTGGGCGCGTTCCCTGCACCACTCCCACAACGGCTCACCCGCGCTCGGCGGGATCTCCCTGGAGATCCACGACGGCGAGATCCTCGCCGTGACCGGCCCGCGAGGCAGCGGCAAGACGACTCTGCTGCACTGCCTCTCCGGCCAACTGGTGCCTCAGCAGGGCGAGGTGTGGTTCAACAGCGTTCCGGTCCACACCATGGGTCCGCGGCTGCGCGAGCGGCTGCGCCGTGACCGGTTCGGCTGGATCGCACCCGATCCCCAGCTCGTACCGGAGCTGAACACCTGGGAGAACGCAGCGCTCCCCCTGCTGCTGCGCGGCACCTCGCACCGCGCCGCGAAGAAGGCCGCCATGGAGTGGCTGGAGCGGCTCGACATCGGCATGTGCGCCAAGCAGCGGCCGCACATGCTGCTCCAGGGGCAGCGCCAGCGGATCGCCGTCGCCCGCGCGCTGGCCGGCTCACCCACGGTGATCTTCGCCGACGAGCCGACCGCGACGCTGCACCGCACGGACCGCACCCACGTGCTGCGGACACTGACGAGCGCCGCCCGCTCGCACGGCATCACGGTCGTGCTCGCCACCCATGACGTGGAGGTCGCCTCGCTGGCAGACCGCACGGTCCCGTTGCTGGACGGCCGTCGCGTCGCCACCGTCGCCCTGCCCGCGGTGTCCGACACGGAAGGCCGCGCGGCGTGCTCGCTCTCCGTCTAGCCCGCGGTACCCATCCGCTGGTCCTGGTGCGGCGGCTGCTGGTCGCGGCCGCCTCAGCCGGGGTCGGCTTCCTGCTGCTGTGCACCCTGGCCTACGCGTCGACGCATCCGGCCTACTCGACCGCCTCGGTGCTGCGGCTGCTGTGGTGCTTCGTGCCGCTGGCCGCCACCGTGCAGTTCGCGGTCGCGGTGGCCCGTACGGACCCGAGCACCCGCCCGCGTCCGGGGCTGTCCGCCGTCGGTCTGGGGCCGGTCCGGCTCGGTGTGCTGGCCGCGGTCTCCACCGCCATGTCCTGCACCCTCGGGTCGATGGTGGCGCTGCTCTTCTTCGTGCATCTGCGCGGCGATCTGACCGGGCTGCCGTTCGACGGCGCGGCGGCCGAACTGCTGGCCGCAGGAGCCCCGTTGCCGGTGGCCGCGACTCTTGTGCTGCTGACGCTGGTGCCGGTGGCCGCGGCGGCGGCGAGCGCGTTGGCGCTGCGCGCCCGGCCGCTCCAGGCGGCGGTGCCGGAGGACGGCACTCAGGACATCGTGCCGGACGAGCAGATCCCGGCTCCGCCGGCTCCGCCGACCGGACTGCCGTGGGGCGTGGCGCTGGCGGCAGCCGGTCTCGCGGTCGAGGCGTACGCGAGCCGTGATGGCGTGGGCAGCCCGTTCCCCCTGCCGGGAATTCCCGACGGCACCTCGGTGTGGGTGCTGGCGGGATGGTCGCTGACGGCAATCGGTCTGGCCACGGCGGGCCCCGGACTGACGTACCTCTGCGGACAGCTGCTGCAGGCGGTGCGTCCCGGAGCCGTACGCCTGATGGCCGGAAGGGTGCTGATGGACGAGGCGCGCCGGATCGGCCGGCCGCTGGGTGTGGTCTGCGCGGTGCTCTCCGCGGTGATCGCGGCGTTCGCGCTGTACGGGACAGGTCCGCGTGCCGTCGGCCCGCTCGCCGCGCTCGGCGCCGTACTCGTACTGGGCTGCACGACGGCGACGCTGCTGACCTCCGCCCTGGAGGCGAAGCAGGCCCGCGCCCACCTGGCTCAGACGCTTCTGCGGCTCGGTGCGCCGGCCTCGGCGCTGCGGGCAGCGACGGCCCTGCGGGTCGGCATTCTGCTGGTCGTATTCGCCCCGATCACCTGGGCGATCGCCGAATTGGCCGCGCTGCCGCTGACCGGCTGAGGGCAGTCGGCAGACGCGGCGACCGGCACGACGGGCAGTCCGATGAGCCCGGTGACGGCACCGCTGACTGCCACGTTCCCGGTACGGCGCAGACGGCGGCGGTGCCACGCAGTGCGGCGGGAGACGGGCCCGATGGTACGGGCGCTCGCACCGCTCCGTCCGGCTCCGGCCTGGGCGCCATGTCCGTCGCGGTGCCACCTCCCGCGCGGGCGGTACATGACCGTGCGGCTGGAGCGGTACGCGCCGGCCGGTACGTAGCATGACAGTGTGGAGAACCCGGACGACAGCATTCCCGCAGCCGGCATCGAGATCGAGTCGCTCGCCGAATTCGACGCGGTGATCGCCGGCGGGTCACTGGCCGGACATCGCATCCAGTCCGTCGATCTGACGGACCGCAGCGCCGCGCTGTTCGCCGCGGACACGTCCGGCGCGGTCTTCTTCGGCTGCCGGCTGGAGCCGGACGCGGCGGCGAAGGTGCGGGCCGACGGGGCGTTCGTCTTCCCGCCCGTGCCGGGGCTGCCCTTCGATCCGTACCGCGGCCTGCTCTACTCCCCCGACGCGCTCTACGAAGGGCTGGCGGAGGGGGGTTACGAGGCGACGCCCGACGCCCGCGCGTACCGCTGGTTCCAGCGGACCCGCGCGAACGGCGACGTCTTCGCCTCGATGCTGCGCGCGCTCCATGACGACGCGGTCTCCGACGCATTGGACGAAATCCTCACCACGGCGCGGGTGGTCGGGGTGATGGGCGGCCACGCGAGCGCGCGCGGCAGCGCGGCGTACGCGGCCGCGGCCCGGCTGGGCCGGACCCTGGCGCGCACCGGGCTGACGGTGGCCACCGGCGGCGGTCCGGGCGCGATGGAGGCGGCGAACCTCGGTGCCTACGCGGCGCCGCATCCCGATCCGATGCTGGACAAGGCATGCGAACTCCTTGCCGCCGCACCGTCGTTCACCCCGTCGGTCACCGACTGGGCGCTGGCCGCCTTCGCCGTGCGGGAATGCTGGCCGGACGGCGGCGGCTCGGTCTCGATCCCCACCTGGTTCTACGGTCATGAGCCGCCGAATCCGTTCGCCGACCACATCGCCAAATACTTCACCAACGCGCTGCGCGAGGACGGGCTGCTCGCCCGCTCCACGGCGGGCGTCGTCTTCCTGCCGGGCGCCGCCGGAACCGTGCAGGAGGTCTTCGACAACGCGACGCCGAACTATTACGGCTCACGCGGCGCACCGACCCCGATGGTGCTGGTCGGCCGCGCCCACTGGACGGAGGAAGTGCCCGCCTGGCCACTGCTGCGGACGCTGGCCGCCGGCCGGCCGATGGAGTCCCGTATCGCCCTGGTCGACACGGTGGACGAGGCCGCCGAGGCACTCGCCCGGCTGTCCCGCTGACCGTCCGGCCGAGCGGTTCAGCACGTTGCGAGCCGGTTCGCCGGCGCATCGAAGAACGCCTCCCAGCCGTCATCCGCCGCCGCATACTGCTCGGCCGTGAGCTTGCCGGCGCGCTGCTGGACGACCATCTCGGTGATCTTGTCGCCGCGATCGGTGAACGTGACGGTGACGGTCTCGACCGACGCGTCGGGTCGGTCCGGTGCGTGCCGGACGCCGCCTGGCAGACGGGACTTTCGAAACCCGCCCTGGGACGGTGCTGAGCCGGTCCGCTTCAGCCGTGCCGGGGCGCGCTGTGCCTACGGGACAGCCCTCAGAACGCCGCGGGCAGTACCACTGTCTCCGACGCGTCGAAGGTCACGCCCACCGACGCGCCCTCCTGAGGGGTGTCCCGCAGCGGGCACTCCGCCTCCAGGAGCGGTCCGCTCTCGGGGTGAAGGGTCACGGCGACATGGTTGCCCCGGAAGGTGCGCGCGCCGACCGTGCAGCGGAGCCCGGACTCCGGGGATCCGAGCCGTACGCCCGCCGGACGCACCAGCAGGGCGCACGGGCCCTGTGGCGAGCCGTGCGGCACCGGCACCTTCCCCCACGCCGTACCGGCCTCGGCGCCGGTCACCGTCGCGTCCACCACGTTGTCGAAGCCGAGGAACCGGGCGACGAACGCGGAGGCGGGGCGCTGCCATACCTCCAACGGGGTGCCCGCCTGGGCGATCCGCCCGTCGCGCATCACGATGACCCGGTCGGCGAGAGCGAAGGCCTCGCCCTGGTCGTGGGTGACCGCGAGCACCGTCGTCCCCAACCGGGCGAACAGGGTGCGCAGTTCGACGACGAGGCGTTCGCGCAGACTGCGGTCCAGCTGGCCGAGCGGCTCGTCCAGCATCAGCAGCTTCGGCCGCGGGGCGAGCGCTCGCGCGAGGGCGACGCGCTGCTGTTCTCCGCCGGACAGTGCGGCGACGGCCCGCCGTTCGGCGCCGGGCAGGCCCACCATTTCGAGAAGTTCGGCGACCCTGCGGTCCTGGTCGCCGCGTGTGACGCCGTGCATGCGCAGCCCGAAGGCGACGTTGGCGCCGACGTCCCGATGCGGAAAGAGCTGATGATCCTGGAACATCAGGCCGAGACGGCGCCGGTGGACCGGCACGCCGGCCTGGTCGGCGCCGTCGAGGAGCACCCGGCCGCCGTCCGGCGGGTGCAGTCCGGCAACCACACGCAGCAGGGTCGACTTACCGCTTCCGCTGGGCCCCAGGACACAGACGATCTCGTGGTCCGCGACCGTCAGGTCCACCGCGTCGAGCGCCGCCCGCTTCCCGAAGAGGACTGTGGCGGATTCCAGTGTCAGCACGTCCAGAACACCCCGAGCATCGTCAGAACTCCCCGGACCGGTCCGGGCGGATACGTTCGAGCAGTAGCAGCGACACCGCGCACACCAGCATCAGAATCGTGCTGAGCGCCATCGCCTGCCCGTAGTTGAGCTCCCCGGACCGTCCGAGCAGCCGCGCCACGGCCACCGGCAGGGTCGGGTTGTCGGGCCGCGCGATGAACACCGTCGCCCCGAACTCGCCGAGCGACACGGCGAACGCGAAGCCCGCCGCGACCAGCACCGCTCTTCGCACCAGCGGCAGATCGACCTCGCGCCAGGCCCGCAGCGGCGACGCCCCGAGCACCGCCGCCGCCTCCCGGAGCCGCCCGTCCACCGCCCGCAGGACCGGCAGCATCGTCCGTACGACAAAGGGAACGCCGACCAGCGCCTGGGCGAGCGGCACCAGGATCCACGATGTCCGCAGGTCCAGCGGGGGCCTGTCCAGCGTGATCAGAAAACCGAAGCCGACGGTGACGGCGGACACCCCGAGAGGCAGCATCAGCAGCGCGTCGAAACCCCGGACCAGCCGCCCGGCCAGGGAGGTTCCCCCGGCCGAGTCTGTTCGAGGCCGGGGGAGCGTCAGCGCGGCCGCCGCGAGCCCGCCGACGATCAGCGCGATCACAGTCGCGACCAGCGCGTACTGCAGTGAGTTCCCGATCGCTTCGAGGGGCGCGACCAGGAACGTGCTGCCGCTCGCCTCCGCGGACTGCAGGGCGCGGTAGTAGCCGAAGCCGAAGCCGCCGGGGGTGTCCAGCGAACGTTCCACCAGCACGCCGAGCGGCAGCAGGATCAGCACCAGGACCGTCAGCAGCACCCCGCCGAGCAGCGCCCACTGCCCGGTACCGCGCGGCCTGCGGGAGGTCTGCGCCGGATCGACCAGCTTCAGCGCCATTTCCCCGCGCCGCACGGTCCACGCGTGCACGGCCAGGATCGCGCCGACCGCAGCGAACTGAACCAGTGTCAGCACGGCGGCCGTCGGAAGGTCGAGGAGCTGGGCGGTCTGCCGGTAGATCTCGACCTCCAGCGTGGAGTAGCCCGGACCGCCGAGGATCTGCACGACCCCGAAGGAGGTGAACGTGAAGAGGAAGACCATCAGCCCGGCGGCGGCCACCGCGGGCGCGAGGGCCGGCAGAGTGACCCGCCGCCACGCCGCGAACCGCCCGGCGCCCAGCACCCGGGCGGCCTCCTCCTGCCGCGGGTCGAGCTGCGACCACAGTCCGCCGACGGTCCGCACGACGACCGCGTAGTTGAAGAAGACATGGGCGAGCAGGATCGCCCACACCGTGGTGTCGAGACGCACGCCCGCCAGTTCGTCGAGGAAACCGCCGCGCCCCAGCAGCGCCAGGAAGGCCGTCCCCACGACGACGGTCGGCAGGACGAACGGCACGGTGACGACCGCCCGCAGCACCTGCTTGCCGGGGAAGTCGAAGCGGGCGAAGACATACGCGCCGGGCAGCGCGATCAACAGGGTCAGCGCGGTCGACGCGAGGGCCTGCCAGGTGGTGAACCAGAGGACGTCGAGGATGTCCGGCCGGGTCAGCACCTCGCCGATCCGGCCGAACTGCCAGGTGCCGTCGGCCTTCAGCCCGCGGCCGACGATCGCGACGACGGGGTAGGCGAAGAACAGCGCGAAGAACGCGACGGGCACGGCCATCAGACCGAGCCGCACCACACTTCCCCGCCACGCCCCCGCGCGACGGGGATCCGCGAGCCTGGACCGGGCGGGCGAACCCTTCCCGCCCGCGCCCGGACCGCGTACGGGACTCTTCGCTACTTCACTACGAGCGAGGACCACGACTGGACCCACTGCTCACGGTTCTTGGCGATGGCGTCCGGGGCCACGGTGGTGGGCCTGTCGACCGTGGCGCCGAACTCCGTGAAGAGCTCCGGCAGCTTCGCGTCCTTGGTGACGGGGCTCACGAACATGTTGAGCGGCATGTCCTCCTGGAACTTCTTACTGATCAGGAAGTCCAGCAGCGCCTTGCCGCCCGCCTCGTTCTTCGCGCCGTTCAGCAGACCGGCGAACTCGATCTGACGGAAGCACGTCCCGGTCGCGACCCCGGTCGGAGCCTCGCTCGGCTGCGGCTTCGCGTAGAGCACCTCGACCGGCGGGCTGGAGGCGTACGAGACGACGAGCGGCCGGTCCGCCTTGGCCTTCTTGCCGCCCGCAGACCCGGAGAACTCCTCGTTGTACGCCTGCTCCCAGCCGTCGACCACCTTCACGCCGTTGCTCTTCAGCTTCTTCCAGTAGTCCTGGTATCCGCTCTCGCCGTAGGTGGCGACGGTGCCGAGCAGGAAGCCGAGACCGGGCGACGAGGTCGCGGCGTTCTCGGTGACGAGAAGGTTCTTGTACGCGGGCTTCGCCAAGTCGTCGAAGGTCTTCGGCGGTGCGAGCTTCTTGTCGGCGAAGTACTTCTTGTCGTAGTTGATGCAGATGTCGCCGGTGTCGATCGGAGTGACCCGGTGCTTGGCCGCGTCCAGTTGGGTATCGGCCGCGACCCGGTCGATGCCCTTCGCCTCGTACGGGGTGAACAGCCCGTTGTCGAGGGCACGGGAGAGCAGCGTGTTGTCGACGCCGAAGAACACATCGCCTCGCGGGGAACCCTTGGTCAGGATCTCCTGGTTGAGGGCAGTGCCTGCGTCACCGCTCTTCAGCACCTTGACCGTGTAGCCGGTCTCCTTCGTGAACGCCTTCAGCACGTCCTTGGAGGCGTTGAACGAGTCGTGACTGACAAGCGTCACGGTCTTGGAGCCGGAGCCCTTCGTGTCACCGGCCCCTGATGCCGAGTCGTCGGAACTGCCGCAGCCGGCAAGTGTCGTGACGCCGAGCGCGGCAGCAAGGGCCGTTGCCGCGAGCTGCTTGGTCCCACGCGTGGTGCGGGTGGTGCTCATTATGAATTCCTCCTGGGTTTGACCAGGAAGAGACGCGGCCCTGCCCTTGGAGAAGCGGGCAGGGCGCAACAGCATGAGTTGATGACCGAACTTCCTACCCGGAATGACCCGGGCGAGGTTCAGAGGGTCTGCGGCCAACCTGTCCTCGGTGCCGCACTCTCAGCGCTGTGGCGCTCCCCTGTCGGAATATGAAGTTGATTTCCGGCCCAGGTTACACGGGCCGTTTCGGCCTCAGCGCTCGGATGCCGCCAGCTGCCCGCAGGCCCCGTCGATCTCCTGGCCGCGGGTGTCCCGCACGGTCACGGGCACTCCGTGGGAGGCGATCGCGTCGACGAACGCCTTCTCGTCCTCGGGGCGGGAAGCGGTCCACTTCGAGCCGGGCGTCGGGTTGAGCGGGATCAGGTTGACATGGACGCGCTTGCCCTTGAGGAGCCGACCGAGCAGGTCACCGCGCCAGGCCTGGTCGTTGATGTCGCGGATCAGCGCGTACTCGATGGAGATCCGGCGGCCGGACTTCTCCGCGTACTCCCACGCCGCGTCCAGCACCTCGCGTACCTTCCAGCGCGTGTTCACCGGCACGAGCGTGTCCCGCAACTCGTCGTCCGGCGCGTGCAGCGAGACGGCGAGACGGCACTTGAAGCCCTCGTCGGCAAAGCGCAGCATGGCCGGCACCAGGCCCACGGTGGAGACCGTGATGCCGCGCTGCGAAAGACCGAGACCGTCCGGCTCCGGGTCGGTCAGCCGGCGAATCGCGCCGACCACCCTCTTGTAGTTGGCGAGCGGCTCACCCATGCCCATGAAGACGATGTTGGAGAGCCGCGCGGGCCCGCCCGGAACCTCCCCGTCGCGCAGCGCACGCATGCCGTCCACGATCTGGTGGACGATCTCGGCGGTCGACAGATTGCGGTCCAGACCGGCCTGCCCCGTCGCGCAGAACGGGCAGTTCATCCCGCATCCGGCCTGCGACGAGATGCACATCGTCACCCGCTCCGGGTAGCGCATCAGGACGGACTCGACCAGGGTCCCGTCGTGCAGCTTCCACAGCGTCTTACGGGTGGTGTCGTCGTCGCAGCTGATGTGCCGGACCACAGACATCAGCTCGGGGAACATCGCCTCGGCGAGCTTGTCCCGTGAACCGGCCGGGATGTTGGTCCACTCGGCCGGGTCGTGCGTGTACCGCGCGAAGTAGTGCTGCGACAGCTGCTGCGCGCGGAACGGCTTCTCGCCGATCGCGGCGACGGCTTCCTTGCGCTCGGCGGGCGTGAGGTCGGCGAGGTGCCGCGGCGGCTTCTTGGCTCCGCGGGGCGCGACGAAAGTGAGTTCTCCGGGCTTAGGCATGGTTCATCCAGTGTCGCAGACACGCCATGGTCGCAGAGGCCTTCGCCAGGTCAGGAGGGGTGAGGTGCATATACGACCGGTCGTCGCTGGTCGTCATTAGTCGACGTCGGCGGCCCTTTGACGGCCCACAGACGGCCCAGAGACGGCCCAGCGATTCCGAGGGACAGTGACCGATTACACGAGAGAGAGGGTGCGCGCACAGCGGCCCACCGATACCTAGAATCGAATACGTGTCCGAAAACCTCTCTCGTCTGGATCGCCTGCGCATCGTGCGAGAGTGGCACGCGTACCAGCTCGGCCGAACCGATCGGACGATCGCCGAGCTGGAAGAACGCGAGGCCGCAGCCGCCCGGGCAGCACGCACCCTGCCGCCGCCGGCACCCGACTGGAAACTCTCCCTGCAGCGCGCGGGCGGAACGTCCCATGCCGACGCCGTCCACACGGGCGACTGCGGCATGGGCGGCAAGAGAACCAAGCCGATGACCCGGGAGCAGGCCCTGCGTGCGCTCACGGAAGACGGCATCACGGCCTGCCCGTACTGCCGGCCGGACAGAGAGCTGGGAGTGCTGTGAACCACGGACTATCAGAACCTGAGGACATGAGCGAAGCACCCATCGTCATCCACCGCCCAGCCGGAACCGGTGGCCGACGGGTGACGATCCGCGCCCAGGTCGCAGGCCTCGCCCGCAGCGACAACGACGTGATCGAGTTCCTGCGCCGCGCGGGCCTGCCCGACGCCGGTGACGTACTGGACGATCCACAGTGGGTGCAATGGCAGGGCGGCCGCCCCCACGAGTACGACGCCACCTAGGTGTAGCAGCGTCACACTGAAGCGCCAGCAGCACAGCGACGGTTTTCCAAGACCGCCCGCATACGCGAATTCCTGACTCTCTGACCTGCACATTCGCTAAAAGTGACCCCCGGCGGCGCTTCGGTGGCCCATACCTGGCCCACAGCCCGCTGAGGGGCCGTGCTCTCTAGAGGCGAGCCGGGCAGGCCGACACCCGCTTTAGGAGTTCGGCCGACCAGTCGTGAGACCCGCGGCCCTGCGTCTTCTGCGCCGACACCGGGCGACGCCACAACTATCAGTGGTCCGCCGTCATGCGGTGACGTTGCCGTCAACTGTTGCCGTCACCAACGTGCCGGCTGGCCTGACCGACCTTGTCCGCGGAAGGCGGATCGTCAGTGGGCACGGATGCTGTCGAACTACGCATTACAAGCTGTCCGGGCTTGTTCCACAGGGGTCCAGGGGCGTCCGGTAGTCGGTTCGCGCTGCAGGTCAGGCGCCATACCGAACGTCCACGGACAAGCGCGTACCGCACCGGATTGAGCAGCAATCGAGACTAGAACTGAGACTGGCCCAAGTCCGCATGGATGTCAGCGCAAGCGACGACTGCCGCTCGCGAGGTCGCCACTGGCAGAACGCGACGGTTGCGTCATCGCCTGACTTGTAGCGATGCCACCGCCGACCCGTCGGGTCCGTCGCTTCCACTTCACGCACGTTATCGATCAGCTCTCGGGGCCCCCACGCCGCAGCGCTGCAAAGGCGTCGAACCAAGTCGCCATCCCGTATTCGGTGACGAGCCTCGATACCCCGTCGGACACCACGGCGGCGGCACGCACACCTCCGAGTGCCGTCGTACCCGTCAAAGGGTGTTCCGCTACGTCTGAGCTGGCGGCCGCAACCCAGTAGCTGTTTCCCCGATAGAACCCTCTGAAGTTGCTCAACTTACCTTCGCGGATTGGCACCTGCGGCGGTACCCACCGGACCGTCACTGAGGAGGACGAGAGTGGTCGGTAGCTGTCGTTGTCTGTCGTCGTTGGCCGCCCTCGGACGGCCCACAGACGGCCCTGCCCGCCGGTGGAGTGGGCGCGGGGCCGTCCGAGGGCGGCCGACGCCGGGGCGGCGAAAAGGTTGGTGTGCAGGGCCGCCGGAAGCGGGTAACGTCTTTGTCATGTTCTTCCAGACGCCGATTTACGAGTGAGAGCGTGATGGGCCCCTGCTGACGTCCTTCGACGTCGCCGCCCGTCCCCCACCGATGAATCCGTAGATCACTTCACATCATTACCGGGAGAACCCGTGACCGACAGCAAGAACATCAACAACCCCGTGGGCCAGGGCGGCGGCCAGCGCAAGAAGCTGTCCCGCACCGAACGGCAGAACAACGGTCCGCACCGCAACCTCGACCGCCAGAATGCAGCGGACAAGAAGGCGGAGCTGGTGCGCAAGATGCGCGAGAAGGCAGGCGCAGCTGAGGGCGCCGGGCAGGCGGGCGACGACACCGCACAGAGCTGACGCGCCGCCGCCACGGGGCGGCACCGCACGGGGCAGGGCCCGGACCGCGACGCGCGGTCCGGGCCCTGCTGCCGTACCGGGCGCGGCCGATCCCGCTCAGCTCTTGGCCTGCGCCGCCGCATGCGGAACAGCGGAAGCAAGGCCGGCCGGAGGATATGAGATTCGAACTCGTGAGGGGTTGCCCCCAACACGCTTTCCAACTGTGCGGGCGACCGTACGGACAGGTACGTGCGCGTTCACTGGGCAGGTCAGACGGGGTTCGCGTACAGCGGTGAACGACGGTGATCGTTAGCGCACTGGACAATGACCAGGACAACGAGTGTCCGAGGGATGGCGCTACTTCCGGTCCGGTGCGGTGGCGTTGCCGCCCTCTCCCTTCCCGCGGTTGTCCGCGATGTCAGTCACCAACGTCGGCGACCCCGGCCCCGCCCTGCCGACGTCGCCTGACCAGATCCCGCACAAGGTCCCAGGCGGTCCCAGCACCGATCACCAGCCACACCACACGCACCCACGCCGCACTGCTGCTACTGGCAGCTCCCCACACAGCCGCGACGAGCCGCACCACCGTCCAGCCGTTGCTGTCGAGAAAGGACCGATCCCGCCCCTGCGACACCACCTGCTCCCCCCTACGCCCAGCCGACGGGCGTACCCCTGAAACGGCGTGCGAACGCCAACCGTTGCCCCCGGATCATCCAACACGCCCCTGAAATGCAAGGGGCCCCGGAGAGACGTTAGCGGACGGGGGCGGTTGCTGGGGTTGCGGTACTGGGCTGCTGTACAGCGGTTCCACGGGTCCGTGAGGTACTCACACTCGCCTTGTCGTCCAGCCCAGAGAGCGGACAGCGATAGAAGTTTCCCCACCTCGTCAAGGCACCCGGCCGGGCTTCCCGGCTCTAGCTGCGCCCGCGCTCCTGCCTTTGACCCGCTCGGTGCCGCCGCCGACGCGCGCCCATAGTGGATGGACCAGAGGGCAGAGCCGAGAGCCGATCCGCGGGTGCCAGCGGATTCGTGGCGAGCGTCGTGGGCTCCCATCCCGGGTAAGTGGTGGGCGGAGGCCGCAGTCTTGCAGGAGGATTACACGTCTCGTGAGCACTGCAGTCTGTGCCGCCCGTACGATCCCTTGGCGACGTTCATCGGGAGGACACCAGTGGTGACTCAACCTCAGGGTGCAGTAGCGCCTCTGCGTGATCGCTTGGCTGCGGCAGTCATAAGACTGAAAGACGTGGGCTCACCTGAGCTTGCGGAGGCTGTCGAGGAGGTCTTGGCCCCTAATGCTTGGGGCCGACTTCGCCAGACTGACCCTGCGGCCAAGCAGGGGGCGCCCAACATGGCCATGGCCGTGACACCGCGAGAGTACGAGCACATCAAATCGGCGGCGAGGGCCAGGGGAGATGTGCTCACGGAGCGCGTTAACGAAGGACTTCGTCGTTTCGTCTCAGGCGAGTTCGTACCGGACCGGCCCGTACGAGCCGCCTACGGCACTGCCCCAGACAGCAGTAAGAGTCTGAACGTGAGGCCCGACGAGCAGTTGCGCGCCCGTGCAGAGGCCCGCTGCCGCGAGCTGGAAGCGGAGCTGGGCTGGGGGCCGAGACTGTCTGGTGTTGCCCTTGCTTATCTAAGGAGCCTGTACCCGCTACCTGACGCCCCCCAGGGGCACCCGTAGCGGGTGGGCAAGCAAGAGTCGATGCTCAGCGCTCGGCCGACATCAGCTTCACGTTCAGATCAGCTCCGAGACACCAGCTCGATCGTCACCGGTGCCGCTGAGTCGAGGTCGATCGTGTCTCCGTCGTCCTCGGAAAGAGCCTCGTCGGGGTAGTCGGCAGGCACTACGACCAGCATCGTGTGAGGGCGGGGAAGCCAGCCCACATCTTGTGGAGGGTCGTAGCGGCCGATATCGATGATCCGCACCAGCGTCTCAGGTATGCCTACGCGGCAGCTGTCACCGACGTGCAGGTTCCATGGCTCAGGGTCGGTTTTGAACAGGCTCATGGTCCAGTCTGGGGAGTCGGGCGACATCGCGAAGGCCCTCTGGCCGTTCCACCTGAACTCAGACTGTGGATCGATTTCGGCCCATGGCCACTCGACCGAAGCGTGGAAGCGGGACACGTCGGCCACTCGACCTTGGGCCGGCGGACAGCTCACTCGTAGAATGTCGCCGACCCGGAAGTCTTGATGCGGTTCATTCTCGCCCATGCTGCCCCTTGTCGTTGTTCGCTCCGAGAGCTGCACGGTACCGACTGCCTCAGCCACAGCTCGCCCCTGCCCACCCCCACCACAAACCAACCTGCACCCGCTCGACTGGCCCCGTCATCCCGGAGCCGGAGCGCCCCCGCCGGAGGCGTCGTTCTGACCGGCCATAACGCTAGGCAAGGCGTAGGGCTGCCAAAGGAGCGGGCCGGGCAGGCTGAGCCTAGGGCTGGGCAGCCCCGTCAAGGCTCGCTCGATCCGATACCCGGCACAGATGGCGCGGCAAAAGTCGTGGAGCCGATCCGGCCCGGTCCCCGCGGGCTACCGTCTCGTATCTGGTGTGCTCGATCAGCCGCGCGCCGGCGGAGCCGGGCCAGAGCGGGCGCCGAAGGCGCGGAGCGTCAGGCCCGGCGCTGGAGCCGATAGCGCGCGCGGCGAGCGGAGCGAGCCGCCTTGATGAAGTAGGGAAAGTTCTACCGCATTCGCACGGGGACGGCTTTCAAGGGCGTCGTTCCAAGGCCGTCCACAACACATGTGACCTGGCAGAACGACGACCGAGTCGCACTCGGCTGGACCCCTGGCCCACAGATGGCCCATGAGGCCGCCTATAAGGGCGCCGACGACCCTCCATCGGCAGATTTACAGTCCGCGCAGGGCACCCAATCTGAGCTGGGCGTATCCGGGCCTCAGGGCCGCGAGCCCCACAGGTGCCCCACCACGACCCTCCGCAGGTTGCCTACTAAGCCGTGCTTGCCCACGACCGCTCGCCTAATGTCCCGCCAACTCGGCAAATTTTCGCGCTCTGAGCACTACTTGGAGGACGGGCCCGGGCGGCAAGGGCAGTGGCACAGTACTTGGCCTGCGCGGTCCCGTTCTTCATGGATACAGTCTTCCCCAAGTATCACGATGATGTGATTCGTACACCAAGGGGGCGGTGCGGCATGGAACTTTGCATCATGGCGGACGGCGACGAGGAGTCGGTCGTCGACCTGCAGTCGTGGCTGGCGAAAGATCCTGGAACCGCCCGGCTGCCGGTCACCACCGTCGCCGGCCACGGCCCGACCATGAGCGCGCTCGAGGCGCTGAACGTCGTCTTGAGCAATACGACGGACATCGCGAACTTTACTTTGGCTTACGTTACTTGGCGGTCCACCAGGCCTCCCCAGCAGCCGGGGCCGGCTGGCTCAGGCGGACAGCCGGGAGGCCAACGTCTGGTGCACGGGGACAGCACGGTGGACATCGGTCACCTGTCTGCCGAGGAGCTGGCCAAGCTCCTGCGGCGCCTGAACGGGGGCACTCCCTCGGGGGAGCAGGAGTGAGCTCCAACACCGCTACCTCGCGGGCGGTCTTCTTCGGCGTCTCGGAATTCTGCGAGCTTCCTCCGCTCAAAGGCGTCGCGCACAACGTGCCTGCCCTGCGTGAACTACTGACCAGCAATGACGTCGGTGGTCTAGCGGAGGAGGAATGCGTCGTCGTACCGGAGTCCAGCACGTGCCTGGACGTGCTGGACGCCCTGCAGAAGGCTGCACAGGAGGCCACCGATCTTCTGCTGTTCTACTACGCGGGGCACGGGCACTTCGGCGGCCCTGATCGTTCGTTCCTTCTCGCGACCAGGGACTCCGGTGGGCAGCGTGCCCACCACTCGGTGGACTACCACGAGATCCGTGACCTGGTCTCGAAATCGCGGGCGCAGCGGAAAGTCGTCGTGATCGACTGCTGTTTCAGCGGCCGGGCGCTCTCCATGTCCGATGAACAGGCCCCGACACGGCAGGAGACGGAGATCTCCGGCGCCTGTGTTCTGACATCGGCGGCGGAGACCGAGCAGTCAATCTGTCAGCCGGATGGCAGTGTCTTCACACTGGAGTTGACGAAGCTCCTGCGGGAAGGGCTCAGCGGCCCGCTGAGCGGCGGGCGCCATGGCGAGCACCTCGCCGAGCTCACCATGAGCGATGTCTTCGACGCACTGCACAGCAGACTGAAAGGCAAGACGGTCGACGGCCACCGGGTCCCGCTGCCGAAGCTCGGCACCCGTGACGCGGGATCCCAGATCGTACTGGCCCGCAACCGGGCATACTCGGGGGCCTCCGGGCACGTGGCGGGGCTCGACGGAGACACGTCGGACGAACACGAATGGGTCACGGCGGCCAGGGACCATCCGCTGTGGAGCTACGTCTCCGACAACCGTGGCCTGGCCCTTCTACGAGACACGGCCACGGCAATGGCCGCCGCGGCCGCCGTCGCGACGGGCACCGATTCGAGAGACGACGATCCCTGGCGTTCCAGGTCGTTCACCGAGCGGCTGGCCGAGTGGACCGACAGTCTGCTGCTCGCCAGCAGTGTGCGTCCCGAGGAACTCGAACTCTCCGCAGCTGAGGTGTTCCTTCTCGTCACGCATCCGTACCTGCACACCGCGTTCTGGCAGCACAACATCGACCAGTCCAGCACGATCAACCCTACGGATCTCACAGAAGCGCAAAGCACCTCTCGTACCCGGCGGGACTACGAACTCTTCCTCCGCAGCCACCCTCGACTGATACGCCGGGCCCAGGGAAACAAGGACCGGAAGGCTTCCAACGCGATCGGCTGGTGGATCTTCCATCGCTGGCTGGTGCGCCAGGTCAAGCTCTACTCCCCATCCTCGGTGGAAGCCCTGTTGGACCGCCTCGCCGTGCCCCTGGGCAAGCGCTCCCCCAGGGAGAAAAGGCTGATTGAGGACGTCCTGGAGGCCCGGCTGATAGCCCGCCTCCTGCGTGCCCCGCAACTCCCGGGGAGCCAGGTGGACTCAGCCGCCTCGCACCGCACCGTAGGAGCGGCAGAGACCGCTCAGCGGGTCCGGACGGATCAACTGGCCGAACTGCTCCGCATCGCCCACCTCTTTGCCATCGATCCCATCGCGCTGCCCGGGGTGGTGGTGGACCACATCGGCATCGGGTACGCCGTGGATCTGCCGGGTCTGCACCGCACGCTCGAACGATTTCGCTGGGAATCAAACGGGCGGACATGGTCGTTGAGCGCCACCTGTTCCCACCTCGCGGTGGAGCTCGGCCTGCGCCAGCATGTCTCCGCCCTGAGCACGCTCCTGGCCCGGATCGATATAGACGCTGGGAACGAAGAGCGGCCAGCCCTTCTGCGCAACCTGCCGTTGCATGTCACCGCCGACCAGGTGACTCCCGCGGAGGACGACGACGAGCGCAGGGCCTACGAGCCGACCGAGCTGCGGTTCAGGCTTGCCGACGACCGCATCCAGGAGCTACTCATGGGCGAAGAGCTCTACGGAGATCCGGCCCTCGCCATCCGGGAGCTCTACCAGAACGCCCTCGACGCCTGCCGTTACCGTCAGGCGCGTACCCAGTACCTGCGCGCCACCGGAACACAGTTGTCGTCCTACAAGGGCACGATCAGCTTCACCCAGGGAACGGACGAGAAGGGCCCGTACCTGGAATGCCGCGACAACGGAATAGGCATGGGGGAAGGAGAACTCCGCGATGTCTACTCCCACGCCGGCATGCGGTTCGCAGATCTACCGGAATTCATCGAGGAGCACGCGAAATGGAGTGAACACGACATCACCATGCACCCCAACAGCCAGTTCGGCGTAGGAGTGCTCAGCTATTTCATGCTGGCGGACGACATCACCGTCACCACCTGCCGGCTCACCCGCGAGGGGCTGCCGGGTGAGCATCTGCGGGTGGAAATCGCAGGGCCGGGGTCGCTGTTTCGCATCCAGCGTCTCGAACGGTGCCCCGACGCCTACACCAGTGTCCGCCTCCGGCTGCGGTCACCGGAAACAGTCTCCTGCGTCGACGTCCTGCGTCGCATTCTGTGGTTGTCCGAGTTCGATGTCATGGCGAGGGACGACACAGGGCACAGGCAGACTTGGGAGGCGGACGTCTTGGGCGACCGGGCCCCGTTGGGGGCCGAGGACCCCTACGCTCCCGAGTCCGTTCGCGAGGACGGTGCGGTGGTCATACCCACCTCAACACCTGCGGTGTGGTGGTGCAACACCAACGGTGCGGTACTGGCCGACGGACTGTGGGCGGGCCAACACCGCTTCGGGGCCGTGGTGAATCTGTCGGGCAAACACGTGCCCCGTCTGACGGTGGACCGCAGGCGCATCATCGACCTAACAAACGACGAGGTCGAGAGGCTCCTGCGCAACGAGATCCAGAACCTGCTTACGGCGGGGGACGCCGTATTCCGCCATGATTGGCTGGCGCGTGTTCTCAACGAGAGCGCGGAGTTGGCAGACAGCATTTTCACCGAGGCCGTCCGGATGCGATTCGAGCCTTGGCTCATCGCAGGCCGCACAGTGGATATTGCGAAGTGTGGCTATTTCCCCGAGGATCCGATATTCGATGACCAAGTCTCGCATTCACAAATCGGCCTTTACAAGAGATTCCCCCCGAGGCTCGTCCGGGCGAGGATGGAAGCTTTGACGAGCAGTGGCTTCTTTCCGAAAATAGTCGCGAAGAAACCTCATTTTTCACCATTTCTCCCATCCGATGTTTTCATTCTCCTGCCGGAGTGGGTCCCGGAACTTGATGGAATAGCTTCGAGGAGAGCCTTGCTTAGATTCCCTATTAGAGCTTCCCTCGAAAGCGTGGTTGCCAGACTGGCGAGGCCCACCAGCGAGATTAAGAATCGCCTCAAGGAACTTGGATTTGACGCCCTCTCCTTGCCTCATCTCTTGAAACCCGACGACCGCCTCGTAGTCAGCCGTGGTTTGGACGGAATTGGGCCGTGGCTTAATCCGGAGGAGCCGGTACGTTCGAGCCACGTGTTGCGGGCAGCTGAGGTGACGGGGCGGTCTATGGATGAGGTTGCGGAGCATCTTCGGCAATTGGGTTTTGTGGCTTCTCCTGTCTTGGATACCGACCCTATGGATCTTCGCATCATGAGTCGGGATTTGGACGAAGAGGCGCCGTGGCTTGATCCCCAGGAGCCGGTACGGCCGGATCACGCGTTGCAGGCGGCTGAGGTGACGGGGTGGTCCGTGGAAGAGGTTGCGGAGCGTCTTCGGCAATTGGGTTTTGTGGTTCCTTCTGTCTTGGAGGCCGATCCTATGGATCCTCGCATCATGAGTCAGGATTTGGATGAAGAGGCGCCGTGGCTTGATCCCCAGGAGCCGGTGCATCCGGGTCACGTCTTGGCTGCGGCTGAGGTGACGGGGTGGTCCGTGGAAGAGGTTGCGGAGCGTCTTCGGCAATTGGGTTTTGTGGTTCCTTCTGTCTTGGAGGCCGATCCTACGGATCTTCGCATCATGAGTCGGGATTTGGACGGGCAGGCGCCGTGGCTTTCTCCGGTGGAGCCGGTGTATCCAGATCACATTCTCCGAGCGGCCCGGATCACGGGTAGAACTCTCTGCGACATCGCCACTCAGCTCACCACGCTGGGCTACAAACTGCCTGAGTTTCTCGATGTCGAGGAAGGAGAGCATCGGCAGTCCCTGGAACAGGGCCTTTGAGAAGTTTCGGAGTGGGCGACTCGCCTGTTATTTATTGGCAATGACGGACTGTCTGCTTACGATGGTTCCGGGCCCTGGGTACAGTGCAGGCATGGAGAACCTCATAGGCGCCTCGCTGGACGTAATTCGCCGAGGCAGCGAGCCCGGCGTGCAGCGACTCGCCCAGGAAGTGCGGCCTGTGGGAGACGACCGTTGACCTCTTCATAGGCGAAGTGACCACAGACGCCGGCCAGCAGCTTTACAGCGGGCTGAGTCTCCGTCACCCCACCTGCGGCTCTTCGTCCCTGGTTCACCGTTGGGGGACTCCTGGGGGAAACGGAAGCGGCAAGCGTCGTACGTACCTAGTCTGTCTGACTGCCCGCAGCCACCGGCTGCGCCCACCCCGAGCGTCTCGCTACGGACCGCTTCGCGTAGGGCGATCCCAACTCTGTATAGCCACAGCAAGCCACTGCACCCCTCCCCTGAGCGCACGTAGGCTGATAGCTGTGAGAGGAAACGAGTCGCGCAGCCGCTTCGTGAACCGGGCCGCTGGCAGGCTATGGAGTGGTCAAGGGCGCTTAGATCTACCTGACGTAATCAACTTTCGGGACCTTCAACCCTTTTGGCGCGAATATCGTCCCGAGATCCTCGACTTCCTCGAACAGCCCGACTACACACCGGCTTCCATACGCCTGGTTGAGCATCCGAAAAATTACTTGGCAACTCGACCATTGGCCAGACTCTCAGTCCAGGATCGACTGATCTATGAGGCCCTGGCATTTGAGGCTTCGGAATCCATCGATCCACGCCTCTCCAAAGCGGTCTTCAATCACCGGTCCAAAAAGCTGGCGGTTCACTCCTCAGGGGACTGGAAGGCCATGCGAGCCGAGGCGCGGCGAGTTCTCTCCAGAAACAAAGAGCTCGTAATGGCACAGACCGACATAGCGTCATTCTATGAGCACATAGAGATCAAGGCTCTGCTCATGGATCTGACGTCAGCCGGAGTACCCGGTCCGATCGCACAAAAAATACACAGTTTCTTGGAAGGGTTCGAGAGCCAATGCCACACGTGGGGGCTCCCTCAAGGATCTGCAGCATCAGGAATACTGGCCAATGCCTACCTGCTTCCAGTTGACAACTTCATCCAGCAGTTTGGCATAGAGTTTCTTCGCTACTCCGATGATATATACCTCTTCGACGTGAGCGAAGAGCGATTGCGCTCGATACTGCAACACGTCAATCGCGCATTCAGGGCGCGCAGACTTAACATGTCGGCCAACAAAACAAGAATTTATGCGCGAAGTGAGGCCGAATCGCATCTTGACGACAGCCGTAGCGACGCACTCATGTACGACCTGGGACTGAAAAAGCCTGCGGCGATAAAAGCGTTGCATCTATTCTTCAGAGATGCCGTGTCCGAAAACCCCGCGAACCAACGGCACATAAAGCTATCACTCCCTCTCATGGGGCATAGGAGTGATGACTTCGCATTCTCCTGGGCCATGGCTAATTTGAAACAGTGGCATCACATAGCGCCTCGAATTCTTCGCTACCTCGAAAGCGTTAGAGGGAAGGAAGATGAACTTAAGGCGCTCCTGGAGGGCCTGCTGGAGACCATTCCGACTGCCGACTACCCCTTGCTAGAACGCAACATATTTGAAACGTCGATGCGTTGCGGAATCCGGTCAGACGTGCTGCGATCTTGGGCGTGGAAAATAGTTAGGGACAGGAACCGAACGAGCTACCCGCGCGAGTTCGCCGCACGGTATCTCGGCTTGCTTGGGACCTCTAACGACGGGCAGCTCCTCAAAATGGAGTACGAGGACGAACATGACGTCGACGTCCGCAGAGCGCTGCTAGTGGCCATGTACGAAGCCGACTACATGCCCGGAGGACTTCTAAAAAGGCTGAGCAGTCATCCGACCATGCTGAAATGGACTGCTCGATACCTATCGCATTTGCAGCACCCAGCGAAGATTCCACTCCCAAAATTCTAGAGATCGGAATTCTGACACAAATGGGCAGACTTGTAATTTACGCTGCACTCTTCGCCGCCTCTCTTATCGCGACCTTTCTGTACAACGGCGAGGCAATAGGGAGTATTGCTAGTGGCGCGGTAATTAGCTTGGCCATCCCGCTTCTGGACAGCTTGGTCGCAAATCGCCTTAATTTGCGACACCTCTGGTACTCGGCGCGCTACGCAAACCAAGATGTGCGAATCTCGGCAGCCTATCTGTTCAGGATCAAAATTGACGGTAAGTACCTACTGATCAAGGGGCGCCGATTTTCCCAATTGCAGCCGGTTGGTGGCGTCTATAAGGTGTCAGAATCCGGGAAACATTTCTTGGCGTCTATCGGCGCACAGGATGACTCACTGATTCCCATAGACAGCACCAGTAGCGCGGATCTGCGAGTGCGCTTTAAAGGTTCGAAGATCCCGAAATTCTACTCGTGGTTTGACTCCCGATCAGGGCGCGAGGACTCGCCCTGGAGGGAGTTTCACGAGGAGCTAATCGGTTCTGGAATCCTACCAGCCGAAGAATTTCCGTTCACTTTTCAGGACTACGTAAAGCGTGAAGTAGACAAGATCCGGTACAGCGACCATGCGCAGTCGCGGGAAATGTTGATCGCCGATATCTACGAGCTGCTTCCTACTGCAGAGCAAGAAGCTCGCCTGCGCGAACTCATCGAAGCTCCGCATGCCGACGTTGTTTGGGTTTCTGCGGACTCCATTCGCCGTAGAGGCGTCCTGCCTGACGGAACAACACTTCCGGTCGCAGCCCATTCTCAAAGACTGCTTTAGAGACCAGCCGTCGATAGGAACAGCTGGGCAGCCATCCCCCTACTCGCCGAGCGCCTGCAGATGCTCCGTCCATGGCTGTCCAAGGAGATCCGCAGCGTGCTGCGTCGACTGGCCCCCTGTTTGGCCCCCAGCGTGCCACGGTGGGGGGCCGCCGGACGCCGGGGCGGTGCTGTCCCAGAGACAGCTAACGTGCCTCACGAACCCCCGGATACTCGCGAGGCACGTACCAGGGCGGGTCCCTGGATTGTCTGTAGGTGGGCTGAACGGCCGTGAACGACAGCGAATGAGACTGCTGGTCAGCTCGGCCGGCAGTCGTAGACCCGCAGCTCGTTCAAGTCGGACAGGTGGGCTGACACCCGCTTTAGGAGCGCGGTGGGGCGAGTTGGCGCCTGACCTGGCTGACGCGGACTTCGGCGCCTGCTGGCTGTGGTCTCCACCAGCAGCCGCAGTTCCCCGTGAGTCCCCGTCTGATCTGGCGCGGTTGTGGCACGGGGACTGACGACGAGCGTCAGCAGGAGGGCGCGGAGGGCATCGATGCGAGGGTCTGCATTGCCCGCCATAAGGCGGCAGCCGAGCCGAGCCCCGTGCGGGAAGCCTGATCGCCCAGGGGCAGAGAGGCGGATCGTCTCCGTCGCCGGCCCGCTGCGTGAGTTCTGCTTCCGCGGATGGTCATCTGCGGCGTCAGCGGGTCGGTTCTCCGCGGTCGGTGGCCTGTCGCCGTGTCCTCCAGCGTCGACGTACCCAGTCCCCGGTCTCGCCCATGGCAACTAGGCAAGCGGCGGACGCCGCGCACGGTGCGAGCTCGGCCGATTGGCCAATGCCCTTGCCCAGCGACCAGAGGGTAATAGTGATCACGATCCACCACGTGGTCAGCGACATGGTCTGGCGCCACAGGCGTGCTCGATGTGACGGGGCGGGGATCAACGCTCGGCTTCTTCCGGCGAGGCAACCAACGGGTCGTGCCTGCGCTCGCAGCCGTCGTCTCGCAGGTGCAGTCGGCGAAGATCTTGCAGGGCGGCGACGGGGAAGGGGTAGCGTCTCCACTTCTCGTGGTAGCCGTCCTCTCCATGGGTCCGCAGCACTGTCTGTGCCGCCTCCATGACGGAGTGACTGAGGGCGCTAAGGGGTTGCGTGGAGCTCCAGGAGAGCGAGCCCTCCCTGTCGGGGACACCGAAGCTCACCGCCATGTCCGGGAACTCGTAGACCGCGATGTCCACGTCTGGGCCCCGGCGGCGCAGAACCCATCGCGCTTCGGCCGGCTCAAGGTCGAAGGAGACCCGCTGGATGGTCGAAGGTCCATAGAGACCTGCGACTGCGTATAGCAAGTCGGCAAGAGCGTCCGTGCAGTAGCTGACGGAGTCCTTGCACTCCGAGGAGCTGTCAGCGATGCGGCACGTCGCCCAGCCAGTGCTGTAGAGCTCCCAACTGAACTGGAGATCACCTGCCATTGTTCGCCTCCCCGTGATGGTTCACGAAGACGGTACAGCGCAGGTCGGCGCATCGGCGGAGGCGCCTTGGGGCGAGGGGCCGGGCTGCCACGGTCAAGTGCCGGCGCATCGAGGGCCTGAAGCACTAGTTTGGAAGACGCCGCATGCGGATGGCCGCTGACCTGGCGACTCCCTGACCTGGTCCGGAGCGAGGTTGGCGCCGCTGTTCCCCGTGAGTCCCCGCTGCGTCCCCTGCGAACGGGCACGCAGCGGGCACGATGAACCTCTCGATGCGAACTACAGGCGCGACGGCCGCTGAGGTTATGCGCGATGATCAAGCGAGCGTTAGCGGTTCATGCCGGTCGCCTGCGGTTGGCTCGGTTGCTGTACTTCGCTGCTGTACCGCACTGGCCCACGGGCTCCTCATCAGAATGACGGGCGCCTGTCGCGGCGGACTGCTACGGCCTGACTCACGGCCTTGTCGGGGCGTTCAAAGTGGTGTGACGAGGCTTGCCTGTCACCGCCGGGCACGCTCTCAATATCGAGGCGTCCATCGTCGATGGCGGCGAGAGCGCGAACATCCGCACGCCCCCATGCACCGTGCCCGTCTCTGCGGACGATCACAGCTATCTCGCGAGCGTCACAATCCGGGTTGTCACAGTAAAGATCCATACGCCCGGCATCTTCAGCAATGTCGCAGATGGAGCGGGTAACCGTCTGCCCTCCGCAGAAGTAGCACTGGAAGCGAGCCGCTCCCGCACCAAGGTGAGCCATTGGCTGAGCTTGACGCACCCAGGGAGTGCTGCCCGCTTCCCACTGATCCGGCTCCATGGTTCGCTCCTCGTGATCACTAACAACGCGTCGTCACAGCCTATGGCGCTGACGCACTGGGCGAAGTCTGGTTCAGGTGACTGCGCGGGCGGCGGAGCGGCTTTGGGCTGGAGTTTCAATGACCCAGTCAAGCACCGCCGCGCTCGGATCCCGGAGCACCAGTTTGGAAGATCGCGTACGCGCACTCCACCTGACCAGGCAAGACGCTGACCTGCACGTTCCTCGGACGCTTGCCGAGACTCCCCGTTGTTCCCCGTGGGATGCCGCTCGATCGGGCACGCAGGGGGCACAGGTGCCGTTCTCCCGTCCCGCCGGGCCCACTCGGCCGGTGGCTGCGTCCGGGCGCCTCAGTCGGAATCACGCGCCCAGGCGTACGGCATTTGGTCGGTGGTGTCGATGACCCACGGCTCAAGGTAGCGAGCATGGCAACCCGTGCACCGCGCGACGAACGTTCCGACCTCCGGGTTCGTCATGATGCTGTAGTGCGACGACGGCAGTGCCCGGACCATGTAGCCGTTGGCGGTCGTGTCCAAGGCAGGCCAGCTGGGTGAGCACGAGCAGGGCGCTGTCTTGGCGAACGTCTCGTCCCCGGGCGCATGGTGCGTGCCCTTGAACGTTCTGTAGAGCTTCTTCAATCCCCGCACGGTGTCCTCGCATCCTGTGATCGCCGATTGGGGACGATCACGTGTCCCTCCCCGGAGCGGACACCGTACAGCGGGCCAAGTCACCGGGCTCAGCCCACCACTTACCCCAGCTCCCGTCCCGTCCGCCGTCGACCCACACGTCTGTGGAGCGGGCGTGGTTCATGGCGTCCAGGTGGAGCGCGCCACTGTACGAACGACCTGGACGCCATGGGCCGCGTCTGCTCGGCTCTGCCTGGGTCGATGGCGGACGGGATGGGAGCCCACCACGCTCGCCACGATGTGCCCGCGGCCGGGAACGGCGTCCCCTCCACCCCGGTGCCGGCCGATCCCCCGCCGGAGGCATCATCTTGTGCCCGCGTATGACGACCCGCCCTCGCCCGCATGCACGCAGCGCGCCGCCGGGCGCGGCCAGCCGGGGCGGAGACAGGAGGCAGGCCGCGCCGCAGAGGCGGCGCGCGCCCGCGCCGTGCGCGGGCCTTGATGAAGTAGAGAAACTTTTACCGCGCTCGCACAGTGACGGCTTTCAAGAGCGCTGCGATTGGAGCGGCTTGACCGCGCCTGACCTGCGGCTACGACTCAAAGCGCTTGCACGCGGGAGGTTCAGGCTCATACATGGCCCATAGGCCCCTCACGAGGCTGGGACGAGGCGGCTTGTGAACCCAGCGGCGCACAATCGCTCGTAGGCCAAGGCGACAGGGCCCGGAACCTCTTGCCGAATCATGAACCCCTGCTCCGGGTAGATGAGTAGGCGCTGCTGAGCCCCAACAAGCATGTCAAGGACAAGACGGGGGTCTTTGATCGAGTCGACGTACTCCGTGAGCGTCATCGGCGCTGACGCGCTTACGAACTCAACCTCCGGCCAGAGCTTGCGCGCGGTTGCGTAGGCCCGCCTCTCCTCGTACGGCTTGCTGACAAGCAGTACGGACGAAACGTCGACGCTCCGTTCCGCGAGCAGCGCGCGCGAGAAGTTGATGTTCTCACCCGTGTTCCGTGCGTTCGGCTCGACAAGAATGGCTGAGGCGGGAACGCCCAGGTCCAGTGCCCGTTCCCGATAGTGCTCGGCTTCCCCTCGGGGCATTCGGTCGCGTGTCGTGCGACTTGTGGCGCCAGTGAAGACGATGAACGGAATCAGGCCGCGCCGGTACAGATCTACCGTCACGTCTGCCACACCCAGGTCATGACTGCCAAGTCCGATGGCCACCGAGCAAGGGCGCGGCTTGTGGTGCATCTGCTGAAAGTCCCAAAGCTGCTGGGCATCCGACCACGCCTGCACCGAGATCACTGACCTACTCCTTGTGCCGAATCGGGGACCTTGAAGTCATACGCCCAGGCGAAGCGGCTCGCCGCGTGGATGCCGACGGCGAACTCCACGACGGTCCCGTCAGCGGTGCAGGTAGTGCGGTGAAGCTCCACGACCCACTCGCCGGGTGTCAGCTGGAGTAGCGCAGCCTCCTCCGACGTCGCGGGGCGAGCGAACAGCTCCTCTCGCATGTGATCGATCTCGTAGCCCGCGTCATAGAGCACGCGGTAGCCACCACCCTTGCCTGCTGGCCCCGGCGTCGGGTCAACAAGTCGCGTTCCCTCGACGTGCTCGGGGCGGTAGTAGCTGGTGAGGGTATGCGTCGGCTGGTCCCCCTCCTTCACGAGGCGGGCTCGCGCGTACACCTCAGAGCCATCCGGCAAACCATGCGCCGCCGCTACTAGCGGCGTGGCCGGCACACGGCTGACGTTCTGCGTCTGCTCACCACGCTTGTGCGCGCGGCCCGAAGCCACACGGTCCGCGATGAACGCGACCTCATCACCGTCGCGCCATTTGGCCTTGTCGTACCGAGCGATGCCGAGCCTCTTGAGCGGGGCTTGCTGCCGCACGACGGTGCCGTGGCCTCGGGAAGAGGTCACCAAGCCTTCGGCTTCCAGGGCCTTGTAGGCCGCATGAACCGTGGACTTTGAGCCTTCACCAGCCTCGACCAGGTCTCGGATGTGAGGCAGCTGCTGACCGGGGGCGTACTCGCCCCTCTTGATCTGCTCGGCCAGCTTGTCTGCCAGCTCTCGCCACTTGGGTGCCACGCGAACTCCTCTCAACGAGTCCAGTCAAGCACAGTCCCAGGACTGTTGACAGTCCTGGGACTGTGCGCCATTGTCTTCTCAGACGCACCGCAGTCCTAGGACAGCGGTCGGAGGAGGTCCTTCTTTGGGCTGCTCCTGGCGCCCGGAGGGCCCGTGAAACGGCTCGAAGGAAGCGACTGCCCTTTGAGAACTGAACAGCGTGCCAATCGGCGAGGTGCAACTCCTCGCCCCCGACGACCGGGTGAGTCGTCGGCGACGGTGCCACCTGGTACGCGTCGCCCTGCTGGCGTCAGAGCAGTGACGATGACGCACCGATTCGCAGGCTCGGGACTGGTCGGCCGTGGCAACGGCAGGCCAACGAAGCCCTGTCTCAACTTCGCAGCCCATCGGCTGCGGCCGGTTGCCTGCTCCGCCCGTCCGGCCTGCTGGTCGTACGGGCGGGGTTGAGGGGAGCCGGGACTGACTTCCTCCCTGCTCCACCCGGTGGGAGGCGGCAAATGGCTTCGGTGTTGCAGCGCCGGGGCCACGCGGCCTGACCACACACCCCGTACGGACGGCGCGCAGCCCCGGTGGTCGGACACCGGGGCCGCTATCGGGCCGTCGAACCTGAGGAGAAAACGACCCATGAAGACCATCGTTGCTGGTCGCGAGCCTGTTACCGCGACCGAGTTCATTGAGCTGGCCCTGGGGATCGACCTGGAGCTGTTCACTGGTTTGGCCACGGAGTCCCCGCTGGAGCGGGCCGCGCGGCTGGACGTCGCCCACGAGGTCCTCGCGGACCTGCGGGAGACCGACCCGGAGACTGCGGCCTACGCCGCGAGCCTGCTGCGGACGCTGCCGCTGAAGACGCAGCCCACCAGCCGGCGCCCGCGCCGTACGGTCCGCCGCCCGGCCACGACGGGCGGCGGCGCCGGTTCGGCGGTGGCCGCGTGAAGCACACCGCGCAGTTGTCGAACCGTGGCGGCTGGTGGCGCCTGTACGTCGCGCTGATGGGCATTCCGGGCTCCCAGTGGCCGGAGCACGACTTCGGCCCCGCGCCCGTAGTACCGACGGTGGCCGCGCGTTCACAGGTCCTCGCCGAATTCGGGTACGCGTTCACGGACGGCGCCGAGTGGGAGTGGACGGAGTACAGCGAGACGCCGGACGACGACACCTCAACGGTGAGGCTCGTGGCTTCGGTCCGGGTGCGTTTACTGGACGGGGGCGCGCCGTGAACAGTGTTCAGATCCGTTCAGCGGAGAAGGCACTGTCCGTCGGGACGTGGCTGATCGTGGCCGGGGCGATGCTCTTCTCCATCCTGACGGTGACCCCGCTCATGGAGAAACACACGCCCGAGGGATGGAAGTGGACCGCGCCGATTCTGCCCTTGGTGGTGGACGCCGCGGTCGTGATCGTGGTCCGTCTCGATGCCGTCCTGGCCCGCCTCGGTGGGCATGGTGGCCGGTGGCCGGTCGCGCTGCGGTGGATGACCGGCTGCATGACCCTGGCCCTGAACGTCGCCGACTCCGCGCTGAAGAAAGAGCTGGTCGGGGTGGCCGTGCACGCGGTCGCCCCGCTCCTGCTCATCGTCACCGCGGAGACCGGTCTGGCCTACCGGCAGGCGATCACCGCCGCTCTGACTGCGCAGGAAGCCCGGCAGAAGGCCGAGCAGGCCGAGCGCGAGCAGGCAGCCACCCAGCGCCGCGAGGCGGCTGAGCGGCGGGCCCGTGAGGAACGCGAGCACGCCGCCCAACTGGTGCGTGAGCAGCGCGAGCATGAAGCCCTGCTGGCCCGTGAACAGACGGCGCGGGAAGAGGCGGCGCGGCGTGAGGACCGCGAGCGGGCCGAGGCTCGTGAGCGTGCCGAGCGGGAGGCCGGTGAACGCCGTGAACGCGAGCGTGAACAGCAGCAGGCCGAGCGTGAACGCCTCGAACGAGAGGCCGCGCAACGCCAACTGGCTGAGCTTCGTGAGCGCGAGGAGCGTGAACGCCGTGAACAGTCCGAGCGCCGCGAGCGGGCCGAGCGTGAACGGGCCGCACTCCTAGCGGCCGGCCCCGCTGCGGAGAAGAAGCCGGAGGAGCAGGCCCGGGTAACCGTCCGCGCCGCGTTCGAGGCGGGCCTGTCGGTGCGGGCTGCGGCCGAGCTGACCGGCTGGTCGATCGGCTGGATCTCCACCCGCTACCAGGAACTGCGCGACGACTCGACAACCCCCGCGCTTGAAGGCGCAAGCCAGTGAGTGCTCTGCCGGTCTACCGGTGGCGCCTCGCCCCGCCCGGCTACGCGACCGTCCACCAGCTTCGCGCCCAAGGGCTGCGGCCGGGAGGGCAGGACGTCGCTGCCGTGCTCGAACGCCCGCGTAGGCGCCGGGGCCCGCTGGTCGCCTACCTCTACCGGATCGACCGGGCCAAGCCGGTCCGCCCGATGACACCGGCCAAGTGGGCGGCTCTCGCCAGGGCGAATGCCGCTCAGCAGGTCTGCCCGAACTGCCACAGGGACGCCGGATACCGCATCCCCGGTTCGCTCGGCATGTGCGTGACCTGCGCCTTCCCCGAAGAACAGTGCGCCGCGTGAAAGCCAGCAGGGCCCGGCCCTCTCCACCACAGATCCGGCCGGGCCCTTACTCCCACAAAGGAGTGCACTCAGCATGACGGACACCACCATCACCCCGGTAGTGGCCCCCGAGGCCGCCCCGGACACCAGTCCGCCCCCGACATCCGAGCAGAAGTCCGCACCGGCCGCGGCCGAGGTGGAACACACGCCGGGCGGTTGGCCGGTCGTCCCGCTCGCGGTGACTGGCACCAACGCCACCACGTCCCTGCTCGCCGCCGCCGCACTCGTCGGAGGCCCGGCCGCCCTGGCCGTCGCCGCCACCGGCGCCGTCGTCCTCGGCACCGCCACAGCGACCCGAAAGCACCGTGACAAGAAGAAGTCCCGCAAGGCCACGGGCCGAACGTCGCGCTCTGCGGCCGGTGCTGGGTCGGCTGGCCGGACCGCCCCTCACGGCGGCGCCCGTCGGGTGCCGGGCCAGACCCGTAACGGGAACGCCGGCACCAGTAAGACCGCAGGTCGCGGCCGAGGGAAGTCGGCCCGCAGCGCCGCCGGTTCCTCGCTCGGCACCGGCAAGTCGGGCCGACTGAAGAGCAGCATAAACGGCACCCGGCAGACACCGACCAAGCGCGCGTCCGCCGGGGCCCCGGGCAAGTCGCGGAGTCGTGCGGGGCAGGTCAAGGCGCTGCGGGAGAAATCCCGGCAGTCGGCCCCGTCCCGGGCCTCGCGCCGGTCCGAGACGGCTGGTGCGCGGCGGTCCCTGGCGGATGCCCGCCGGGGCGCGAAGAGCGCGGCCCGGTCGGCGTCCGTGGCCGGTAAGGGGCCGATCGGCCGGTCCGTGAGCAAGGCAGCGGGCCGGGTCGGTACGGCCAAGGGTGCGGTGATCGACCGCAGTCGGAAGGCCCGCGATCAGCGGGCCGCCGGGAAGGTTGCCGCCCAGCGTGACGACGTGCGCAAGGCACCGGCCAGGAAGAAGGCCCGCAAGGCCCTGTGGCGTTCCGCCGCCCGGTTCCAGGGGCGTCGCCTGTTCGCCGCACTGCTGGGCGGGGCGTTGGGGCTGGTCGGCATGGTCTCCACTCCGCTGGGCCGGAAGCTTGGTTGGGCCTGGCTCCAGTACCCGGGCCGTCGCCTGTACGCCCGGATGACCCGCACTGCCGCGGAGCAGCGCGAGAGCCGCGACCGCATCACGCGCGCCGAATTGGTGATCCAGGAAGCCATCGCTGACGCGGAGGCGGCCGACAACAGCGCCGATCAGGTCGGCGACACGGCGGAGCGCCCCATGGGGGCGACGTCGGCAGCACCCACCACCAGTGCGAGTGAGGGAGAGAACGTGTCTGGTTTCCGGTTCGAGGAGTACGCCGCGGAGATGGAATCCGCGGCGGGGCAGTACGACCCCGAGAACGCCATGGAGATCCTGGCCATGGTCGAGGGGCTCCCGGCCGCGCTCACGAGCGTGGCGAACGTGATGCGAGTCCTGGCCGAGCGGGCCGATTCAGAGTTCCCGCTGGAGAAGGACGTCGCGGACGGCTTCAACGACATCTTCGGCGCCGTGATGAGCGCGGTGGCGGTCGCCGAGGACATGGGCCCGCTGTTCCGCCAGTCCCACGAACAGGACATCGCCCGCCACGAGGACCCACGCAACGGGCCCGAGGCCGAGAAGGGATGGAACGTCTGATCATGGCCACCAACACACAGGCCACCAGCGGGCCGGTGTGGGACTGGGCTGCCGGTCACGGACCCGTGACCGGCGCCTTGTCCGCCACCACCGGATGCCTCGCCGTCGCCACCACCGGAGCAGCCACCAGCATGCCCGCAGGCTGGGCCCTCGCCGTCGGCGCCGCCGGCGCGATCGGCCACACCGTCAGCAGTCTGCGCGAACGCCTCTCCGCCCGCACCATCGCCATGCGCTCCGCCTCCTGGCTCATCGGCGCCGGGTGGACCACCTGGGCCATGACCACCGGCCCGCTGACCTGGGCCGCCCTCGGATCCCTCGCCACCATCGGCGTCGGCATTGGTGCCGCCGCCCGCTCCACCCTCCTCTACGAAGAGGCGCGGGAGCTGGAGGCCATCGCCGCCGATGAGCGCCAGGTCGCCCGCGAGCTCAGTGCGGAGCGTCGGGCGATTGCTGCGGAGTGGGTGGACCGGGTTCAGCGGGTCTGCAACATCACGCTGCGCGTCGTCGCGGTGGAGATCTGGCCGACCGGCACCGGCTTCACGATCGACGCCGAACTCCCGCCGGGTGGCACTACCTACGACCGGATCGCGCAGCACTCCGCCGCGCTGTCCGCCGATGCCCGGCTGCCGCACGGCTGCACCGCGGTTGCCTCGCAGGGCATTCACCAGGGGCGGGTCCTGATCGATGTAACCACGGTCAACGTGCTGGTCGAAGAGCGCACCTATCCGTCCGACTACACGCCGCTGTCGATCTACACCGGTATCCCGTGGGGCTACCGCACCAACGCCGAAGAGATCTGCGTCTACCTGCGCGAGCAGTGCGCGCTGGTCGTCGGCCCGACCGGGTCCGGCAAGACGAACATGGTCCACGTCATCCTCGCTGGGTTCGCCCGCACCACCGACGTCCTCACCTGGGTGATCGACCTCAACGCCGGATCCGCCGGCCTGCCCTGGGTCCGCCCGGCACTGGACGCGAACGGGGCCCCCGTGGACGGGGTCCGGCCGGGTATCGACTGGCTCGCCTCGACGTACGAGGAAGCCGTGCTGATGCTCGATGCGGCCTTGGCGATCGGGCTGCGCCGCAAGGTCGCCTATCAGGACCTGATGGCCGAGCGGAACACCGACCAGTTGCCCATCAGCGCGAAGATCCCCCAGATCATGCTGGTTGTCGATGAGGGCGCGGAGATCCTGACCAGCACCGACCGGCGCCTGAAGGAACTCGCGAAGAAAATCCTTGAAGTGATCCGGATGCTGCGCGCCATGGGCATCCGCACCGTCCTGACCGCGCTGGGCGCCACCGGGTCCGTGCTCGGCAATCTGATGATCCGCCGCGAGGCCAAGGCCCGGGTCTGCCTCACCGGTGGGGAAGTCGAAGGGATGGACCTGAGCAAGGTCTTCCCCGGCTCCCGCGGGCTGCGCCCGGACCAGGCGCCCTACAAGGGGGCCGGGTTCATGGGGACGCCGGAGTCCGCGGCGGCGCTGTTCAAGAACTGGCGGATCCTGCCCAACCAGATCCGCGACATCGTCCTCGCCACCTCCGACATGCACCCGACCCTGGACGACATCTCCCGCAAGGCCGCCGGAGATGCCTACGCGAACCGGTGGGACCCGCAGCGCACCGCATGGATGCGGGACACCGCCCACACCCCGGCCGCCGACACCGGGCAGTCTGGCCAGTCCGCGGCAAGGGAGGGGCTGAACCTGTCCGCGCTCCGCAGCGAGCAGGCGGCGCCCGTGGTGGATGAGGACGCGGCCGTGCGCGCGTTCATGAAGCAGATCGACGCTCAGTTCGCGACCGCCCCCGAGCCCGGGGCCACGCCGGAACCCCCGGCCGCGGCGCCCGGGTTGAACCTGTCCGCGCTCCGCGACGGCGACGACGAGGGCGGCCCCGCGTGGGTGGCCGACGCGGTCGCCGCGATCAAGGCAGCGGGCCCGGTCGGCATGAAGCCGTCCGCCGTCGCCGATCTCGTTCGCCGCAGCCGACAGGCCGTGCGAGCCGCACTCAAAACGGCGGCCGAGCGGGGCGAACTGGTCTACCGGGACAACGGACCGCACTCCGTCTACGTCCACCCCGAGCACGCCTGAACGCCTCACAGAGCGCTACTGGCTACTGGCTACTGGCAACTTGCCACTAGCCAGTAGAACGCCCTCCTACTGGCAACCAGGGGCTTCAACAGGCCCTTTTCCGCTTGCCAGTAACCAGTAGCCACTAACCACTACGACCACGCACCGTCACAACGCCATCGGGCGGCACCCACCACCACGGGTGCCGCCCGACGCGTTGAAGGGAGCCCCTTGTGTACCCGGAGACCGCCTACGAGATCACCACCCTCACCCCCCAGCAGCCCACCGGACACGGCCCGATGCTGCCCCACGAGATCCCCCGGGAGTCCAGATGGTCACCCTCCCCGGCGGCATCCGCACCCTGGCCTACACCCCGCAGCAGGCCCCGCCCCCGCCGCCCGTGCCGGTCGCGCAGCCGATCCCGGCATGGGCCAAGACCACCGCCCTGCTCGTACCTACGGTCGGCGGGGGCGTCGCCGCCGCCGGTATCGGAATCTCCTACGCCGCCCCGGGACTGATCGCCATGAGCCAAGCCCTGTGGGCGACCGTCGCCCTCATCGCCGCCGGAGCCATCGGCCTCCCCGTCCTCCTGCGCCTCGCCCGCAGCAGTACCGGTAGCGGGCGGTCGACGACCCACATCACCCAGAACATCACCGCCAGCGGCATGTTCGGCCGCGCCAACGGCACCATCAACCACCGCTGACAGGGCCGGTCATGCCGTTACTCGACTGGCGCGACAACCGCCACTTCGACAAACACCGCGACCTGCCCTGCGTGCTCTGCCGCAGGCCCACCCCGATGCGCTCCCACGACCGCGAACCCGTCCACAAAGTCTGCGCCGAGGACTGGCTCGAACAGCACCCCGAATCCAACCGCTTCCACAACTGACCAGAGAGCAGGAACCCATGCCCAACCTGAAGCCCTACGCGAACCAGGTATCCGACGCCATCGCCCGCCTCAGCGGAATGCGCACGCTGCGCTGCCCGGCGCCCGACTGCGTCGTCCGGGTCCGCTACCGCGCCGTCACCCCGGACGAGGCCAGCCGACTGGCCGCACTCGCCCACGACCACACCCGCCACGGCGCCAAGAAGTAGCTACGCCGAGGGCGGCCCCTGTCTCACGCCAATGATCTGGGGCCGCCCTCGTCTGCCAGCACTCTTCACAGAACTGGAGACATCCAGCATGACCCATGACGCACGTTCCGCGCTGCTCTCCGCAGCGCTCGATGCCGCCGCCCGCGGCTGGGCGGTGTTCCCGTTACGCCCCGGGGGCAAGCCGCCCGCCCTGCACGGTGAGGCATCCTGCCCTGGCACCGGGGACTGCACCACCGGTCACCGCAAGTGGGAGCAGCGCGCCACCACCGACCCCGACCGCATCCACCGGGCCTGGTCCACGGGCCGGTTCAACATCGGTGTCGCGACCGGGCCGTCCGGGCTGGTCGTCGTGGACCTCGACCTGCCCAAGCCCAACAGCAGTAAGGGCACGCCTTGCGGCGTGACGACCTTCAAGGCGCTCTGCGAGCGCACCGGCCAGGAGGTGCCCGCCACCTACCGGGTGCGGACCGCGAGCGGTGGAGAGCACCTGTACTTCACCGCCCCGGACGGCATCCGGCTCGGCAACACGGCCGGGTTCCTCGCCCCGCCGATCGACACCCGGGCTTGGGGCGGTTACGTCGTCGCGCCCGGCAGCACCGTCAACGGGCGTACCTACGACGTACTCGACCCTGCCCCTGTCGCACCGCTGCCCGGATGGCTGCTGGACGCTCTCAAGCCCGTTGAACGCCCCACAGAGCCCCTGCGACTGTCTGTGCCCAAGCGTGGCAATCGGGCTGCGGAGACCGCCCTCGAACGGGAAACCGCGCTCGTGGCAGGAACTGCAGAGGGCGGCCGTGAGGCGCAGCTCTTCGAGAGCGCCCGCAAGGTGGCGCGCTTCGTCGGATGGGGCGACCTCACCCGGCACGAGGTAGAAGAGGCATTTCAGAGGGCAGGTGAGGCGGCCGGACTCCCGGCATCCCAGTCCCGCGCCACCCTGCGCAGCGTCCTGAACTGGTCACTTCGCACCTGCCGGCCGCGGGAGACGACATGAGCCCCCGGCCGAATCCCCATCTGAAATGCCTGCCTTCCACTCCCACCGGCCCCGGCCTCGCCGAACGGGCCCCGGCCCGGTCCAAGGGGGGTGCGCCGAAGGACGTCGCCGAAGGCGTCCCTTCATCTGTTCGCTCTGACCAGCCGGTTGGAGACGGTCGGTACCCGATCGCATGGCTCACGATCAGCGCACCCCGCGGCGCCGTGCCCACCGCCACGAGCATCTGCGAGTGCGGACGCAACCTCTTCGCCGCAGGCCACCGCAAGGCCCTCGCCCTGATCGACGACCACAACCGCCACCGCACCCGCTGCCCCCTGCGCACCACCGAGGAAAGGAACGCCTCATGACCGATCTGTGGGAGGGTTTCAGCGCCCTGGACGCCGAGACCATCACCGGACCCGTGTGGGACGAGCCGGTACCCCTCAACCACCGCCGCGCCCTTCCCGCCTTCCCCGTGCACACCCTGCCGTCGTGGCTGGGTGACATGGTCGCTGCGGTAGCCGAGGAAACGCAGACCCCGGCCGATCTGGCCGGGTGCCTGGCCCTGGGAGTCCTCGCCACGGCGGCCGGCGGCCGGGCCACCGTGTGCGTGCGCGGGCACTGGCGCGAGCCGGTGAACCTCTACACCGCTGTCGCCCTGCCACCCGGCAACCGCAAGAGCGCGGTGTTCGCCCTCATGACCAGCCCCCTACTCGCCGTGGAGAAGACGCTCGTCGAACTCTCCGGTCCCCTGCGGGCGGAGGCCGAGACCACCGCCCGTCTCGCCAAGGCAGCAGCGGACAAGGCCGCGCAGAAGGCCGCCGCGGCCGAACCGGGACTGCGGGACGAACTCACCGCCGAAGCCGTCTACCTCGCCCAGCAGGCCGAAGAACTCACCGTGCCCTGCAAGCCCCAACTGGTCGCGGACGACGTCACCCCCGAAAGCCTCGCCACCCTGCTGGCGGAGCAGGGCGGGAGGATCAGCGTCATGTCCGCCGAAGGGGAGATCTTCGACATCATCGCCGGACGCTACTCCGGGGCCCCGAACATGGGCGTCTTCCTCAAGGGCCACGCCGGGGACATGGCCCGCGTCAACCGCCAGGGCCGCGAAGCCCAGCACATCGAGAACCCCGCCGTGACCATGGGCCTGGCCATTCAGCCCGAAGTCCTGGACGCGATCGGCCGGGTGAAGGGCGCCGACGGCCGGGGCCTGCTCGCACGGTTCCTCTACGCCAAGCCCGTCTCTCTGGTCGGCTCCCGCAACCTCACCCCGGAACTCATCACCGAGGAAACCGCCGCCACCTACGCCCATCGCCTCGGTGGCCTGACGATGGCACTCGCGGACTGGACCGACCCGGCAGTACTCACGCTCAGCCCGGAGGCCGACGCGGTGATGCTGGCCTATCAGAAGGTCACCGAGTCCCGTATCGGCAGGGGCGGTTCACTCGCCCCGATCGTGAAGTGGGCCAGCAAGCGTGACGGCGCCGTGGCCCGCATCGCAGGCCTCCTGCACCTGGCCACCCACCCCGACAATGGATGGGCCCTCCCGATCGAAGCCGCCACCATGGCCGCCGCGACCGAACTGGGTGACTACTTCACCGCCCACGCCCTCGAAGTCTTCGACGACATGGGAGCCGACCCCGCACAGGAAGCCGCCCACCAGGTCCTCACCCACCTCAAGGACCAGCGCCTGTCCGGCTTCACCAAGCGAGAGCTGTTCCGCGGGCTGTCGCGCGGCGACTTCCCCGCCATGACCGACCTGGACCCCGCCCTGCTCCTGCTCGAAGAGCACGGCTGGGTACGCCAGCAGCCCCTGCCGCCCCGCTCTGGACGCGGCGGCCGGCCGCCGTCGCCCCGCTACGACACCCACCCCTCACTCACCCCTCCGCTCGCCGGCGCGTGACAGAACCCCCAACCCGCTGACAGAACTGACACAACCCCCGCACCAGCCCGCTGACCTGCACAAACAGCCGAGATCACGGCTGTGACAAAACCTCCGGAAACTCTGACAGAACCTCCCCGCCCGGAAACGGGCGCTCTGACAGAACCCCCGCCCCGGAGGTTCTGTCAGAGTTTTTCGAGGTTTTGTCACGACGCCGGAAACCAGAGAAATCACAGGTCAGCGGGCTATCAGCGGGGTTCTGTCAGTTCTGTCACGGAAAACCGGCCCCACCACGCCGACCGGACGAACCGAGGAGCTCCCGGTGACCACCACCCGCGCCCCGGCAACCGACCCGCGGACCACCCTGCGCGCCGGACTGCCCGACCGCTATCTCACCCCCGAAGACCTTGCAGCCATGTTCAGCCTCCCGAGCGTCGAAACCGTCTACGCCTGGCGCAAGAAACGGATCGGCCCGCCCGCCATCCGCATCGGCAAGCACCTGCGCTATGACCCTGCCGCCGTCCGCGCCTGGGTCGACAGCCTCACCGAGGCCGACGTCGCCTGACGCGGCAGCACGCAACACGACCCCCATCACCAGCGGCCGGGGCGGGGGGCCCCGGGGGGGGGGCCCGGGGGGGTGTAAAAAAAAAAAAACACCCCACACCCGGGTGAGAAAGGGTGG
>NZ_JBLVKW010000046.1:428-69933 GCF_048270745.1 Streptomyces sp. NPDC056231 | reverse complement strand
CGGACAGACCAAGGCGAAGACAGCCCAGCAGGACGTCAGTCAGTGATCGAGTCACGACCACCGGGAACCCGGATACCACTATCACTGTCAGTGATAGGTGACAGGTGACAGGATCCGGGGGTGCTGATCAAGGGATACGACGACGGCCCGCTGGTGGCGGGCGAATCTCTGCTGGCCCGCCCGGGCTTCTGGTCGAACTACCTCCTGGCGATGTGCAGTGACGGGGCGTGTGCCGAGCGGCCGGTTCCGGAGTGGTTCGGCGATGACGGCGCCGATGCCGATGCCTTGGGCGAGGTCCTCTTCGATCCCAGACACTGGCCGGTGTTCCGGGTGCCGACCAAAGACGGTCCCGGAGCTGTAGTGATCTACCGCAACCTGGTCGGCGACTACGGCACCGACTACCTCCTCACCCATCCAGGCAGGACCTACGCACAGCAAATCGCCAGCTGGGAAGGAGATTTTTCGGGGATCGGGCTGACGTGGCGCGAACTGATCCGCGTCGCTGACAACCCGTCTTCCACGGCCGAAGGCGTCCAGGACACATCTGCCCGCCTCCTGCTGGTCCTTCCCCTCCTGACCGACCTGGACCTGCCAGAGGCAGCTCCGGCAAGGCTCACGGCCGCCCTGACCGTGGTCGGCGCGCCACAAAACACTGCCTTCACCACGGCGGAACACCTGCTTGCCCACCTCACGAGAAGATCCCGACACGACCCCTCGTGGAAGTCTCCGCTGAGCGGCAGCTGAAAGGCAGGCCAAGTCTCAGGTCACCCCATGGAGCGATCTTGGCATGGCTGGTGTGATTACGGCGTCGGAGTCTTCCTGGATAGCCCCGTTCACCGGGCTGAGTCCGCGCCAGTTCAGCCGGCTGGTGACCATGTTGCGGTGTGGGGGGCGGACGCGGTCTGCAAGGGCCGGCCGTGGGGCCTTCCGCTGGATGACCGGGCACTGCTGGTCGCAGCATACTCGCGGACGAACTTGACGATGCCGCAGATCGCCCCGCTGTTCGGCATGTAGCAGTCAGCCGGCTGGCAGGACATCCACGCCGAGCGCCGTGAGTTGTTCGACGACGGCGTTGTGGGGGTCGGCGTCGGTGATCAGTCCGCTGATCTTCTCCAAGGGCAGGACGCGGAACCGCGATGCCGTACCGATCTTCTCGGACGAGGCGAGGACGTAGGTGTCCGCGGCCCGTGCGGCCAGAGCGCGCTTCATCGCGGCCTCCTCGGCGTCGCCGGTGGTCAGTCCTGCCTCCGGGTGCACGCCGGTGACGCCGATGAGGCACAGATCGGCGGAGACGTTCTGCGCGGCCTCGACCGCGGCCGCACCGCAGGCGACCGCGGAGTGCTTGAAGATGCGGCCACCGAGCAGGAAGAGCTCGGCCTGCGGGTGGTCGAGCAGGGTGGCGGCGATCGTCGGACTGTGGGTGATCACGGTGCAGGCCAGGTCCTGCGGGAGCGCGTGAGCGACGGCCAGGGCGGTGGTACCACCGTCGAGGATCAGCGCGCTGCCCGGCCGGACCAGCCCGGCAGCCACCGAGGCGACCTTCCGCTTGCCGTCGGGGGCCACGGTCTGCCGGGCGGCGTAGTCCGCCACGGCCGGGGAAACAGGGAGCGCCCCGCCGTAGACCCGCTGACACAACCCCTCGGCCGCGAGATCGCGTAGGTCGCGTCGCACGCTGTCCTCGGAGATCCCCAGTTCGGCAGCGACGTCCTTGGCGACGATCTTGCCCTCGTGGGCGAGCAGACCGAGCAGGTGGTCACGGCGTTCAGCAGCCAGCATTCGCACTCTCTCCTGTTCTTGCACGTTTCTGCATGTATCGTAGCGCCCCATGACCGACAAGCCCATGCTGATCCTGATCGCCGGGCCCTACCGCTCCGGCACCGACGGCGACCCGCAGGCCATGGCCGCCAACCTCGCCCGCCTCGAAGCAGCCGCCTGGCCCGTCTTCGCCGCCGGCCACCTCCCCGTGATCGGGGAGTGGATCGCCCTGCCCGTCCTGCACTCAGCCGGCGCGGGCCCGACCGACCCACTCGCCGACCAGGTGCTATACCCGACTGCCGACCGCCTGATCGCCCACTGTGACGCCGTGCTGCGCCTGCCCGGCGACTCCATCGGAGCCGACCAGGACGTCGCCACCGCCCACCGCCGCGGCCTGCCCGTCTATCACGACGTTGCCGAGATTCCCCTCCGCACCCCACAGGAGACCGCGTGACAAGCCGCCCCGGCATCGACACCCCTGACCACCGCGGCCGCATCGGCCTCGACCGGGCCGGACGCGACCTGGACCGCAACCCCGGCGTCATGGTCCGAGACGTCGAACTCACCTCCCAGGGTTGGCATGTGCTGCGCCGCACCACCTTCGACTACCGCCGCCGCGATGGGCGTTGGGAGACCCAGCAGCGCGAGACCTACGACCGCGGCGACGGCGCCGTCGTCCTGCCGTACGACACTGGAGGCGGCTACGTTCTACTCACCCGCCAGTTCCGCTACCCGGCCTACGTCAACGACCACCCCGACGGGATGCTCGTCGAAGCGGCCGCGGGGCTGCTCGACGCGGACGACCCGCCGACCGCCATCCGGCGCGAGAGCGCCGAGGAACTCGGCGTCACGCTCGGCCCGCTCACCCACGTCCTCGACGCCTACATGAGCCCCGGCTCCGTCACTGAGCGCCTCCACTTCTTCGCCGCCCCCTACACCCCGGCCGACCGGACGGGGGCCGGCGGCGGACTCGAGGATGACGGCGAAGACATCGAGGTCCTCGAACTGCCCTTCACAGAAGCCCTCACCATGACCCGCGACGGACGCATCACCGACGGCAAGACCATCCTGCTCCTGCAATGGGCAGCCCTGGACGGACCGTTTGCCCCCGCAGTGGGCAGCCGCTGACAACGCCGCCCCCGGGGTGAACTGGCGCAGTGGGCCGAAGTGCGCCTCGATCGGGTTGCCTTGAGGCACAGGCCGGCATGAAGCACAGCTCGACCTCGTTCTTCTTCGCCCAGCGGCGGATGCCGACGCCGGTGTGGGCGGGGGGCGTCCAAGATGATGTACATCGGGGCGCCGACGGGTCGGGCGGCGCGAATCGACTTCAGTGCGGCCAGAGTGTTGATGGTGCCCTTGCGGCGGCGGTTGACGCCCCAACCGGTGGATCACCCCCCGCACCGCGTCCTCATCGGCCCGGACCAACTGGGCGATCACAGGGACGCGGTTTCCGCCGACGGACGCCAGCAATATCCTCGCCCGGCGACAGCGCACGGAGCTGGCACTGCCCCGGCGCACGATCTGCCGCTGTTTCTGCCCTTCCTGATCAGTCAGTCTGCGCACCCGCACAGGTTCGGCGACTGCTCACGTGCACCATGGCGTTCTCGATGCTTCCTGTTCGTCGCGGTCACCCGGCTCCGCTCGGAGGGCCACGAGATCCGCGATGAGGACGTCGCACGACTGTCTCGGCTCAAGCAACGAAACGTGAACGTCCAGGGCAGCTACAGCTTCATCGCCTCCGTCCCGTACGAGGGCCTGCCTCCAGTGCGCGCCCCGGACGCCGCCGGCTTCAACGACGACGGCAACGGGGCGGATGAGGGCCGAGCAAAGATCAGACGACGGCCAGGGCAGTGACCAGTTTGCGAGCCGTTGCCTCGGTCAGCCACTTCAGGGCCGGGCAGCGGCGGCGATACGGGGGGGGCCGAAGGCGGGCCCGGGTCACGCGGTCACCTTGGCGATGAACGCGGCGAGGTTCGCCACGGTCCGCTGGATCTTCTCCTCCAGGGTGAGGGACTCGTGGAGGCGCGCACCGACGCCCGCGTCCTTCTTCCCGCGTACATAGAGGGAGCAGGCCAGGTCACTGCACATATAGACGCCGACCGAGTTGCCCTGCTGCCCGGCCTTCCCGGACTTCGGCGCGACCATGAGGGAAACGCCCCCGGTGTGCGTGGTCACACACACCGAGCACATGCTGCGTCGCATCTGCCAGGAGCCGACGTCGGAGGAGCGCAGCTGGACGCCGAGCGGGCGGCCGTCCAGCTCGATCACAAGGTAGGCCCGGTCGGGGGCCTGAGGATCTCGCCAGCCCAGGAAGTCCAGGTCGTCCCAGCGCTGCTCGGCCAGGTCGCGGGGGACGCTCAGTCGCTTGGCCTCGCCCTTGGTGCAGTTCACAAACGCGGTACGAATCTCTTGCTCAGTCAGTGGCTTCATAAGAGACACGCTAATTTGCCTAATCCGATTAGGCAAATGCATAATCATCGATGTCAGGGATGAGATGCGATTCGGAGGATGAACATGGCACGGGCCGGACGAGTAGGACTGACCACGGAGCGCCTGGTCCGGGCGGGGGCAGAGCTGGCCGACGAGGTCGGCTTCGAGCAGGCGACCCCTGCGGAACTCGCCCGGCGGTTCGGCGTCAGGACCGCGAGCCTGTACTCGCACGTGAAGAACGCCCACGACCTCAAGACCAAGATCGCCCTGCTCGCCCTGGAGGAACTCGCCGACCAGGTCTCCACCGCCGTGGCCGGGCGGGCCGGCAAAGACGCCCTCAGCGCTTTCGCGAACGTCTACCGCGACTACGCCCTCAAGCACCCGGGTCGCTTCGCCGCAACCCAGTTCCGGCTTGATCCGCAGACGGCGGCCGCCAGCGCCGGCGTCCGGCACGCCCAGATGACACGGGCGATCCTTCGCGGATACAACCTCGTCGAACCTCACCAGACACACGCGGTGCGGCTGCTGGGCAGCGTCTTCAGCGGCTACGTCGGCCTGGAGACCGCCGGCGGCTTCAGCCACAGCGCCCCCGACTCGCAGGAGAGCTGGACCGAGATCCTCAACGCGCTCGACGTCCTGCTGCGCACCTGGCCCACCACCTCCTGACCAGGCCCTTCCAGCCGCCCCCCGCCGACCGACCCTCCAGATCGAAGAGACCGACGAAATGAACACCGAGCACGACTGGACCACCACCCCCATCACAGCCGGCCTCCTGCGCGGCGCCCTCGACCTGGAGCGCACCGAACGCGGTGTGCTGCCCCACCGGTTGCCCGCGCGCGCCCGGCAGCAGATCCCCGACGGCCAGCTGGCCATGGCGGAGTCACAGCCCTCCGGAGTGCGGCTGGCCTTCCGCACCCGGGCCACCGCCGTCGAGCTGGACGTCGTGGCCACCAAGCGGGTCTACGTCGGAGCGCCGCCTCGCCCCGACGGGGTGTACGAGCTCCTCGTCGACGGGCGGCTCGCGGGCCGGGCCAGCGCGACCGAGGGCGACACCCTCACCATCGACATGACCTCCGGAACCGCACAAACCCGGCCCGGGCCGGTGGAGACCCTGCGCTTCACCGGCCTGCCCGACGACGAGAAGGACGTCGAGATCTGGCTGCCGCACGACGAGGCCACCCAGCTGGCCTCCCTGCGCACCAACGCCCCAGTCCACACACCACCACCCAGCGGCCGCAAGGTCTGGCTGCACCACGGCAGTTCGATCAGCCACGGCTCCAATGCCGCCACCCCAACCGGGATCTGGCCCGCCCGAGCCGCCACTCTGGGCAAGGTGGAGCTGGTCAACATGGGATTCGGCGGCAGCGCATTGCTCGACCCGTTCACCGCCCGCGCCATACGCGACACCCCCGCCGACCTGATCAGCATCAAGATCGGTATCAACATCGTCAACACCGACCTGATGCGGCTGCGCGCGTTCGGCCCGGCCGTCCACGGTTTCCTCGACACGATCCGAGACAGCCACCCCACCACCCCGCTGCTGGTCGTCTCGCCAATCTACTGCGCCATCCACGAGAACACGCCCGGCCCCAGCGCCCCGGACCTCAGCGCGATGAGCGAGGGGCGGCTGCGGTTCGTGGCCACCGGCGACCCCACGCAAACAGCGGCCGGGAAACTGACCCTCACCGTGATCCGGGACGAGCTGGCCCGCATCGTCCAGCAGCGTGCGGCCACCGACCCGAACCTGCACTACCTCCACGGCCTCGACCTCTACAGCGAGGCCGACCACGTCGAACTGCCGCTGCCCGACGATCTGCACCCGGACCCCGCCACCCACCAGCACATCGGTGAACGCTTCGCCCGCCTCGCCTTCGGCGAAAACGGCGCTTTCACCGCGAAGACCCACTGACCGGCCGCCGGGCAGGAAGTGCGCGCCCACGCCATCTGCACCCTCACCCTGGCCGCACTGCTGCGCGCCTGGCGCGCCTCAGGCGGTGGCGGTGCCGCTCTCGGCGGCGGCGACGGCCGCGTCGGTGTCGGCGGCGGCCAGGTGGGCGTTGATGTGGGCGCAGGCGAGGGCGCCGGCCGCGGCGGAAGGGCCGACCTGGGCGGTCAGGTCGGTGGCGTTGCCGGCCACCCACACCCCCGGGACGTCGGTGGTGCCGGCCATGCCGGAGGCGAAGCGGCGGCCCATACCGCCGGGCACGTCCTCCATCGGCAGGCCCAGACCGTCCAAGCCCTCGGTGCGGGCCTGCATAAAAGTGGCAACCGCAAGCACGCGGCGAGCAACTACCTGGCCGTCCGCCAGGCGCACACCGGCGATGCCGCCGTCGTCGGCCTTGACGACTTCCTCCACCGGTGTGTCGACGATGCGGATATTACGTGCGGCGAAGCGTGCGCGGGTGTCGTCATCCAGTTCGGTACCGCGGGTGAAGTAGATGAGGTCGTCGGTCAACTGGCGGAACAACAAGGCGTGGTGGACGGAGGCGGAGCCGATGGCGAGGATGCCGATGGGCTCATCGCGCACTTCCCAGCCGTGGCAGTACGGGCAGTGCACCACGCCGTGCCCCCAGTGCTCCGCCAGGCCGGGAACTTCCGGCAGCACGTCACGCAGCCCGGTGGCCACCAGCAGGCGGCGCGCTGTCAGGGCGCTGCCGTCGGCCAGGGTGACGGTGAAGCGCAGGTCCCCGTCGGCGGACGGGGCGGCCGGCTCAGCCGAAATCACTTCGCCGGAGACGATCAGGCCGCCGTAGTGGCGCACCTCCTCCCGGCCCCGCTTGTACAGTTCGGCGGGCGGGGTGCCGTCCAGGCCGAGCAGTCCGTGCACGCCCTCGGCGGGTGCGTTGCGGGGGGTGCCGCTGTCGATCACGACGACCGAGCGGCGGGAGCGGGCGAGCATCAGCGCACCGTTCAGGCCCGCGGCACCGCCGCCGATCACCACGGCGTCGACGGTCCCGCCGGGCAAATTGCCGGTCGCGTACGCGGCAGTTGTCACAGACATCTCTTCGTATCCCTTTCCTTCGTGCTGGCCCCATCCGTTCCGGGCTGTCTGCGCATGACGCTAACCACGCTTTGCACTTGGGGCATAAAATGTTGCCTATGACGCAAAGCGATGACGAGCTGGACAGCCTGGTACGCAAGCGGATCCGCGCGCTGCGGGTGGCGCAGGGCTGGTCCCTGGGGGAACTGGCCACGCGTGCCCGGCTCAGTCAGTCCACGCTCAGCCGCATCGAGAACGGCCAGCGCCGCCTGGCGCTGGACAGTCTCGTCACGCTCGCTCGCGCCCTGGACACCACCTTGGACCAGCTTGTGGAGACCGCCGCCGACGACGTCATCACCAGTCCGATGATCGACGGCGCTCATGGGCTGATGCGCTGGCCGGTAAAGGGCGACCCGAGTATGACCGTCGTGCGGCAGCGTATGACCGAGCCGCCGCCCGACAACCCCTCCCGTATGCGCGCGCACCCCGGGCGGGAATGGCTCGTCGTCCTGTCCGGCACCGCGATTCTCATGCTGGGCCATCGCCGCATCCGCGTCGAGACCAACCAGGCCGCGGAGTTCCCCACGATGATGCCGCACGCGATCGGCGCCGAGGGCGGACCGTGCGAGATCCTGGGAATCTTCGACCGCGACGCCCGACGCGGCCATCAGCGCGACAACAACGACGGCGACCCTCAGGGGTCCCGCCAGTGACGATGCGACGCCACCTCGTATGATTCGCGTGGGCGCGTCTTGCGCGTCCAGCAGCCCGCGCGACCATCGCCTTGCGTAAACAGAAAGGGTCTGTGCCGTAAACGCATGAGCGCCTTAGCGTGGAGACATGACCCACGCACAACCGCACGCATCCCACCACCGTCGCCGGCACGACATCGACGGCCAGGCGGAGATCCTCGACCTGGACGCGGAAGTCCTTGCCGAGCACATCGCCGCCATCACCACATGGCTGCCCATCCAGACGCCTCCCCTCCAGATCGTGGATCTGGGCTGCGGAACGGGAGGCGGCACCTTCGCCCTCCTCGACCGCTTCCCCGACGCGCACGTCACCGCTGTCGACTCCTCGACTGAGCACCTTCAATCCCTGAGGGAGAAGGCGTGCGCCCGGGATATGGAGGGGCGCGTGCGCATCGTGCAGGCCGACCTTGACGACACCGGCTGGCCCGGCCTCGGCGCGCCGGACCTGGTGTGGGCCTCGGCCTCGATGCACCACATGAACGACCCCGGCCGCGCCCTGCGCAGGGTCCACGACCTGCTCGCCCCCGGCGGACTGTTCGCCGTCGTGGAGCTGGCCGGCTTTCCCCGCTTCCTGCCCGAGAACGCACCTGAGGACCGGCCCGGCCTGGAAGAACGCTGCCACGCCGCGAGCGATCGCTTCCACGCCGAGCACGTGCCCCATCGCGGCGCCGACTGGGGCCCGAAGCTGACCGACGCCGGATTCATCCTCGACGGCGAACGCACGATCACCGTGAACATCGACGGCTCCCGCAGCAAGGCGGTCGGCGCGTACGCCCTCGGCAGCCTGCAACGCATCCGCTACAGCGTCGCCAACGCACTCTCAGCCGAGGACCTCGCCGCGCTCGACCGGCTGCTCGACACCGACAGCCCCCACAGCATCCTGTGCCGCGACGACCTCGCCGTGCGTACCGAACGCACCGTCTGGGCCGCACGCCGCAAGGGCTGATCCACGCCACTGACGGCTTTTCGATTCCGCCGTTGCGTGTTCGGGTTGTCAGAGGCTGCCGCTACCACCGCTGACCGGCAGCCGTACGGCAGAATGGGGCCATGAGCGTAGTCAAGATCAACGTACTGACCGTCCCCGCCGAGCAGCGGGAGACGCTGGAGAAGCGCTTCGCCTCCCGTGCCCACGCCGTGGAGGGCTCTGACGGGTTCGAGTGGTTCGAACTCCTCCGGCCAGTCGAAGGCACCGACAACTACCTCGTCTACACACGGTGGCGTGACGAAGAGTCCTTCCAAGCCTGGATGGAGGGCCCCATGAAGACGGCCCACCAGGGCCGCGGCACGGAGAGCGGCGAGCGCCCTCAACCAGCGGCAAGCGGGTCCACGCTGTGGTCCTTCGAGGTCGTGCAGCAGGCGGCGCCGACAAGCGCGTAGACAGGTCGTCACCGCCGGCAAGGCGGCGGTGAGTCCTTCGTCCCGAGGCTGCCGTCGATTTACGGCAGGACGCGGTTGCCGCTGACCGACTGTCAGCGGCACTGCACGGCGGGGCGATGCGGGAGATGTTCGCGGAGGAGACTGTGCTCGCGGACGTGAAACCCGGGCCACGATGCTCGGGATGAACGTCGGCCGGTGGCTCCAGAAGCCCTACGGCGCCAGGACCGTCGTCAAGCCGTCCTCGCTGATACCTCGCGACCTCTCGCTGCCCATCACCACGACGGCCGCCGCCGCCGCCGCGGAACAACTCTTTTCCCGCAGCGTTCCTCGGGGTCCCCCAGGCGTGCCTCAGGATCATCTAGCGACGGAGAAGCCGCAGATGAAAGGGCTCAAGGGGAGGCCTCTGTAAAACTGCTGGCCTCAGGCACCTGGCTGTCTTCGCTTCTCCGGGGAGATTGTTCGGCTGGTTAGTCCCAGTCAGACATCGGCTGGTCGACTCGGCCGCCCTCGTGGGGTGAAGGGGATGTAGTTACGAGCGCTGCCGGGCAGCGCGGCCACACACGCCGATGAGCAGGCGCTGACCAGCAGGGGCAGAACGTCGGTGGCCACGCGTAGTGAGATCCACATCTGTTGGAGTCCGCCCTGTTCGAGCGGGCGGTCGCAGACGCTGCAGCTGTGAATGACTGTGGCTCCCCAGCGCCGTGGATCCAGGTTTTCCAGATCCAGGTCCGCGACGGAGTCCGGGGGAGGCTGAAGCCGCGGGAAGGGCGGTCGCAGCTTGTAGTTGCCGAACAACGCGCGCGTGCTCACCGTGCTGCAGGTCAGCTTCCGGCATCGGGTGATCTCGTAGGGGAACCAGTGCAGCCGGTAGGAGGTGTAGGGGGTGAATTCCTCCAGGCTGGTCATGGCCCCGATCTCGGGCGGGATTCGGACCAGGTTGCTGCCGTAGAGCACGAGGTGCTTGACCGCCGTCAGCCTGGCAATGCTCGGCGGCAGGGTGATGACCTGCCGCCGCTCTTCCGGGGTGAGCTCGATCAGGGGGCGGAACTCTTCGCGCCCGTCGGCGGCGGCCTCGTCAACCAGTTCCAGCAGGTGCTGCCAGCCCGGGGCGGAGGTGTCCTGCCGTTCGGTGTGGAATCCGACTCGGGCTCGCGGATGCGGCTTGGTCTGGTCGAAGCATGTGCAGATGTCCCTGTAGGAACCGCGCCGACCTGGGGCTGGATCCGATGTGTCGCCCCAGCGGTTCACATAGAGTCTCGGCTCTTCCTCGTCCGTCATGGCGCCAAGATACGGATGTGCCGTGGGCCGTCCCAGCGATGCGGGCGAGAGCACAGACACAACGACACCGCTAGAGACACAGTCAGGCACCGCCGGCATCGCGCATTCAACTTCAGTAGCAAGAGCGCTCCTCGAATGCCGGTTCTTGCGACATGGGCATTGGGGCACCTGTGGGGCGGGCTTACGCGCTCCGCGTGTTTGCCCAGGTCACCCTGTGCGCAGAGCGCGGACTGCAAATCTGCCAGCTCATCCTACCCAGGTGCGAACCCTGGCGCCGCCACACGAACAAAAGGGTCTGTGACCAGCGGAAACGTTGGTCACAGACCCTTTCGCTTTAGGTGAAGACCGACAGCCCGCTATAGAGCCTTTGTCTCACCTTGTTTCGTTAGATCTCGCGTGGTGACCAGCTTGTGTGGGGGCAGGCGTGGGGCAGGGGGCAGGTGGCTACCTTCTGCCCCGCAGTGTCGCTTCGATCCGGGCTCTCGCCGTCGCCACGACATCATCCAGACACTTGGCGTAGACGCGGAACAGTACGTCCACGCTGTGGCCGGCGCGTTGCGCTACCACCTGAGGTTCCACGCCCGAACTGAGCCAGGTCGAGGCTGCCGCGTGACGCAGGTCAAATGGGCGCTTAGCCAGCGAGGAACTCCGCTGGGCAGGCGGCAGGGCCCGCAAGCGCACTTCTGCCCATACTTCGCCGTACCCGGTGTCCTGGACCAGCCCGCCGCGCTGGGCGCGGAAGAGCCGACCATCGGGGGCCACTCCGTGGGCGCAGGGCGACCAGGTCAGGGGGATCGGCGCGGTGCGTACCGCTTCGACCGCGTGGTTGTGCAGGGCGAACATGTGTCTCCGTCGATGCCCGCGTTGCCCGGCTCCGTCAACCCCAGGACCGCTGCCTTCGCCACGGCGGCGTCCACGGAGTTGCCGCCCTGCTGCAGGATCCGCAGGCCGGCCTGAGCCGCCAGCGGCTGAATGGTGGCCACGACGCCGTTACGGGCCAGGACTTCGGAAGGCCCCTGGCCGCTCCAGCCGCCGTACCGGCCCCTCGCGTAGCGGTGATGACGGCCGACGGTTCGCCCGTGGATGCGGTCGGCTCGCCGATCGCGGTCGCCCGGCCCATGACACGTGCTCAGGGTGTCGGCAGCGATGGCGCACCCGGTGGCAGCGGCCGCGTCCACGGCGACCGCTACCTGCGCTCCCAGCAGTTGCGTACCACCGTACGCGGCGGCGATCGCGGCTGCGGCCCCCCGCTCCCGGTACGGCGCGGCGGTTCGGTTCGCGGGGTGCGTGTTCGTCCTGGAGATCGGGGTGTTCGTCCACTGCCACAGCGATGGTCCCTCCTGCGAGGAAGCACGAGACAGGAGAGTTCTACCCCAACACCTGTACAGCTACAAGGAATTCAGACGGACCAGGCCATCCCGGCGGACGCTTTCGCATCCCAATACCCACCATCGCAACGAAATCCGCACTTCTTGAGACGGCGGTCGAGGATGCTCCGCGCTCGGGAGCCGGGCCGGGCAGGTTGCGCCTGACAGTGTTGCTTTCGACGCCGGTAGCGCCGTTCAGGTCGCTCACCAGTACCTCGTACTGCGGGTTGGCGGTGAGCAGCGCTCAGGACGCGCCGTAGACACGGACCGCAGGCAGAGAGTGATCGTGGCGGCCGGGGCCGTCGCCGCGGTTTTGCTCGCCGTGGCCCTGGCCGTATTGCGGTGGCCCAACTGCTGCTGCAGGCCGACCTGCTGCCGGATTCTGAGTACCTCAACGACATCGGCAACTACTGCTCGGGCTACGTGGCGTGCGCGCCGTCGCCCCCGCCGACGGACGCGGACGGAACGGCGGCGGGGCGGCAGGCAGTCGGGCGAACGGCGAGCGGGTCACGACGTGCTGTTCGTCGGGGACGCCCTGGGCCCTATCGGTGCCTCCTGCGGGTGCCCGGCAATGGACCTTCCCGCACGTGTCGCTCCTCCTCGCCCGCCGGGCGGCTGGTCCTGGATGTCTTGCGCGACGAACTACGGCGCCAGATGCGGTCCGTTGGGGCCTCCCGGCGTCCCGAGCACCATTGACCGCACCATTGACCGCCGATGAGCAGATCCGTAGCATCAGGCCGCGTTGCTGTGCGGATTCAGTTGCAAACGACGCGCATGACGCTTGGATCCGCACATTCTCCGAGAGTGTTGGGGGCGAGCCAGTTGAGCGACTTCACCGACGACGAGCTGGGCATGAACCGGAAGATCCGCCGTCGCGACTTCCTGGACGGCGTCGCCCTGGGCGTGGGCGCGCTGGTAGCGGGGGGCAGCGCGGCGGCGGGGCCGGCCTCGGCCGCCGAGGCCCCGAGGGCCGATGCACGCTACTACCCGCCGACTTGGCAAGGCCTGCGCGGGTACTCCGACGCCGCCATGAAGGTGCCGCACGCCCTGCGAGACGGAACCTTCTGGGACGACGCGCCGGAGCCTCGCGACACCCACGAGAAGTACGACCTCGTCGTCGTGGGCGGCGGCATCAGCGGGCTCTCGGCCGCGCGCTACTACCAGATGGAGTTCGGCAAGAACTGCAAAATCCTCGTGCTCGATGCGATGGACGACATCGGCGGGCACGCGCGGCGCAACGAGTTCCGCACCACCGCTCGAACACTGCTGAGCTACGGCGGGTCGCAATCGCTGGAGTCGCCCTCGACGTACGCGCCGCCCGCCAGACAACTGCTCACCGACATCGGGATCCGCGTCGAGCGGTTCGAGAAGTACTTCGACTCCGGCTTCAACGCGCGCCACGGCCTGGGTCGTGGCCTGTTCTTCGACAAGGAGTCCTGGGGCAAGGACCACCTGGTCACCTGGCAGCGCGGCACGCCGTACTCGACGATCCTCGAAAACGCGCCGATGGCGGCCCAAGCCAAGGCCGACCTCGCCGCCATCTACGACGACCCCCGGGACTGGATGCCCGGGCTCTCCGACCAGCAGAAGAAGGACAAGCTCGCCGACATCACCTACCTCGACTACCTGCGCGACCACGTCAAGGCACACCCCGACGCCCAGAAGTTCCTGCAGACCACGCCGAACGGCAACTGGGGCTATGGCGCCGACGCCGTCGGCGCGCTCGACGCGTCGATCGAGTTCGCGGGATTCGACGGGCTCGGCCTCGACTGGGACGGTGGCCCCGATCCGCGGATCGCGCCTACCGGTCACAAGGTGTGGACCTCGGAGGACGACTACATCTACCACTTCCCCGAGGGCAACGCAGGGGTCGTCTACTCGCTCGTGCGGAAGTTGATCCCGCATGCCATGCCGGGGCAGGGGATGGAGACCATCCCGACCAGCCGGATCCAGTACGGTGAGCTCGATCGGCGCCGCAACAACGTGCGGATCCGGCTGAACTCACCGGCGGTGCGCGTCGTACACGAGGGCGACCCGGACTCCGCCCGCCAGGTGCAGGTCTCCTACGTGCACAAGGACCGCTTGGAGACCGTCCGCGCCGAGCACGTCGTTCTCGCCTGCAACAACCAGATCATCCCGTTCCTGACCAGCGAGATCTCCCAGCGGCAGCGGGGCGCCCTCAAGGACAGCCCGCGTCTTGCCCTCGTGTACACCAGCGTTCTGGTCCGCAACTGGGAGGCCTTGGACAACCTCAAGATCTCCAGCGTTCGGTTCCCGACCGGCTACTGGACGGGCGCCGAACTGGACTTCCCGGTCAGCATGGGCGGCTACCACTTCCCCGACAAGCCGAGCGAGTCGGCGATCCTGCATGTCTCTCGCGCGGCGTGCCGGCCCGGTCTCCCGCCCCGCCGGCAGGGCGCGGCAGGCCGGGGCGAGCTGATCAGGACGAGCTTTGCAGAGATGGAGCGCAATCTTCGCGACCAGCTGGCCCGCGCCCTCGGCCCGGGTGGCTTCGACCCGGCGCGCGACATCGAGGGCATCACGGTCAACCGCTGGGCCCACGCATACGCCTACGAGTACGGCCGTCCCTGGGACACGTTCTGGCCCTACGGCGAGCTGCCGAGCCACGTCGCCCGCCAGACGTGGGGGCGGGTCGCGATCGCGAACACCGACTCGGCCCCTCGTGCCTACGTCGACTCAGCGATGGACATGGCCTGGCGGGCGGTCCGCGACCTGGCGGGCAAGCCCAGCGACATCGTCTCCCGCGGTGTCGACGGCATCGCCTTCTGACGGAGCCGGAGATGGCCCGCCGACGTCACGGCGCGCACGACGGCACCGCCCGGACAGCCGACGATTCCCGCTGAGGACAACCGAGGCGTCAGTCAGGGGATCAGGGCTGTTGAGCGACACATGGGTCCTCCTCCAGGCGGGACTCACGAGCCGTCGGGATGATCAACGACGCGGGCGGCTGATGGTCACCGATTCGGCCGAAGACACGTTGTGCAAGGGAGAGCGGGGGAGGGGGCGTTCGGGGCTCTGTGCCCCTCCCCCGTCGCTCGCTCAGTTCCCCGCGACGTCTTCATCGCCACCGCCAACGCATGTACGCGGGCTGACCGACCAGGAGGGGCAGAAGCTGCAGCAGACCGTGCGCCGGGGCAGCACCAACTCGGTGCGCTACCGGCGCGCGATGATGCTGCTGGCCTCGGCCGGCGGGAACCGGGTGCCTCTGATCGCCCAGTTGGTCCAGGCTGACGAGGACACCGTCCGGGACGTGATCCACCGGTTCAACGAGATCGGCCTGGCCTGCCTGGACCCTCGCTGGGCGGGAGGCCGTCCCCGCCGACTCAGCCCTGACGAGGAAGACTTCGTCATCCAGACGGCCACCACCCGCCCCATCAAGCTCGGCCGGCCCTTCACCCGCTGGTCGTTGCGCAAGCTCGCCGCCTACCTGCGGAAAATGCACGGACGTGTCATCCGCATCGGCCGTGTAGCCTTACGGTGCCTGCTCCGGCGCCGCGGCATCACCTTCCAGCGCACCAAGACCTGGAAGGAGTCACCCGACCCTGATCGCGACGCCAAGCTCGACCGGATCGAGCAGGTGCTGGAACGCTTCCCGGACCGGGTCTTCGCCTTCGACGAGTTCGGGCCCCTGGGGATCCGGCCCACCGCAGGCTCCTGCTGGGCGAAGCAGGGCAAGCCAAACCGGCTGCCGGCGACCTATCGCCGCACCCACGGCGTCACCTACTTCCACGGCTGCTACTCCGTGGGCGACGACCGCCTGTGGGGCGTCAACCGCCGCTGCAAGGGCACCGCCAACACCCTGGCCGCGCTCAAGTCGATCCGCGCCGCCCGACCCGACGGCGCCCCGATCTACATCATCCTGGACAACCTCTCCGCCCACACCGGCGCGGGCATCCGCCGCTGGGCGAAGAAGAACAAGGTCGAGCTGTGCTTCACCCCGACCTACGCTTCCTGGGCCAACCCGATCGAGGCCCACTTCGGCCCGCTGCGGCAGTTCACCCTGGCCAACTCCCACCACCGCAGCCACCCTGCGCAAACCCAGGCACTGCACCGCTACCTTCGCTGGCGCAACACCAACGCCCGCCACCCCGACGTACTCGCCGCCCACCGCAATGAACGCGCCCGCACCCGCAGCGAAAAGGGCATTCGCTGGGGCGGACGCCCCCTCAACACCGCGGCCTGACCAACCGCGAACAGCAGCCCCCGAACGCCGACGGGGCAAGTTCAGGAGAAGGACAGCGACAGAAGGATGACTCAGGAGGCGAACGGCTCGATCTCCCCCGCGAAGACGATGACCTGGTCGATGAGGCTCCGTCGCAGATGGACGACATCCGTTCCCGCCAGGCGGGGGCCTCCATCCGGCGTGGTGAAGACCCATTGGTACCGGGCCCATTCGTCAGGCATGTCCACCGCTGAGCAGCGCACCATCGTGCCGGTCCCCGCCGGGTGGCGTCGGATGTCCAGCACGAACCGCTCGACCGCGCCGATTCCTTCGCTGCGACCCAACGGCCCCCAGAAGACCACGTCTGAGGTCAGGGCCTGGGAGAGCAGGGCAGTCACATAGCTGTCGTCCGAGGCGTTGAACGCGGAGATGAACGTGTCGATCGCGGAGCGTGCGGTCTCTTCCTGCATGCCCCAGTAATACCAGCAGTTTCGCGTGCGCTCGACCCACGAGCCGCCTTCCGATCACGGTGAACCTTCCCGGTCACAGCACTAGTAGGGCTTTGTTAGGTCCTGTGGTGTGGTTCTGGTGTCGGTGCAGATTGGCCGCATATCGAGCAGGCGCCGGTCCAGGTGGCCAGGAGGGCCTGGAGGCGTTCGCGGCGGAGTTGTTCGACGGGTTCTTCCGTGCGGACCAGCGGCGTTGGGGGCAGGTGTATGTGCGGGGGCTGCTGCTGGACGGGAGGCGCAAGTCGGTGGAGCCGATGGCGGCCCGCCTCGGTGAGGACGGCAATCGTCAGGCGCTGGCGCACTTCATCACCTCCAGTCCGTGGGATCCGGCCCATGTGCGGGCCCGGCTCGCCTGGAAATTGCACGATGTCATCGGTGCGGAGGCGTTGATCGTCGATGACACCGGCTTCATGAAGGACGGGGATGCCTCGGCGTGTGTGTCGAGGCAGTACACCGGCACTGCGGGCAAGGTCACCAACTGCCAGGTGGGGGTGTCGCTGCACCTGGGCACGATCACGCCTCGGCCGCGGTCAACTGGCGGCTGTTCCTGCCCGCCTCCTGGGATCCCGCCTCGCCGGATGCGGAAGCGGGCAGGGTCGCCCGCCGCGGCCGTTGCGGGATCCCTGCCCGGGTGGGGCATGTGGAAAAGTGGCAGCTGGCACTGGACATGATCGACGAGGCCCGCACCTGGGGCGTGGACGTCCCGCTGGTCGTCGCGGACGCCGGATATGGAGATGCCGCCGCCTTCCGCTTGGGGTTGGAGGAACGGAAACCGGCCTACGCGGTCGGGATCTCCTGCCGTCACACCGCCCATCGCGCCCATGCACGGCCGATCACTCCCGAGTATCAAGGCATCGGCCGCCCACCGGTGGCGACATACCCGGACAAGCCCCAGACGGTGAAGGAACTGGTCATGGAGGCCGGCCGGCAGGCGGCCCGGCCCGTCTCCTGGCGCGAGGGCTCCCGGCCAGGCACAGGCCGAACCGGCCTCAAGCGCATGTACTCGCGCTTCGTCGCCCTGCGCATCCGTCCCGCCGGACGCGAGATCCGCCAGGCCACGCAGGGTGTGGAACTGCCTGAGCGCCGACTGCTGGCCGAATGGCCAGCCACCGAGCCGGAACCGGTGCAGTTCCGGCTGTCCAGCCTGCCCTCCGGCATACCCCTGGCCTCGCTGGTGCGGCTGGCCAAGCTCCGCCGGCGCATCGAGCACGACTACCGGGAGATGAAACAGCTCCGTACCCGCGGTGTCGAACGCAACGCACGCCGACACCGTAGGGATGTGGCGGAGCTGGGATGGAACGGAGGTCGCGCTGAAGGCCGATGAAACGGCCGTCGTGGCGCACCTCGACGGGCAGGAGTTCAACTTCGACGAGGGCTGGCGCATGTCGGGGACTGGGACCTGGCACCTGACCGATGAGCAGTCGGGTTGGGGCAATGGTCAACACGTCACTGTGAGCGTCACGCGGCAAACCTCATGGGAGGAACGCCACGATACGGAACCCGGTTTCGAAGTTTCCGCAAACGCCAGGGAGCCCGCACCGGAGACATACACGTGGACGCTGGAAATGGAGCGGGGCGCGAAGGGACTGCGTCTGTTCTTCTTGTTCGGCGACCCGGACGCGCAGCTACTACTACCTGGAGAAGGAGCGCACCGAACACGGTTCGCCTTCACCGCTATCGACGGGGGCACGTCGGCGGTAGAGCAGGCGCAACGACGCGGCGGGGGGAAGCGGAAGGTAAGGCCGAGTCGACGCGCCGCGGCTCGATGGATCGAGCCCGGCGGCTCTCCAGGTCGTCCTCGGCCTCGAGGAGACAGGCCCAGTTAGGTCACGCAGGAGGCTGGGGCGACGGCCTCGACGCCACAGAAGGCACACCGACAGTTTTTATTTTCTTGACAATAATTCTTGTCGGCTCCATCCTGGAGCGGTGCTGGACGTCGCTGTGATCGAAGAACCCGCTGCGGCCGAGGCGTCCCTGGACCCGATACGGTCCCGGATCCTCGCCGCCCTGGCCGAGCCCGGCTCGGCCGCCATGCTGGCCGCCCGCCTGGGGTTGCCCCGGCAGAAGGTCAACTACCACCTGAAGGAACTCGAGCGTCACGGCTTGGTCGAACTCGTCGAGGAACGGCGCAAGGGCAATGTCACCGAGCGGGTGTACCGCGCCACTGCCGCCTCCTACGTGATCTCCCCCAGCGCCCTGGCCGCCGTCAGCCCGGACCCGTCCCGGTCCCCGGACCAGCTCTCCGCCCGCTGGCTGCTGTCGCTGGGAGCACGACTGGTACAGGAGGTCGGTGCCCTGCTGACCGGCGCCTCCCGGGCCCGGCGGCGACTGGCCACCTTCGCCATCGATGCGGAGGTGCGGTTCGCCTCCGCGGCCGACCGCACGGCCTTCGCCGACGAGCTGGCCCAGGCCGTGACGGCCCTCGTCAGCCGCTACCACGACGAGTCCGCCCCCGGGGGCCGTAGTCACCGGGTGATCGTCGGGCTCCACCAGATTCCCGCCGCGCCCTCCGGCGCCCCGGGGAGCGAGGCTGACCCGCGGCAGAACCCCGGAGGGACAGAAGGACACGGATCCGAAGCACGACAGGAGAACTCGCAATGACGCACCCCTTCGAGATCGAGCAGGAGGCGACCCTGCCGGTGAGCCCGGAGCAGGTCTGGGAGGCGATCGCCACCGGACCGGGGATCGACTCCTGGTTCATGGGACGCAGCGAGGTGGAGCCGCGCGAGGGCGGCACCGCCGCCATGGACATCGGGGGCAACCGGGAGACCTCGGTGGTCACCGCCTACGAACCCGGCAGACGCTTCGCCACCCGCACGGCCACTGCCGAGGACGGCCGCTTCATGGCCTTCGAGTACCTGATCGAGGGGCGCGACGGTGGCAGCACCGTACTCCGTATCGTCCAGAGCGGCATGCTCGGCGACGACTGGCAGGACGAGTACGACGCGCTGCGCCGCGGCTGGCCCTTCCACCTCCACACGCTCCGCGAGTACCTGACCCACTTCCCGGGACGCGCCGGCGTCCCCGTCTTCGCCATGGCGCCCTCGGGCGAGCAGCCCACGCAGCAGGTCCGGGCAGCCCTCACCCGCGGGCTGTCGCTACCGAGCCCGGTCGCCGTGGGCGCACGGGCGCACGCCGATCCGGCCGGCCTGCCGCAGGTGGACGGTGAAGTGACCTGGTCGGACGACGAGCGCATCGAGGTCCGTACCGCCGACGGGATCTACACCTTCCACCACTTCCCCGGCGTGGTGCTGATGTTCCACCACCTCTTCGGCCCGGACACGGACGGCGCCGAGGCCGCCTGGCAGCAGTGGCTGACCGGCCTCCTCGCCTGACTCCGCGCTCACCGGTGCACAGCCGCACCGTCGGGCACCCTGATCCGCTTCACCCCCAGAATCACCGGACCAGCCGCTCTCCGCGGCGGTCACCAGCACCTCATCATCGGGGCGCCTGCGCCGTGAACGCGGGCCGAGCGCGCACCGAGCAGCCACACAACACACCTCCAAGAGATCAAGGAAAACCTCTCATGCGCACTGTGATCAGCACGGCCTTCATCTCGCTCGACGGCGTCATGGAGGCCCCGGGCGGCGAACCCGGCTACCGCAACTCCGGATGGACCTTCAAGGAGGTCGACTTCGTCCCCGAGGCGTTCGAGCTCAAGGGGCGCGAACAGCAGGAGTCCACCGCGATGCTGATGGGCCGGGTCAGCTACGAGGCGTTCAGCCCTGTGTGGCCGGACATGGCGGATTTCGCGCATTACAAGACGATGCCGAAGTACGTCGTCTCCACTACCCTCACCGAGGACAAGCTGGTCTCCAACTGGGGTGAGACCACCATCCTGCGCTCCCTCGACGAGGTCGCCGCCCTCAAGGAGGCAGACGGCGGCCCGATCATCGTCCACGGCAGCGCCTCGCTGAACCACAGCCTCTCGGACGCGGGCCTGATCGACCGCTACCACCTTCTCGTCTTCCCGCTGCTGCTCGGAGCCGGCAAGCGCCTGTTCAGCACCACGGACAAGGACACCCAGAAGCTGAAGCTGGTCGAGCACGAGGTCTACAGCAACGGCCTGCAGAAGCAGGTCTTCGACGTCGTCCGCTGACGACGCTTCGGGCATCCCGGTTTCGCCCCCGCCTGTGATGGCAGACGCCACCGGCCGTCTGCCATCACAGGCACGTGCTGATCCTCATCGTCGGTGGGCCAGGCAACACATCCTGGCCCACGGCTCGTACCCACAGGCAGTGTGCCTCCGCAGCCCCCACCACGAGGCCGGGCCAACGGTCCGGCAGCGCCTGCGAAGGCGATGCTGCGGCTGACCGAACGACAGTTCCAGCGACCCGGCTGTCGCCAGGCTTCACCGCTGCATCCCGGCCTCGCCGTCGAAGGGCGCGCCTGGCCGGAAGCCACGCACGAGAGCAAGGACGACAGGAACCCTGGTTGACGGGCCCGCTTCGAGCCCTTGCTGGGCTTCGTGCACGACACCAGGTGACCGATGGCGTGATCACCCGCCCAGCTGCGCGAGGACGCCGGTGAGCTCACGGACGCGCGGGTGGTTGGGTCCGTGCGTGCTCCGGTAGCCCTCGATCGCGTCGCGCAGCAGCGGCACCGCCTCCGTGTTGCGGCCCTGGTTGGCCTTCATCGCAGCCAGGTCGACCTGGACCCCGAGGGTTGCGGCGTGCCGGAGGCCGTACGCCCGCCGGTAGCCCTGGAGCACCTCGGCGATCAGCGTCTCCGCCTCGGTGACGCGGCCGAGCCGGTTCAGGACGACTGCGTAGTTGTGCCGGGTGGTCAGGGTGTCCGGATGCTGGTCGCCCTTCAGCCGCGACCGGGCGTCGACCAGTTCCCGGTACATCGTCAGGGCCTCGGCGTGGCTGCCCTGGTGGATGAGCACGGCGGCGAGGTTGTGCCGAACGGTCAACGCCAGGTCGCTGCCGCCGTCGACGTCGGCCAGCATCGCCCGGTACATGCGCTCGGCCTCGGCGAATCGGTCGGGCGAGCCGCGTAACGTTCCCGCCAGGGTGTTCCTGCTGCTCAGCGTGTCCGGATGGGTGGCGCCGAGTGTGCGGGTACGGCGGGCCACCGTGTCCCGCATCAGCCCTTCCGCTTCCTCCCGGCGCCCGAGGTCGATCAGGACGTTCCCCAGGTTCGTCGCGATCGACAGGGTCTGGGCGTCGTCCTGGCCGCGCAGCCGCTCCCACCCGGACAACGCCTCCCGCAACTGCTGCTCGGCGAGCGCGAGATGGCCGCCCTCCTGCAGGAGCCGGGTGAGGTCGTTCAAAGCCAGGAGTCTGTTCTCCTCGTCGTCCGCGCGGGCGGCGACCAGCCAGTCGAGCAGTTCGACGGCGTCGTTCCGCCGGTCGGGCAGTCGGCCCAGGGCCGCCGCGTACAAGTGGAGCGCGTGCAGTGTCTCCGGGTGCCGCAGGCCGAGCTCCTCGCGTTTGTGCACGAACTCCGCGCCGAAGGCGAACTCCTGGGTCACCGACAGCTTGATGTTGATCAGCGGCACGTCGCCGGGCCGCTCGGTCACCTTGATCTCGGCCTTGCCGAAGTCACCGACGACGTGGTCGGTGACCTCCGGCTGCTTCCTCTTCTTCCTCTTCCTGCCCCAGAACGCCACATCACCAGCTTGGCCGCAGTGCCACGCCGGTGGCCATACGTTTGCCGGACACGTGACCGTCATCGACCGGAATACAGGTACGCCGCCCACAGCGTCGGGGTCCTCGGGAAACGCTCCCGACAGCGGCGCACGGCGTGGTGCAACGCTGTTGCGACGTCTTCGCCCTCCGCGATTCCCTGGTGCAGGTCCACGCCGACCAGCCGGGCGACGTGGTCGTTGACCTGCCAGAGCGTGCCGACGACCTGCGGGTAGCCGGCGAGCTGGAAGGCCGACACCAGATGCAGGCCCTCGTCCGGGATCCGGTGTGCGCCGAGGGAGGTCTCGCACGCCGACAGCACCGCGAGCCGGACCCCGGAGAGGTCCAGTGCGGACACGTCGAGCACCGACAGCGGACCGTCGTGCAGCAGCAGATGCCCGGCTGACGGGGCGCCGGGATCGCTCGCCGCGTGGCACGCGAAGTGCGCCGACGCGTGCGACACGAGCGCGGCACGGACCGCGTCGACCGTCGCCTGCGCGCCGATCAGCCGTGTGGCCGGGGTCAGTGCGGCGATCCTGCTCGCCTCCCGCTCCGTGCTGCGCAGTGCCTTCGCGCCGGGTGCGTCCCCGATCGCCACGATCACCAGATCCTCGCCTGCTCGGGCGTACCGGGCCCGGGCGTGCCGCAATGCCCGTAGGGTCGGGGTGTAGGCGGAGACGGCCCGGTCGAGGACCGTCGCACCGTCCGGAAAGCGGCCGGCCGCGTGGAGGGGAAGCAACGCAAGCTGTCCCACCGGTGACCACCAGATTTGTGGCCAGGCGCCGGACGGCGCGGCGGTGTGCCCGAGTCGCTTCAGCACCGGTTCGGCGACGAAGTCCCACAGCCAGCCGAGCACCTCCGTGACGGTGGCCTGGGCCTCGGTTTCGCCCGCTCCCGGCCGGGTCGCCGCGTTCAGAGCGGCCCCGAAAGCAGCGGCCTGCTCCGCCACGGAGTCCGGCGTCACGCCAGGCAGTTCGACTGCCGTGACACCCGACGGCTCGACGATCAGCGCGTCGCTGCGGAACCCGCTCACGTTGATGAGCACGACGGGTCCGTTCACCGTGGACGCCAGCAGGTCGGCAAGCTCCGGTGGGGCGAGGAAGTCCCTGAACCCGGGCAGCGCGCGGGCCTCGTCGAGCAGACGTCCCAGCCGGATGTCCAGGTCGTGCCGCTCATCCGCCGCGGCGCCCAGGAGATGCCCGGACGGGGTCAGCCGGTCGAACGCGTCCCCCAGCCGTTCGGCGAGCTCGGGTGCGACGGCGTGCAGCCGGGACAGATCGCTGCGGCTCTGCAGCACCTGCCCGCCGAGCACGCCACGACCGAGTTCCAGCAGCCGTACTGCCGTGTCCGGGTCGTCTGCCCACAAGGCACTGGCGGCCGCGTCGGCGGCGAGACCGTTGAGCTCCTCCAGCACCCGCTGCTGGTCGAGGCGGGCAAGACGCCGCGGCACCACGAGCGGCAGCAGGCCGACCGCGAACGCGTAGGCGTCCCGCGCCTGGCGCCAGTGTCCCGCCTGCGCATCAGTGCGTGCCCATGCGCGTGCGGCCCTGATCCGCACCATCGGCTGCGCTCCCTCGGTCCGAGCCGCCTCGCGGAAGGCGTGCCCCGCCGCGGCGAGGACCCCGGGATCCAGGCTCAGCTCGTACTGGGCGTTCAGGGCGTCACCGTAGTTGATCTGGGTTACGCCGCGCTGGGGAGTGTCGGGAGCACTCGCGCGGACGGCGCTGCCCAGTGCCGTCACGGACCGGCGCAACGCTGCTGGATCGCCCCTGAACCGGTACTCGGAGAGCCAGAACCGGCCCAGGTTGCCCAGCGCCGCCACGTGGTCCTGCCCGCCGTACGGCACCGCCTCGACGACCTCGGTCAACGCGGTGACCGCCTGCGTCAGGTCGGACTGCAGCCGGGTGCGCAGGAACCGATCGTGGTGCAGCAGTCCCAGCAGCAGCGGGACGGTGGCTTCCTTGCTGCCCCAGCCACGCGCGGACCGGCCGATCTCCACGGCTTGGTCCAGCAGTTCGATGTCGCCGGTCCGTTCGACCAGGGTGTGCACGGCAATCAGGTAGTTCTCGCATCGGTTGCCCCACGGGTGGGTACCTGACGGGGTGGCCTCGAGCACCTCGCGCAGGAGGCTCACGCCTTCCCGCAGTGCCGCGAGGTCACCGGTGTGCCGGCCGCGGTCGAGCAGCGCGGCAGCGAGGTCGACCTTGAAGTCCAGCAGCAAGCCCGACGTGCTCGGGGTGCCCGCCACCGCGACCCGCAGATGCCGGATGGCGGTCTCTCGCACCGACTCGTCACCCGTGTGTTCTGCGGAGCGCTGCAGCACATCGCCCAACTGGTTGAGCCGCAGCAGGTGGTTCGGATCGTCGGCGGGCGTCGCACGGACACTCTCCTCGAGGACCCGGGCCGCCTCGGCGAGTACGGTGTGGTCGTCGGTCAGCCCGTACCGCAGGTACAGGGCCTTGCCCAGCACGAACAGCACGGCCGGCACGCGCGGCAGTCGTGACGCCGACTCGACTGCCTCGGCGACGTACGCCGGGTCGCGGGTGTGCTCGGCAAGCAGGACCAGCGTCTCGGCCCGCATCGTGGCCGCCACTCGCCGGTTCTCCTCATCCAGTAGCAAGATCGCCTCGTCGCATCCGGCGATCGCCTCGTGCAGCGCCGACACGTCACCGAAGTACTGGAAGTGATCCAGCAGCAAGGCACTGAGGTTGACCCGCAACGTGTGTCTGATCGGGTGGTCCGGCACGTATCCGATGGCGGTGCGCAGTTGGGCGATCCCCTCCACCAGATCCGTCGGATCACCCGTGTACCGGTGGCGGTCGCGCAGCCTCATGGCCAGGTCGCTCATGGCGTTCACCGAGCCCTCCGCAACCCGGCGCCGGTTCCACTCGATCTCGCTGTCGAAGGGTGTCGGGGTCACCACGCGAGGTTATCCTCATTGTGATGACCGCTGACCAACTCGCCGTTCTGTGCAGGCGTTTGGCTGACACGGCCGACGCGGTGCGGACCTCGCCGGAGATCCGGGCGCGTGCGGAGTCGATCTCCGACCGGGTCCGCGGTGGCGCCACGCCCTGTGAACTCGCCGACGAATTCGATGCCTTGGAGGAAATGCTGCTGCGGGCGGGACACGCGGCCGGGCTGAGCCCGGTCCGTTCCTACGAGCGGCTGCCCGGCGGCGGCGACGGGCACCGTGTCCTCGAGGTCCTCGCCTGCCCCGGCGGTACCTGCCCCCGCGTCGAGGCGCCGGGCACGGTGCCGGTGGACTGCCTGGTGCACCGGCAGCCGATGGCCATGACGAGGCTTGGGTCGTGACCACGTTCCTCGATGCGCTGGGCGGCAAGCTGGCCGAACGCTGGCTCACCCTGCTGCTCGGCCCCAGCGTGCTGCTGATGAGCGTGACCGTGGCCGGGGTGACGCTCGGACACCAGCACTGGCACGACACCGGCCTGCTGCTCACCCGGCTCGACCTGCTGTCGGCACAGCCCGCGCTGCGGAGCACCGGCACGCTGGTCCTCGTCCTGGCGGGACTCCTCGCCGCCTCGGCGGGCCTCGGGCTCGCCGTCACCGCGCTGGGCGCCGCGGTGGAACGACTGTGGCTCGCCACCCGGCCGCGACGGCTCACCGCCCGGCGCCGCCGGCGTTGGGACGCCGCGCAGGAGCGGTTCGACCATGCTCTGGTGGAGGCGGCCAGGGCCGAGCGCACTCCCGAGGCGGAAGCGGCCGCGGCGCGGGCCCGTGAGCTCAACGCCCGGCGCAACCGGATCAGCCTGGTGCAGCCGACCCACCCGTTCTGGCTGGGCGACCGGATCGACGCGGTGGACACCCGCGTCTGGGAGGCCTACCGGCTCGACCTCACTTCGGCCTGGCCACGGCTCTGGCTGACGCTGCCCGAGGATGTGCGCGCCGAGATCGGCACGGCCCGCAGCCGGCTCGCCGCCGCGACCCGGCTGGTGGCGTGGGCCCTCGGCTATCTCGCCGTGGGCGCCGTGTGGTGGCCGTCGGTGGTCGTCGGCGTTGTCACCGCGGCGACGGCCTGGTGGCGGGCTCGGGCGGCGGCCGTGGCGTTCGCGGAACTCGCCGAGTCGGCCGTCGACCTGCACGGCCGAGGGCTCGCGGAAAGCCTCGGCATCTCGTGCGCAGGCAGGCTCACCGAGGACGTCGGCGCCGAGATCACCACGCTGCTCAGGAAACGGACTTGAGCTTCTCCTCTCACCGCCGCAGGGATCACCGACGTGGACGAGGCCGCGTTCACCCGCCGCCCGCATTCAGCCTGGGGAGACTTCCCTGAACCAGGGCGGTAGCCCCCGGGCCGACATCCGTTCCCTGTGTTGACGGTGTACAGGGCTCCGGCTCCTTCCCCGAGACGGCCTCGGGCAAGAGCCGGCTTCCATGCGGCGCTGTGCTCAGCCGGTGACCTTCACGACACCCGACGCCGTCGCGTCCGGACCCGCGCCGTCCGCCGGGGTGGCGGCAAGCTGCCAGGTATAACCGCCGGTCCCCACCGGTACGCCCGACTCGGACGTACCGTCCCAGGTGACCCGTCCTGCGCTGAGGGTGTCCTCGCCCGTCCAGGTGCGGACGATCTCGCCGCTTGCGCGGCCGTTCGGCCGTGACCCATGGAACCAGCGTGTTGGTTTTTGTCACTTCCCTTGCCCTTATGGTGAGTTGGCCTCTATCTTCCATGGCGTCGAATTCATCGGATGTCGAGCTCGGTCCTCAGAAAGGGACGCCATGAGATCCATACATCCGCGGGCTGCCCGTATGTCCTCCCACTTAAAGGCGCTCACTTCCGCTGTCGCAGCGTGCGGGGTTGCTGCCCTCTGTGTCACGCCCCCCGCTGTCGCCGTCGAGAAGAACGCGAGCCAGCTTCAACAGAATTCAGTCATCGGATCTGTGTCGAGCCGATCATTGGCCGACAACACCAGGCGTACCGTCGTTGAGGTCACAGACTTCGGCGCCGACCCCAGCGGAAAGGCGGACTCCGCGGCCGGGATCGCAGCCGCCATAGCTCACGCGAAGAGCATCCACCGGCCCACCACCATCCACTTCGCGCCGGGCACATACCAGGTCTATCCCGAGCGCGCCCCCAAGCGGGAGCTCTACGTCAGCAACACGCTGGGCGCCGACCAGTCGTTGAAGACGAAGAGCATCGGCATTCTCCTCGAGGGCATGCGTGACGTCGTGGTCGACGGCGGCGGCTCGACGATCCTCAATCACGGGTTCCAGACCGTGTTCGCCGCGATCCGCTCCACCAACGTACGGTTCACCAACTTCTCGCAGGACTGGGTCGACCCCAAGACGGTCGACATCACGGTGGCCCAGACCGGGGTCACGAACGGACGGGCCTACCGCATCATCACCGTGCCCCAGACCTACCACTACGCGGTGGAAGGCACCTCGGTGCGGTGGTCAGGAGAACGGAGCCCGGTCACCGGGCAGGCCTACTGGACCGGCACGAACTCCTTCAACTACGCACAGATCCACGACCCTTCATCGAACAGAACCCGGCGCACATCGAACCCGGTCTTCAAGAACGTCGCAAAGATCACCGACTTGGGTGGCAGCCGACTGGAGATCGTCTATACCAACGGCACCGCGCCGACGGACGACGGGTACGTCTACGCGATGCGCGAGACCACACGGGACACCCCCGCGGCCCTGTTCTGGGAGTCGGCTCACGTCACCGTCGACCATCTGCGACTCGGCTACCTCCACGGCTTCGGGATGGTCGGCCAGTTCAGCAAGGACATCACCATCGACTCGGTCGTGTTCAAGACCGATCGCAGAACCGGGCGGGTCACGTCGAGCTTCGCCGACCACATCCAGATGTCCGGCGTCAGAGGCACCGTGCGCATCACCAACTGCGTCTTCGACAATCCGCAGGACGACCCCATCAACGTCCACAGCACCTATCTCCAGGTGACTGGCACGGAAGCGAAGCAGAAGAAGCTGTCTCTGCGGTACATGCACCACGAGACGGCGGGCTTCCCGCAGTTCCATCCCGGCGACAGAATCGAACTCGTCAACAAGCGCACCATGCTTGCCGCGCCCGGCGCGACGGCCACGGTGGTCTCGGTGGACGGACCCACCGGTACGAGTGTCCCCGCCGGCGCCGATCCTGAGACGTACCTGCGCACCATGACCGTGGCTGTCGACCGCCCGCTGCCCGATTCCGTCGTCGACGCCCCCGGCAACTACGCCGCGGAGAACGTCAGTTACACGCCGTCCGTCGTGATCAAGGGAAATACCTTTCAGGCGGTCCCCACCCGAGGCATTCTCGTCACCACCCGCAGGCCCGTGCGGATCGAGAACAACCACTTCGACGGTATGAGCATGTCCAGTATCGAGATCTCGTCCGACGCGCACTCCTGGTACGAGTCCGGACCCGTACGGGACGTCGTCATCCGCGGCAATGTCTTCGACCGCCCTGCGAGCCCGGTCATCTCGTTCGACCCCACCAACCAGGATTTCGTCGCCGGCCAGCCGGTGCACCGCAACGTCCTCATCGCGGACAACGACTTCAACCTCACCTCCGCAACGGTGGTCTCCGGCCGTAGTGTCGGTGCCCTGACCTTCCGCGGCAACAGGATCCAGCACTACGCGCACCTGCGTCTCACTGGGCCGGACCAACCCCTGTTCATCGGGAGCACCGCAACTCTCTCCACAGACGCACCGCCCTCAAGCAGCACCGTGCCGCTGTTCACCTTCGACGGTGCCGACGACATCACCCTGGCCGACAACACTTACGTCAAGGGCTTCAACAAGCGTGTCAACACTGCCGACATGACTGCCTCAGCGGTGACCGTCACTGGTGATGGCCTTGCGCTGAACGCCGACAACATCACCAGCGCACCCGTGACGGTCACGTACACCAGCTCGGACCCCTCCGTCGCCACGGTTGACAGCAATGGCCTGGTCACGGCGGTCGGCATCGGTCAGTCCGTCGTCACCGCCCAGGCCACGATCGGCGGCGATCAGGTGGTCTCCAACCCTGTGACGGTATCGGTGGCGACCCCACCGGAGCCGCCGACGGGTCAGGCATGGGTGAGCGATCTGACCTTCGTCTCGCAAACCAACGGCTGGGGCCCGGTCGAACGCGACCACAGCAACGGCGATCAGGCTGCCGGCGACGGTGGGCCCGTCACGATTGGCGCCACCGCCTATACCAGGGGCCTCGGCGTGCACGCAGCCTCCGACGTCGGGCTCTACCTCGGCAAGCAATGCTCCCGGCTCACTGCCGCCGTCGGTGTCGACGCGGAGGTCGCGGAGCACGGCAGCGTGGTCTTCGAAGTCTGGGTGGACGGCAAGCAAGCATGGAAGAGCCCTCTCATGACCGGCACCGAGCCGGCGAGCCCCGTCGACGTCGACCTCGCCGGGGCGACCACGCTTCGTCTGCGCGTCACCGACGGCGGCGACGGCAACCAGTACGACCATGCCGACTGGGCGGACGCGCGGCTCGCCTGCTGAGCTGTCAAGCAGTCCAGGGCACGCCCGATGACCCCGCCCGCGCCGAGTGTGCCCCGGACTGACGCTCCCCCGACTGCCGTTGACCAGCGCCGCCCAGTCGAGCGGTACGGTGACACCGAAGCCGCATCGTCGACGGCGGATACGACCACGGCGCGCGAGATGAACGCCATGGTGCAGAGGATGGCGATGAAGAAGGGGGCTCAAGAAGTCGGAGCTGGACGCGCGCCCCGGCGAGTACGAGAACGGCATCCAGCCGACGGCCCAGCAGTGGTACCAGAGCGGCATCAAGGATGCCCACATGAAGATGAGCGAGCGGTACTGATGAACAAAAGGCACTTGGTGCTGCCCACAGTGCTCGTGGTCGCGGCAGCCGTCGTCGCCGCGATCCAGCTCTGGCCCAGCCCGCTGAAGGACCTCCGGGCGAGAAATCTGTGCCTGGGAATGCTCACGAAGGAGACAGCGGGCCTGCTCGACGACCGCAAGGGGGGCGAGCTGATCGTGGACGAGGACAAGGGCGCGGGGGCGGGGGCGGACCCGATGTTCTCCACCATCTGCTGCGTCGAACGCGAGACGAAGAAGGACACGACTGCCCGGATCCAGTACACCCTCGACGTGCGGCCGACCGACACCCTTAACAAACCCGCCAAGGACGCTGCCCCGGTCGGCGCCGGGTACTCCGGCTGGATCGGGCCGCGCCAGAGCGAAGTCCAGCTCCCCGCCGCCTGCGCCAGGCCCATGAGAACCAGTGCCCCCCACATCACCGTGACTCTGAAGGTCGCCCCAGGCGTCCTGGTCAAGGAGAACTGGGACACAGCAGCTCTGATCTCCAAGAGCCGCACCATCCTCCTGGAGGGCATCGACAACCTCACCGAACAGTACGACTGCACGGCATAGAATCCGGCCGCCGTCGGGGGCCGTCGTCGTCCGTTGGCCACCGTGCGCGTCCGCACGGTGGCCGGCCTGGCCCGCGAGGCGTACGGCCAGGTGCGGGCCCTGTACGCCCCGTACGCGATGAGGTCGGAACCTCCTGAGCCCCGAACGGCCTTCCCGTACCGGGCGCATCGGAACGACATCACCGGCTTCGGCTCCCCTGGCTTCGACTTCCCGGCCACAGTGACCGAGTGGCCCCCGGTCGACTTCCTCACTGGATCAACTCGCCAGCCACCGGGACGCGTTACCTCAGACTGCGAGCCGAGATCGGCTCCCGCCTCTTGCGCGACCACGAACGCAGGTGCACAGCTGAGCCGTTGTGACCTCCCACGAGCACCTTGGCCATGCCGTCGCCCTTTCTGTCGGCACCTCAGTTCTTTTGATGAATCATTAGAAAGTTCCAGAGATTCGTACCGAACCTCTGGACAGCCCCTACTCGGCGCTCTAACGTCTCGGCCCATCGAGACATGTGTTTCGTCGCATTAACACCGCAACCGATCAGCGTTCACTCGAACGTCCTCCACCTCACGAGTCTTTCTACGTCTCTCCCCCCATGGCCGGGCCACCGCCCGTCACGAGGCGCTGCGCAATCGACGTCACAGCGGTCGTCGCTCACGCACCGTGCAGCACCGCCAGAGATCGAGGAGAAGCATCACCGTGCACCGCACCCTGAGACGCATGATCACGGGGGTCCTGCTCGTGGCACTGCCCGCGCTGGGCAGTGTGGCCGTCGCGCCCGCCGCCCAGGCACACCCAGGCCACGAACACGCCCTGGACTGGTCGAACTACGAGAAAGTCACCCTGACGAAGGACACCGGCGAGCCGATCGACCTCGCCGTACTGCCTGACAGCCGCGTCCTGCACACCGCCCGCAACGGCGACCTGCGGCTCACCGACCCCGGCACCGGTGTCACGAAGGTCGTCAACCACGTCGACGTGTACCAGAACTCCGAGATGGGGTTGCAGACGGTCACACTCGACCCGGACTTCGCCACCAATAAATGGGTCTACCTCTACTACTCGCCGCCGCTGAACACCCCGGCCGGCTCCGCACCGCTGCAGCTGCCCGCCGGGCAGACGGACGCCTACTGGAAGCAGTGGGAGGGGTACGACACCCTGACCCGCTTCAAGTGGACCGGCGACAAGCTCGACCTCTCCACCGCGCAGGAGATCATCCGGGTCGACACCAACCGCGGTCAGTGCTGCCATGTCGCGGGTGACGTGGACTTCGACAGTGACGGCAACCTCTACCTTGCCACTGGCGGCAACACCCCGGCGTCGGGCCCGAACGTCAACGGTTACACGCCGATCAACGACGCGGCCGGCTACAACCCCGGTCTCGACGAGCGTCGCGGCGCGGGCAACACCAACGACCTGCGGGGCAAGATCCTACGGATCGACGTCCAGGAGGACGGCAGTTACACGATCCCAAAGGGGAACCTGTTCGCACCGGGCACGGCCAAGACCCGCCCCGAGATCTACGTGATGGGCCTGCGCAACCCCTTCCGGCTGGCGGTGGACCGCGAGACCGACGCCGTGATGTGGGGCGATTACGGCCCCGACGCCGGAACCGCCGACCCGAACCGTGGGCCGATGGGATACGTCGAGTGGCAGACCACGACCAAGGCCATGAACAGCGGCTGGCCGTTCTGCACGGGTGACAACAGCAAGCCCTACCGGGACTTCGACTTCGCCACCCTCACTCCCGGCCCCGCTTTCGACTGCGCGGCGCCGGTCAACGACTCCCGCTGGAACACCGGTCTGACTGAGCTGCCCCCGTCCGTGCCGGCCACTCTCTGGTACGGCGACCGGGACACCGACCAGCCGTGGCCCGAGCTGACCGCCTTCCGCGGTCCCGGCGGTCCGGGCGGCCAGGCCCCGATGGCCGGTCCGGTCTACCATTACGACGCGAACAACCCCTCGCCGGGCAAGTTTCCGGAGTACTGGGACGGCAAGGCGTTCTTCGCGGAATTCTCCCAGGACTATGTGGCAGCGCTCACGCTCGACGGGCCCGACGGACCCGTCAGCAAGCTGGAGAACGTCCTGCCCAACAGCGAGCGGTCGCAGAACGGCATCCCCCAGTGGGACAACCCGATGGACCTGGAGTTCGGCCCGGACGGCGCGCTCTACGTCCTCGACTACGGCGACGGCTTCTTCCGTCAGAACCCCGACGCGGGTCTCTACCGGATCGACTACGCAGAGGGCAACAAGGCGCCCACTGCGGTGATCAAGGTCGACAAGTCGTCCGGCCAGGCACCGCTTCAGGTCTCGTTCAGTGCCACGGGCTCCAGCGATCCGGAGAACGGCGAACTCACCTACCAGTGGGACCTCGACGGCGACGGCACCTTCGACGCCACCGGACCCACGGCCACCCGTACGTACCCGGAGAACGGGCAGTTCCAGGCCCGGCTCAAGGTCTCCGACCCGCAAGGCAAGTTCGGACTGTCGAGCCGTCAGATCACCGTGGGCAACACGGCGCCTACGGTACGGATCACCTCGCCGCCGGACGGCGGGTTCTTCAACTGGGGCGACGCCGTGCCGTACGGCATAGCCGTCGAGGACCCGGAGGACGGCACCACGCCGGACTGCACCAAAGCGGCTTGGACCTTCGGACTCGGGCACAACCAGCATGGGCACCCGGTCAACAGCGGCACCGGTTGCACGGGCGGCGTCGTGACCCCGGTCGACGCGGGGCACGGTGACACCGAGAACGTCTTCGGCGTCCTCGGGATCACTTACACCGACAAGGGCGCGGGCGGCGTGCCGCCGGCGACCGGTGACGCCCAGGTGGTGCTCAACCCGGCGCTGATGCAGGGCGAGCACTACGACTCCGCGAAGGGCGTCACGATCACGGACGACACCACGGCGTCCGGACAGCGCAAGGTGACCTCCTTCGACGCGGGTGACTGGATCGCGTACGACCCGGTGTCGTTCGCCGGGATCAACGGGGTCAAGACCCGCGCCAGTGGCGCCGGCACGCTGGCGCTGCGCTGGGGCTCGGCCGACGCCGAGCCGTTCGCCACGGTGCCGGTTCCGGCCGGAGAAGGCTGGCAGACCGTCACCACCGCTCTGTCGAACGCCCCTTCGGGGACGGGCGAGGTCTTCGTCACCAGCTCCGGCGGTGTCGAGCTGGACTCACTGACCTTCCAAGGCGCGGGCGTCGCGGACAAGACCGCGCCCAAGGTCACCGCCACGCTCAACCCGCCCCGGCCCAATGGTGACGACGGCTGGTACACCAGCAACGTGTCGCTCACGGTCTCGGCGACCGACAACGGGACGGTCGCCAGTCGTCAGTACTCGGTCGACGACGGAACGACATGGCAGTCGGCCAACGCCGCCGTCACGCTGTCCAAGGAGGGTGCCACCACCGTCCGTTACCGTGCGACCGACAACGGCGGCAACGTCTCCGAGGTGGGTTCGCTCACCGTACGGATCGACCGCACCGGTCCCACGGTGACGGCCACCGGTCTCGACGCTGACGGTGTCTACGGAGACTCCAAGCGTCCGACTCCGGTCTTCTCAGCGGCGGACGCGGTCTCCGGCGGGGCCACTGCGACGGCCACCCTGGACGGCACGGCCGTCACCTCCGGCCAGGCGCTGGAGCTGTGGCGGCTGCCGCTGGGAAGCCATGACCTCACGGTCAGCGCCCGGGACAAGGCCGGCAACACCACCACGAAGACGGTCGCCTTCACCACCCGTACCTCCTACGCGGACCTCCGCGCGCTGATCACCCAGCTGCGGGCCGACGGCCTGATCACGGCGCAGGGACAGCGGCAGCTGACCGTACGGCTCGACCGGGCCGAGGCACACGCCGACGCGGGCCGCACCAGCCGGGCCGCGGCCATGCTGGAGTCGTTCGTCGGCTACACGGCCGACACCTCCCTGGTGCCGAACAGCGCGGCGGGCGCGGCCCTGGCACGGGACGCGCGGGCGCTGAAGGGAGGCGCCACCGGCTGACGCCGGGACCGACAGAACTGCCCCGCTCTCACCGGCGGGGCAGTTCTGTGCCCGGACTCCACTCCGTCGCGGGGCCTGTTACCGGGCCGGGGCGTCCCTGCCGGGTCGAGTTCCGTCAACAGGGCAGCATCTTTCGACGTTCTGTGAAAAAGTTGCCGGAGGCCGCACGCGCCCCTGCGATCCTGCCACCCGCGGGCAGGGATCCTACCGGGCGGTACGATGCCCGGCCCCCATACCGCCCGCGTTCCGTCGCCGCGACACCTCCCGAAAGCTGTCCGAAGGCGCCCAGAGGAAGTGAGTCCGTGAACATCCAGTACCGCGTGTTGAGTCTGCTGCGTGAAAACGGCCCGCTGTCCCGCGCTCAACTCGCGGACCGGCTGGAGGTTCCGCGCCCGCGGCTGCTCGGCGAACTCGACCGCATGGTCGCCGCCGGGCGGGTGAGTGAGGCGGGCCCCGCCGCGTCGCGCGGCGGACGGCGCTCCACCCTCATTCAACTCGACCCCGGCCTGCGGTTCGCCGCCGTCGATCTGGGCGCCAGCTCCGTCGACATCGAGATCACCGACGGCGCGCTCGCACCGGTGGCCTCCTGCTCCGAACCCGCCGATATCCGATCCGGGCCGGTCGCCGTACTCGGCCGCATCAGCGAACTCCTGCGCGCGATGGCCGACCAGGGGCACTACACGCGGCTCGACGCCATCGGCATCGGCCTGCCGGGGCCGGTCAGCTTCCGGGAGGGCGTACCCGTCTCACCGCCGATCATGGTGGGCTGGAACCGCTTTCCCGTACGCGACACCCTTTCCCGCGCGCACGGCTGCCCCGTCGTCGTAGACAACGACGTCAACGTCATGTCCCTCGGGGAGCGGCACAGCGGGGTCGCAAGGACCGTCGACCATCTGCTCTTCGTGAAGATCGGCAGCGGTATCGGCTCCGGCATGCAACACCACGGCCGTATCTACCGGGGCGCGGAGGGGTGCGCCGGGGACATCGGGCACGTTCAGGTGGAGGCCGAGGCAGACGGGCCCGTCTGCTCCTGCGGGAACACCGGCTGCCTGGAGGCGTACTTCGGCGGGGTGGCCCTGGCCCGGGACGCCACGGAGGCCGCGAAGTCCGGGCAGTCGCCGGCACTCGCCGAACGGCTCACCGAGCGTGGGGTGTTGACCGCCCGGGATGTCGCGGAGTGCGCGTCCGGCGGCGACAACACGAGCGTCAACCTCGTCCGGGCCGGCGGTCACCGGGTCGGGCAGGTCCTCGCCACCCTGGTCAGCTTCATGAACCCGTCGATGATCGTGATCGGCGGCGGTCTGACCGGGCTGGGCTATCCGCTGCTCGCCGAGATCCGCAGCGTCGTGTACAAGCGCTCGCTTCCCCTCGCCACGGGCAATCTGCCGATCGTCATGTCCGAACTCGGGCCCCGCGCAGGGGTCGTGGGCGCGGCATTCCTCGCGAGCGAACTCGCGTACAGCGAGGAGTCCTGACATGGATCAGCTCGTCCGGCGATTGGATGCTCTTCGGAAGGCAACGCGGAGCATTGTTGACTGACGACAACGCCGCAGATGTGCGCACCCAGCCACGTCGTTCAGCGCCGTGCGAAGGGTCTCGGCGATGGCGTCAGCCGTGTCCACACGACGGGCGAAGCCGAGTTCCACGAGCCGGTCGGCGTTCATGAACTGCTCGGCTCCCTGCGGCACGGCGATCACGGGAACGCCAGCGAGGATCCCTTCGCCGCAGCCGCCCATGCCGGCGTGGGTGACGAAGGCGTCGGCCTGTTCCCGGCGTCGTCGAGGAAGAGGCTCACCGCGGCGATGGGATCGGCAGGCCAGTCGTTGTCGGCGACGGGCAACGTGGAGGTGCAGGAAACCAGTTCCGCGCCGGCGGACTCGATCCGGTCGGCCACGAGAGGGTCGTTGGCGTAGGTGACCCGGTGCCCGCGGGCCACCCGCTCACGGATGAGCGCGAGGCCGGGCAGGACATGGCTGACGATGGGGACGCCGATCATCGCAATATGGGCGCGGCGACGGGACATGGGCGATCACTCGTTTCCGGCGCGGGACGGGTGCGGGCGGTGTGGCGAGGACGCGGTGTCAAGGCTGGTCGATCTGCGCGGCGGCCTCCTCCAGGTCGGCGACGGTCCCCGACATGATCGTCCGTAGATGCCTGGTGATGTGCTGTACGGGCCAGTCCCACCACGCCACGGCGAGGAGCCGGGCGATGTCCGCAGCGTCGTAGCGGGTGCGGATGAGCTGGGCGGGGTTGCCGCCGACGATGCCGTAGTCGGGGACGTCGCCGGTGACCATGGCGCCGGCGGCGATGATCGCGCCGTGACCGATGCGTACACCGGGCATGACCGTGGCGCCGTGGCCGAACCACACGTCGTTGCCGACGACCGTGTCGCCCCGGCCGGGCAGGTCGGTGATCAGGTCGAAGTGCTCCGTCCAGGAGCCCCCCATGGTGGGGAACGGGAAGGTGGAAGGACCGTCCATACGGTGGTTGGCGCCGTTCATGATGAACCGGGTGCCCGTCCCCAGCGCGCAGTACTTGCCGATGACAAGCCGCTCGGGACCGTAGTGGTACAGGACGTTGCGCGTCTCGAACGCGGTCGGGTCGTCCGGATCGTCGTAGTAGGAGAAGTCACCGACCTCGATCAACGGCGACTTCACCAGCGGCTTGAGCAGAACCACGCGCGGGTGCTCGGGCATCGGGTGGAGCACGGTGGGGTCAGCGGGAACGGGCGGCATCGTGGAGGCAGTTCCTCTCTATCGGGCCTAGCGCGACAACTGTCGCGTTAAGATGCTGGCACAGCCCTGCCGCCTTGATCAACCGGATACTGATTGCCGATGACAGACCCACTGGACACGACGTCGGACCGCCGTCCGGGCGGCCGCACCGCCCGCATCCGCGCCCAGGTTCTCGATGCGGTGCGCGCCGAACTCGCTGAAGGCGGTCACGAAGGACTCACGATGGAGGGTGTCGCGACGCGGGCCGGAGTGCACCGCGCCACGGTCTACCGGCGTTGGCGCGATGTCGGCGGCTTGCTCGTCGACGTCATCGACGCCGCCGGCGAGATCGACTGGCAGCCGCCGGACACCGGCTCGCTACGCGGCGATCTGACGGCCCTCAACCAGGAGATCCAGGAATCCCTGGTCGTACAGCCGTCGTTCGCCGTCGCCCTTATGGCCGCCTCGTTCCACTCCGAACAGGCCGCGCGGGCCCAGACGCAGTTGTGGACGGACCGGTACGCCCAGTGCGAGATTCTCGTCGAGCGCGCCATCGAGCGCGGCGAACTCCCCGCACAGCACACGGACGCGCGGAGCCTGCTGATCGCCGCCACGGCGCCGCTCTACCACCAGCTAGTGCTCCTGCGTGCCAATCCGGACCCGCAACTCCCGGAACGGGCAGCGGAGGCGGCAGTCCTGGCGGCTGCCGCGGGTGCCTTCTCCGTCCGCCGCGAGGAGAGCGTGTGATCGAGAAGACAGGGAGTGAACGCAAGCGCAATCAGGAGCGCGACAAGACCTGGACCATGGTCGAGTAGTCCTGGCTCGGACACGAGGACTCAAGTAACCCGACGGTAGGTTCCCGGAGGCTCAGCCTTTGTGGCGGGCGGCGGGGTCTCGCTCGGCGACGTGCCGGGCGACCGCATCGACACCGGGGCGGGCGTACCGTTCCAGCGAGCGGACTGAGGCGCGCCGGGACCGCGCGAGCAGCATCGAGGTGGAGGTCCCGCCCTCGGCATCGTACGTGAGGGCGCTGTGGCGCAGCCGGTGCAGGGTCCAGCCGTCCTGGTGCTCGATGCCCTCGTGCAAGGCCAGTGGGTTGGCCGGCAGCCGGGTGTTCTCCTCGAAGATCTCCTCGGCCCGGCGGTAGGAGAGCCGAGCCCGGCGCGGCCCGGGCCGCAGACTCGTGCAGTGTCGTTTCGGCGGTGAAGTCGCTGGACCGTACGGGTGAGTTCGTGGCTGCAGGGCTGTCGCAGACGTATGCGGACTGCGTAAATCCGGGGTTGTGATCAAGAACCTCGTGTGGCGCGGCCTGCCCGCGTTCGTCCTCGCAGCCCTGCCCGTCCTGGCTTCCGTTCCTGCCGCTGACGCCGTGGAGAGCAGCCGTACCGTCCAGAGCTCGCAGCCCCGAAAGGCCCTGCGGAGCGACTCCCATTTCTACGCGCCCGCCACCCTCGGCAAGAACCAGGCATGGACCTCCGGCAGCGGCCGTACCGCCCTGCGTGTTCAGAGCGACGGCAACGTCGTCGTCTACAAGGACAACCGTCCCGCCTGGCAGGCCCCGAACGTCTACCCCAACGCCGACCATCTCGTCATGCAGGCGGACGGCAACTTCGTCATCTACAACAGGGCCGGCCAGGCCATCTGGGCCGCCGGAACCTGGCACAAGGGTCGCTACCTCGCCGTCCAGGACGACGGCAACGTCGTCGTCTACAACAACGCCAACCGGCCCGTTTGGGCCACCAACACCGGCGACTGAGCGACGTTCCGCATACGACAAGGGTCCGGACACGCCGACGCGCGCACGTGAATGATCGAAGCTCGAACGGGGAGAAGACAGAAAGTGAGCACGCGTAGAAATTTCCTCGGCTCAGCTACCGCATTCGGTGCCATGGCGTTTCTCGGCGGCACTCAGGCCGCGTCTGCGGACGAGGGCAATCCAGAACCGGACTCGGCGGCCCTGGAACTCCGGGCACGCAACGCAATCTTCGCGGTCGATACCGACACGCAGAAGAATTACGATGCACTCCGGGCCGAGTTGATCAAGCAACTCGGCCCGGTCATCGTCGTTCAGAATGACGACCGCGGTGGCCTGTACACCCTCATCCACAACGGAGAGCAGGAGTCGTTGCACCCTGTCTCCGAGATCTTCGAGCTGGCCAAGTCGATCGCCCACGCTCCACTGGGCATCTACTCAATCATCGCGCCGTACCTGAACCGCCAGATCCCGAACCTCCCGAGCTCCGCCTATCTCGACCAGCACGACGTGGACATGGTGGCGTTCAAGGGACCCCGAACGAACGGCTGGATCAGCCCACTTCAGGCTTTCGGCACAACCTTGACCATCGCCCGACAGCAACTCCACAACGCGCACATGCCTCAGGAGCTCAAAGACTCGAGCACTCAGATCCTCGACGCCGCGCTCAGGTTCATCAACGAGTCCGTGCAGCGCGGTTCCTTTGACATGAAGTCGTTCGAGAGCTTCACGGGCGGCCTGAACGACGCTATCGGTACCAACGTGAGGTATGCGACCCGGGCGCAGATCGACGGCGTGGAAGGTCTCATGAAACGATGGCGGGACAAGGTCGGCAAGGAGGACTGGCCCGGCCTGTACATCGTCGTTCTGTCGATCTGGACGACGTCCGCCCCGAACCAGAACTCGATTATCGTCAAGCAGTTCATGGACCCCGCGAAGGCGGACTCGCACCTGATCGACCTGCCGACGGCCCAACTGCCCTCCGACCCGGTCTTCGTCGCCCTCGACAACGTGGCCCGGATCGTGCAGGACAACGTCGCGGCGGAGATGGTGTTCCCCGTTGACCAGAAACTGGCGGACGCGCTGAAAGGGACCGAGGATCTGCTGGCGCAGGAGATCCTGCACCAGCTCGCCTGCCCCTACCAGAGCAAGACCGCAGCGAAGAAGGCCGTGAGCGCGGCCTCTTAAGACCGTCGTCGATGATCTCGACGGACAGTTCTTTCTCCCGTTAGTCAGCCAGGGTGCCTGGGCTGGGCCGCCGCGGGGCTCGGGTCCTGCGTCGGACAGAAACGTCGAGATGCACCGCCGTCAGGATCCCGCAGCGGAGACATGGCGAATCAACTCGGCGGCCAGGCGACGCATGACCGTGCGGTTGGCGCGCTGCATCGTGGCCCGGACGACGGGTGCCAGCAGGCGGTCGGCGAGAGGGGCACGCGCCCAGGCGTACGTGAACGAGAGGCGGCTCCCACCGGTTCGCAGCGGTTCGATGGTGTAGACGCCGTGAGCCAGGCGCCGGCCGGCCGCACTGACATTGCGTTCGACGATGCGCCGCGGTGCGTCGGCCTCGACGACCTCGATGGTGACGTCGGTCTTCGTGCCGCCCAGTGCGGCGGTGACCGTGGCGCACGACCCGACGCCGCGGCCGGGGCCGCTGTAGCGCCAGTTGGTCAGGTAGTGGTTGGTGAAACGCTCGTGGTGAGCCATGACATCGAGGAAGTCGTAGACCTGCTCCGGCGTCTGCGGCACATCGATCGACACGGTGACAGACTTCATGTACCACACGGTACATGCACCATGTACCAATTGGTACACTCGCGATGTGGTGAATACGGACGACGTGCATCCAGAGAGCGCCGCGCACGGCACGGACGGGCGCCGGCGCGCCCAACTGGTGGATGCGGCCGTCGACCACGTCGCAGCACACGGCATCACGGACCTGAGCCTGCGCCGCCTGGGCGCCGCGATCGGCGTCAGTCACCGCATGCTGATCCATTACTTCGGCTCCAAGGAACAGCTGCTCGTCGAGGTCGTCAGGACATCGGAGCGGCGCCAGCGTGATCTGCTGTCCCAACTCCGACTGGAGCCCGGTCTCTCGCCAGCCAATGTCGCGCGGCGACTGTGGCAGCAATTGACGGACCCTGGGCTGGCCGATCAGGAGCGGCTCTTCTTCGAGATCTGCGGGCACGCGCTGCGGGGCCGCCTCGAGGCCGCCCTTGTCCTCGAAGGGCTCGTGACGGACTGGCTGGAGCCGCTCGTGGCCGCCGAGATGGCCGCAGGGGCAGATCCTGCCGCGGCCCGGAATCGTGCCAGGCTGGGGCTTGCCACCGTCCGCGGCCTGTTGCTTGACCTGCTCGCCACCGGTGACCGCGCCGGCGTCGACGCGGCGATGGAAGAGTTCCTCCGGCTGTATTACGGCTCGGAGTGACCCTCGGTCATCACGGCCGCCCGCCGAACTGCCAGTTGTGCACCTCAATGTCGGCGTACCGGTCCGGGGTCAGGATGGCGCGTGCCGTGTCCGGGTCCGGCGCCCGGAGCAACGCCGCCGTGCCCAGCCAAGTGTCGCCATTGTCGGACAGCAGCGGCCCGTAGGCGATCAGCTGCTCCCGATCGGGCGGCAACGCGAGGTCGGCGGCCTGCCCCGCGCCGAGGCCGAGCACCAGATACCGGTTGCCACCAGTCCGGCCGCCGGGGAAGTCCCACATGGTGCGCCCCAGCGTGTTGCGCCACCGTCGCAGCAGTACGTCCCGGTAGACGCCGGCCTGGTAGTTCGGTTCGTCGAAGGCGAACGTGCGGGCAGCGGTGGGATCGGGCAGGTCGACGATGTGCACGCTTCCGGTGGGTGTGTCGTCGGCGAGGGTCGGGCCCCGGGCGATCATCTCCTTCGCGTACTGGTCCATATAGGCCCAATGCGCTGCCAGCAGCTCGTCGCGCAGCGGCAGGGAGTCGGACCGGTCGCGGTGGTAACAGAGGAACTCCATGCCCAAGGATCTCGTCACGGAGGTAACCAAGTCGAGCGGGTTTCACTGCGATGGCTGCTCGGCAGCCTGTTCCAGCAGGGCCTGTGCGGAATCTGCTTAGCGCATGGTGGTCTTGGGGCTGAGCGGTTGCTGCCGGTCAGCGATGCGGGATCCGCTTGGGTAGCGGGATGAATGCGAGCGCGGCGGCGAAGACCTGGAGGCGGCCGTCAGGATTGTGGATGGCCGCCGCGGCTCCGGGCGGAGCCACCTCGACCGGACGGGGACTGGTGCGGTGGCTGCTGCTCCGTTTCCAGTCCCCGACCTGCTCAGCAACTCCGTCAGCACCCGACGCCGTTGACGTAGGTCGCCCGGCCCGGACCATGAGGCGGCTGTCCGTCAGAACACGACCCTGGCCCGGCGGACGGCCGCGAGGACCTCCTGGGCCCCGGAGACAAGCTCCAGCGCGACCTCGCCGTCACGGCCGGACAGTGTACGCATGTACGCCACGGCGTCGGCACTGACAACCCCCGCCGGTTCACCCGAGCCCAGCAGCCAGGTACCGCCCGCCGGGCCGCTGAGCTTCAGAAGGACCGGTGCGTCGGACCAGGCCAGCGCCAGGTCGCGGACCACCTGCTCGATGATGTGCCGGTCGTGCTCCCCGAGTGCGACCGACTGTTCCGTGGCCCGCGCCAGGTCGATGCGGTGCATCCACAAGTCGCGTACGTAGATCACATCGAGGAGGTAAGCGATGGACATCCGGGGTTCCCCGGGGATCCCGCTGTCCACCGTGACGCGCCGAATCGGACCGGGCCTCCGCCTACGGGCGCGCACGGCGCGGGGCCACAACTGCGCGAACTGCTCCACCAGCGACGGGCCGGCCTCAAAGGCATGGTCATCGATCTGCACGGCCATGTGGGCGTCGAGCGTGATCTTGTCAGGGTAGCGGCGCGGCCCCACGAGCTGGCGGCGCAGCATCGTACGGAGACGGATGTTGTCCTCGCACTGTCCGACGAGGTGGGAGACGAGGGTGCGCACGTCCCACTCGCCGCAGTCGGTGGGGAGCGACCAGTCGCCGTTGCCCAGGCCCTTGAGCAGGGCGAAGGTTGCCCGGCCCTCGGCCTCGGCGATCTCAGCCGACCGGTCGCGGCCGGTCTGCGGCAGCTGTGCGGCTGCCACGAAGGATGTAGTCATCGGACTCGCCCTCCTCGGGGGCATAGAAGCGGAAGAACATGTCCAGTGCCGTCTGTGCGAGCCGGGTGAACCGGCCCTCCCCGGCCGATGGAGACGGTTCGTTGGAGAGCTGCTGACTGATCACACCGGACGTCAGCACCGTGTAGAGGGCCACGCCTTCCTCGCTTGCGGCTGCAGGCGCCAACTGCCCGGCATCCACCGCCGCTTGCAGTGCCGAGCGCAAGACCTCCAACTGTCGCAGGGCGGGCTCGAACGCCCGAGGCGAGGGTTCAAAACCTGGCACTGGCCGCCAGTAGAGGAGCTGCGCGAGCACCGGGTTGGCCATCACCCAGGTGATGGTGGCCTCCTGGCCCGCGGTGATGGCTCTCCACGGATCCTCGGAGAGCCTGACGAGGTACGGATCCAGCACCTCGACCGCCTGCCGCATCCCGCGTTCGAACAGCGCGTCGTAGACGGCCATCTTCGACGGGAAGTACTGGTACAGGGAAGGAGGACGCATGCCCACCCGCCGCGCGACCTCCGCGAGGCTGAGCGCGGCCACGCCTTCCTCGGCCATCACCTCGACCGCAACGTCGAGGATCTCCTGCACGGTCTCATTGCGACGGCGGAGCCTGCGATCCTCCCTCATACCATTAAGAAAGCCTAACACCAGTAGGGAAGTCAACACCCATACGGGTACAGAAGGTTGGAGACTTCGCCTACCCTCCTTCAGCGAAACCGTGTGTCCAGCCCGGCGGGCGATCAGGGGCGCCCGGCAATGGACCAGGCACCACCGCCACATCATGTCCACCCACGTCCTGCGCGGCGCCGTCGGCCTCATCGCTGGTGGATCGAGCAACGTTCGTAACCCGGAGCCGCCTCGGTTGATCTGCGCGGACGTAGGTAAGGGACCTGAGCCGGCGGTGGTCAGATCCCTCTTCGCGTGCCGCCCGGCCCCTGATGGGTTCCACCAGCTGACCGACGGCGCCGACTTCGCCGTGGGCGACGCCGAACGCCTTCTGCACGAGGCCGGCCAGGACGAGGAAGCCGACCTCGTTGAGCGGAAGATCAAGGACCGCGACGTCACCCCCGGCCACTGGACCTTCCAGATCATCGAGGCATTCGACCGGACCTTTTGGTGGCTGGTTGAGACCCTCCACTCACGGCCACTTGGCGCGGAGGTGTCCGACCACGAATGTCACAACGGGTAGCCGTGGGCGCGGTCGCGATACCGAGCGGGACTATCGGCATGTGTCAGATACTCTCCCCGGCCAGATCCGGACGCCAGACGGGATCGGCCCACCAGCGGTGGATCTCTTCCGCGGCGGCGCCGATATGGAAGGGAGTGGCGTCGTCGTAGGCGCGACCGACGATCTGCGCGCCGGTGGGGACGCCGTTGGCGGCGCGGCCGGTGGGGATGTTCAGGACAGGGTGGCGGCTGGCGACGTTGAAAACCGGCGTGAGGGCGGCGCCAAGGTAGAAGTCGAGGTAAGTTCCGTCGACGGTGACGCCGTGGTCGACGTAGTCGTCGTCGGCGAGGAAGCCGGTGCTGCCAAGGGTGGGGCAGATGATGGCGTCGTAGTCCGCGAACACGTCGGCCAGAGCCTGCTGGACGTCGGCCTCCATACCCAGGCCCTTGAAGAAGCCGTGGGCAGCGAGGGCTTGTCCCGCCCGGTCGGCGAAGCGGCGGGCGTAGCGGCTCAGCTGGTCGTTGTCGCCGAGCTCGGTGATCATCGGCCCGAAGATGGCGCCGTAGTGGATCAGGGCCGCGGTGAACACGGTCTCCTGGGTGATGGGTATCGCGACTTCCTCGACCTTGATCTCGGCGCCCCGCAGGGAGTCGGCCAGGGCGCGGGTGTTCGCGGCGACGTCCGGATCGATGGGGAAGTCGCCGATGGTGACCGCGAAGGCGACCTTCAAGCCACGGGCCTTCACCGCGTCCGGAACCACCGGCCGGGGCGCCAGAAGTGACACGGGATCCACTGGGTGCGCGCCGGCGATCAGGTTCTGCAGCAGCGCGGTATCGGCGACAGTGCGGGCCATCGGTCCGTCGTGGCAGTAGGTGTCCAAGTTGAACGGGGGCATACCCGGGACCCGGGCGTATGGGGGTTTGAACCCCACCACTCCGCACAGCGAGGCGGGCAGCCGGATGGAGCCGCCGATGTCGGATCCGGTGGCCAGGATCGTGGTGCCCGCGGCGAGAGCGGCGCCGGAGCCGCCGGACGAACCGCCCGGCCCGTAGCCGAGGTTCCATGGGTTCCGCGTGACTCCCCACAGCGCGGACTGGGTGAACGCCGCACACGAGTACTCCGGTGTCGTCGCCCGGGCGTGGACAACGCCGCCGGCCGCAAGGACGCGCTCCACCACCGGGTGGGTGATCGGCGCGGGAGTGTCGTCCGTGAGCAGGGATCCGAGGCGGAGTGGAAGCCCGGCGATGGGCTGCTCCTCCTTGACCGCGACGGGGATCCCCTCCAGCGGGCGAGGCTCGCCGCCGCCCCGGCCGGCGTAGCGGGCCTCGGCCTCGACCGCGGCGACGCGGGCCCGCTCCTGGAGCCGGTCGCTCAGAGCGTTGACGGCCGGCTCGACGGTGTCCGCCCGGGCCTCGACCGCGTCGAGGACCTCGACGGGCGACAGCGCCCTGGTCCGATAGGCCGCCAGCAGCTCGTGCGCGCTGAGGTAGTGCAGATCTGTCATGAAGTTTCCTTCGTGTTCTGTGTCGCATCCGTGCTGGCCAGCACGGCGTAGAGGTCCGGCCGACGGGCCCGAAGGCGGAGCGCGTAACCGGCCCCGCCGAGGCCGATCAGCACCACCGGGCCGAGCAGCGCGCCGTTGATCCAGCCGGTGCGGCCGGTGAGCAGCTCGAAATTGGTGAGCATCAGGTACAGGCCGGCGGTGAGGCCGACGGCGGCGAGCGCCGGAGCGGCCTTGACCCGTGCGAAGTGGTGTCCGCGATCGTCCCTCCAGAAGAACCGGATGACCGCGAGCGCGCACAGCACCTGGAGGGCGACGATCCCGATGATCCCGACGCCGTTCGTCCACAGCAGCAGCTGCATGTAGGGGTCGGCGTGGACGAGCGCTGCGAACACCACGACGACCACCGAGACCGCAGTCATGACGACGCTGGCCACGTGCGGCGAGCTGTGCTTCGTGTGGGTGCGGGCGAGCCTGCGGGGCAGGAGCCGCTCCCGGCCCAGGGCGAACAGGTAGCGGGTGCTGGCGTTGTGGAACGCGATGAGGGCCGCGAAGATGCTCGTGACAATGAGCACTTCCATCACGGACTTCGCCGCAGGTCCGACGAACTTGTCGGCGAGGTCGAAGTACATGTTCGCGAAGTCGTCGGACTGAGCCAGATTCACAATGCCGTCGGCTCCGAAACCGACGGTCGCGGCCCAGGTGGCAAACGTATAGAACACGGCTAGGAAGGCAACGGCCAGGTAGGTCGCGCGAGGGATCGTCCGTTTCGGCTCCCGCGCCTCCTCCGAGTAGATCGCGGTGCCCTCGAAGCCGATGAACGCGCCGAGGACGAGCACGAACATCCCGCCGGCGCCTGCGCCGAACGCCTGGCCGGGCTGGAAGGAGCGGGCTGACATGCCCTCCGGGCCTCCGGTCACCAGCACGGCCACCGTCACGACGATCAGGATCAGGACCTCGGCAGCCATGAACACCCCGAGCACTCGGGCGCCCACGTCGATCTGGCGGTAGCCGAGGCACCCGACGACGGCCACCGCGAGCAGCGACCACAGCGGCCAGGGAACCGTCACACCGGTGAGGTCGGCCAGGGTGTTCGTCGCGAAGTAGCCGAACGCCCCGTAGAACCCGGTACAGATCGCGCCGTACGACAGCAGCGCGACCAGTGCTCCCCCGACGCCGGCGGGCTTGGCCAGGCCGCGGGAGATGTAGGCGTAGAACGCTCCGGCGTTCGTCATGTGCTCGGACATGGCGGTGAATCCGACCGCCAACACGATGTAGACGACGCCGGCGAACAGGTAGGCCGCGGGCGCGCCGATGCCGCCCAGCCGGAACGCCAGGGGTGCGCTGCCGGCGACCACGGTCAGCGGCGCGGCGGCGCCGACGACGAAGAACACGATGTCGAAGGTGCGGAGCTTCCCGCCGGCGAGCCGCCCGACAGGAGCGTCGGGAACGGGGCGGTCATCAGTGATCGGCACAGCCATGAGCGGCTCCTGAGAGACACTGGGAACGTACTAAGTACGGTATGGTGTACGGAGTATCCTGGGCGGGTGACCACACGTCAAGAGACCCAGCGGCGACCGCGCGGATCGCTGTCCCGGCAGAGCATCGGCGTCGCGGCGCTGCACGTGATCGAGCGCGACGGACTGGACTCCCTGACCATGCGCCGAGTCGCGGGTGAGCTCTCCTGTGGGGTGATGAGCCTCTACTCCCACGTGAGCGATGCCGACGACCTGCGCGGCGTCGTGGTCGGGCAGCTCATCGACCGCATGGACCTGCGTCCACACGAAGGGGAATCCTGGCAGGACGCGACGCGCGGGATGCTGAGTGCCTACGCGGACCTGGCCGCCTCGTTCCCCCGCTCGTTCGAGCTGCTGGCCCTGGCCGACGCCGACCAGTGGCCGGTCGCCCCGCACATGGAGCGGCTGGTCGACCTGCTCGTCACGGCGGGGCTGACCAAAGAGGACGCCCTGACCGCGCTGAGCGTGATCGACGCCTACGCGTCCGGATTCCTCGTCATAGCCGTCCGGAACCGGCCGACCGTCGCCTCGGCCGAGCGGGCCGCTCCGCATCGGCACGATCAGCTCGCCCCGCTGCACCACCTCGACTCCTACGGCACCGGGTCGGAGGTCATCATCGCAGGGCTGGAACAGCGCTTCGAAGGGCGTCGGGCCGGGCGAAGGCCACGATGAACATCGCCGCCACCACCATCGCCCATCGGCGGCAGGTCGCCTGAGGCCCGCGTGTGCGCTCCCGTCCGTCGGACGAGGGCTCATCCTCACGTGGTGGCGGAGCACATCCCGGTGATCCACAGAAGTCTGGTCAGCATCCCGGATCCGTCATCCTTCACAACCCTGTGACCGGTGAAAAGTGGTTCGGCACAGGCACCGAGGCAGTCCTGTGCTCAGGGACCTCGCGCCGGCGCACGCAAGCGAAGCGGTGGCCGACCGTGCATGACCGGGCGGTCACCGCCGAGCCTGAGCGGCGGATCACATAGGCCACGGACGCCGCGGTCTCGGACACGCACCTGGTGATGGGACATCTGACCAGTCACGGCCACTGGGGCATGGGCGTTCACCAGTATCCGGGCACCATCAGCGGCACCGCGCGCAGCGACGTGGCCGAGCTACGCGCGGCCATGTTCGCGCTCGAGCAGATCTCTTGGCGTGGGCGATGTCGGCGCCGTATCGGGCGCGGTCATGAGCCCGCGGACGCACCCCCTCCGCCAGCGCCGAAGTCCAGGCGCCTTTGACGACCCCGGGGCGTCAAGGAAGAACCGACCGAGCGGCTCCGCGCCTGCGGACTCAGCCGCCTTGCCGTCCGGGAGCGCCGCCCTGGTCCAGCCAGGCGGGGGCGGGCTGCCACCGGGGCGGCATGATTTGTTCCAGGTCTCGTTGTATTTGCTGGGCCTCGGCGCGTACTAGGGCAAGGACGTCGCCTTGTTCGGTGACGAGGCGGTTGTAGATCGGGGTTTCCTGGAACACGGGCTCGGTCTGCTTTCTGGCGCTGGGCTGTGGACGGCCTGCGGCAGCGGAGCGCTGGCAGGTCGTCCGGTGGCCCAACGAACGTTGGTCGGAGATGGTTTACAGCTGGAGTAGAGGCCGAACAGAGTCAACAGGTCAGTGAAGAGCTCCTGCACGGTCTCCCCCACCGCCTCATTCTCACCGACGGGGGCAGCGTGGCGGCCATCAGCCGGATGGAGTACGGGCGGCGGGCGTGATCAAGAATCTCATGAAGGCCCCGTCGTGCACGGAGCTGGGGGCCAGGGGAATCAAGCCGTTGGGGTGGTCGGACGGGGTGGTGGAAGCTTGCGCCGGAGCAGGAGGCTCGATGCCGAGGGCGACTTCCCGCAGGCCGTTCTTGACGAGGAAGTCGATTTCGCTGTCCGGGAGCCGGTCCAGGACGGTTGTGCGTCCGGTGCGTCCCACACTCCGCGGGGGGCGGAGTCGAACCGCCGAAGAGGGCGTTGCATGGCCGCCCGGGGCGGCATTGGTGCGCAGCCCGATGAACTCGGCTAGCGCCGGGTCGCTGCAGCCGTAGAATCGTGGCCGCGACGGAGCGCACCATCCGTATCGCTCGTCTTGGACCTGGCGGGAGAGACCCCTGCCTTTTTGTCCCGATGGACGATTCCTGGACTCCCACGGAGCCGGACAGAGGTCCTGTCGCCATCCGCGGATGGTACGAACTGAGCGAGCGGACCTTCGCTCACTCGCTTCCGCCGACGGAGATCCCTGTGGAAGCGGCCAGAGCCGATCTGCTCTTGGTCGCGGGCGGCGACGACGCGATGTGGCCGTCGCTTCCCTTAGCCTCGATCCATCGATGTTCTCTGAAGATGATCTCTTGATCGTCTTGTGAGCTGGTTTCGATCGGTGGTCGTGGATGGGCAGGTTGTTTCTGCTTGTCTGCCCAGCTTTTCCACGGGTTCGGTTCCGGTCGGGCCCTGGCGAGCGGGGTGATCAGGCCGGTGCGGGTGGGTCGTGGACGGTGTCGAAGAGGTGTGTCCAGGCTTGTTCCGTGTCAAGTTCGAGCGTGTTGCCATCTTGATCTTTCGGGGCGTGCCGAGACAGCACTCACCGACCGGCCGGCAGGGCCCTGGGGAGAGACCGATGTGCCCCCCTGGAGACAGGGGTCTCAAGGGGACTGGGTAAGAGGAGGCACAGCGGGCGCCCAACGGGGCAATGCCTGTCCGTCCTTTCGCCTCTTCTCGATTCATTAAGGAGAGGTCGTCCGGCTATCCGCTCGATGCCCGAGCCGGAAAAGTGCCGTCTTTGCTGTGCAGTGAATTCTGGATTTTCGCTGTTTCCTCAAAACTCGGCCCCTTTAAGGCCCGTCCCGGGCGAGTTGGGCCAGACGGGTGCCGTCGATGAACCAGCGCAGGACGAGCACGGCCTGGCGGAAGCAGCCCAGCGCCCGTCGCCCGCTGCGGGTACCGAACTCGGCCCGCCGGTCTCGCAGCAGCCGGGCGAGATGCTCGGCGGTAGACCGTCGCGCATCGAGTACGGCGGTGTATGTGACACTGGTCGACATGTGAGGCCTCTCGGTCGGTAACCGCCGTACGCGGAGGCGGCCATCGCCTGATCCTGTGCTCCGACCAAGGTATGCACGCGACCAGGACGAAGGCCGTGAGGATGAGTCTGCTGCACGAAGGTGCCGGGCAGGATGCGTTCGCTCAACTGTCATGATTCCGGGGCGAGTTCTACTCGTGCCTGACCCGACACGGGGGCGCGTTGTTCGACCTGGCCGATGCGGTGCTGTGCGCGGACGGGCCGGTCCGGTCGCTGGTGGAGCTCTCGCTGGTGGGCGAGCACCGCCGCGAACACGGCAGTCTCTACGCCGCCCTGGCCCGCGGCCGTATCGACACCGACCGCCTGCGCCAGGCGCTAGTGCCGCATCAGGCAACGTTCGCCCTGTGGTGATGTTTCGTCCGGTTGCCGCGCCGGGCGACACCGGCTTGTTGACCGGACTACGGGAGGACACGCCGGGCGGGAGCGCATCCCCGCTCGGGCGTCGACGGCTTCTACGACTGGGCGGTGGCGTCGGACCGCTGCTTTGCCAGGATGCGCCGGTTCCCGCCCGGAGCCGGCCGGGTGGTCAGCCCAGTGCGGGGCGTGTGCGGCGTGCGGTGTGTGCGGGCCGCCCGACTGCGGCGTACCAGACCAGGGCCGCACATATGAAGGCCGTCGCCGCGGAGACCAGTGACCTTGTGAGGGTGTCGTTCCGTGCGCCGGAAACAAGGGCGAGGGCCATTGCCAGCGTCAGGGTGATGACGGGCAGCGCTCGGGGGCTCCGCGTGGCGCCTGGCGCGGCGGCTGGCGGCAGCAGCCAGGCTGCGAGACCGTAACAGGCACAGGCCAATAGTGTGGCTCCCAGCACTTCGCTGGGCCGATGGCCGCCCATGGTCGCGCTGGCGGCGGCGATGCAGGCGAGCCACAGCACACCGGCCGCGGCGACGTAGGGGCGGATGCGGGGGGAAACCACGAGGACGGCGGCGAGGGTCAGTGCGGCGGGGATGGCCGTGTGCCCGCTGGGGAAACCTTGATCAAGGAGATTCTCGGGCGCGCCCACCAGATCGGGGCGGGGCAGGATGGTCGATTTGAGCACCTCCTTGCCTCCGGTCGTGAGAATGACGACCCCGAGCGCCGCGCACCCCTGTCGCCAGCACCGCCGCACCAGGGTGAGGACCACGATGACGGCCAGGCCCGCCATCAGGGTGGGCTTGGCGCTCAATTCCATCGGCGGCAGGGGCGTCGAGCCGTAGGCCGCTCCTGACAGGGGGTAGATCCATGCTTCTTCGCTGCCCTGTTTACCGAGATCAAACAGGGCGTTCTCAGCTCGTTGCCCCCACGGGGTGCAGATGGCGAGTAGGTAGACCGTCAGGAACCCCAGGGTGTACAGCAGAGCCCGCATCCACGGCCGTGTCGTACGTGACGGGCTGGGGTCGTCGGGGGCCTCGGGGGCCTGCCTTGAGGCCCCGGACGGTGCGGGTAGGGACGGGGAATCGTGCTGAGTCATCGTTCTGTTTTTTTTCCGTTGAGGGAGTTCGGTCACGCACGTCTTGCGGCACGACTTAGGCCGCCAGGCTCGGCCGGCCCACCGGGGGTCCGCTCCTATTCGGCGAGTGCCTGCCCCTGTCGGCGCTGGGCGGTGAACGCCAGGGCGGGGAGGGGTGCGATCAGCAGGATGAGGACGACCAGGTCCGGAAGGGACTGCATGAACGCGTCCGGCTGGACGACGATCGCCTGCGTGCGGACGATCGCGACCGCTGCGACGGGGATCAGCCACCGGTGGTCGCCGGTGGCGGCCGTCGCCGCCCACGCGGCGATCAGCGCGGCGACTTCGAGGGCGAACAGGCCGCGTTGGAAGGCTGGACTGACGGAGATGATGTGCAGGCCCCCGGCCACGAACATGGCGAGCACGACGGGGGCCAGCCAGCGGAACGAGCGGCGTCGCAGACGGCTGGGACGGCCGAGCGCCAGCACAGTGCACGCGGCGCACAGTGCCCCCGAGAGCGCCAGGTCACGGGCCGTTATCGGGGCGCCAAGACCGTAGTAGCCCAGGCCCGCCTTGCCCTCGTCGCCGAAGAGGGTGCGGCCGTGGGACGTGGCGCCGGCCCAGATCATGGCTGCCGCGGCCGGCAGCGCGATCCACGGTCTGCCACGCAGCAGAGCGATCAGGCAGCCCAGCGGGAGCAGCCCGTAGGGCAGCAGCCGTGTCCGCGTGGGACCTTCGGCCCACGGGTACCAGCCGGAGAAGTGGAAGGCGATGGCGTGCTGTCCGGGGTCGATGTGCAGTGCCCAGTGCCACACGTCCTGCAGGTAGGGCACCAGCGCCAGCGCGGCGAGGGCCAGGGCGGTCAGATGGATGCCGTCCAGCCACCACGGCCGAGTGGCGTCGTCAACGGTGGCACGGGCGCGGGCCTGGACCCCGGCGCGCACCAAGGCGGCAACTTCCCGCGGCGGGGGCCAGGAGCGGCCGGGATACGCCTCGGCCAGGCAGGTCAGCAACTCCTCTCCCTGCCGGGAACGGTAGGGCTCGGGGTAGGCCGCGAGCAGCAGACGGTTCATGCCGGGGCCGCTCCGGCATCCCGCGAGCGTCCGATGACGACGGCCGCCGCCTGCTGCATCCGCAGCGCCTCCCGGCCGAGCGCCTCGGTGCCGTCCTCGGTGAGCCGGTAGTAGCGCCGCGCCCGCCCGTCCACGATCTCCTCATGGCCGGCGGCCACCAGGCCGGCCCGCTCCATCCGCTCCAGGGCGCCGTAGAGAGTGCCGACAGCGATCCGGAGCCGCCCGTCGGTGGCCTGCTCGGCAGCCTTGATGATGCCGTAACCGTGCAACGGACCATCCATGAGCGCAGCAAGGATGAAGTACTGCGGTTCCGTCAAGGGCGGATTCCGTCTGGTCATGCGTCGAGGATATATCGAGCTAAGAAATATATATACCAGCCCTGGGCGATCACTGGCAGCGCCTCCACGCCCGCGGCGAGCGTCACCCTCTCCCGGCCGGCGGGCGCGACGGCGGTCTCCTCGACGCACCCGCGCGGCGTTGGCGGATGCTCACCGCGACCTGGTCCGGGCCGAGCGGAATGTCATTCCCACCGTGTCCGCCGGACCCGTCTCGCCTCCATTGAATCTCCCACGGACCAGACTCTGTTCGCCCGGACCGGCCGGGAGATCAAGGAGATCGCCAAGTCCAAGCCGGTCGAGCACGGCCTGCCGTTCTCGACCTGGAGCCCAGCCAGGCTGGCCGACTTCCTGGTAGCCGTGGGGGCGGTCGACGACATCAGCCACGATGGCCTTCGGGCCCTGCTCCGCGAGGAAGGCGTCTCATTTCCATGCATAAAGACCTGGAAGACCTCACACGACCCCGACTACGCGGCCAAGAAGTCCCAGGTCGAACACCTCTACGCGATCGCCGGCGGTGAGGTCATACCCGAGGAAGGCGAGCCCGAAGTCGTCTTATGCCTGGACGAGTTCGGCTCGCTCAACCTCCAGCCCCGGACGGCAACGGACCGAACGCGGCGGCCGCCACAAGGACCCCGCCCGGGAACCGGGGCCCCGCCGGCGGGCGACCTACACCCGCCCGCACGGGGTCCGGCACCTGTTCGCCGCCTACGACCTGGCCAAGGGCAAGCTCTATGGCCACATCAAGCCGAAGAAGAAGCGGACCAGGTTCCTGGAGTTCTGCCGTTACCTGCGCAGCCTCTACCCGCCCGAGATCCGCATCGCGATCGTGCTCGACAACTTGAGCAGGGCAGCGTGATCCGTCGCTACATCATCTGGCGAAACAAGCACGCCGCCGACGAACGCCTCCGCGAGGTCGTGAACAGGGCGAACGTTGCCTGATGCGGCACTAGCCTCGGTGCCGATGCCGCGGTCGGCCGACGGCCGGCTGGTCCTGGGCGTCGCTATCACCTGCTGGCTGCGGCCGGACGCCCACACCTCGCCGCAGCGGATCCTGTGCCACACCTACGGACGGTGCAAGGATCAGCACATTCCCGTTCCCGGCTGGCCCTACTCGGTGGTCTGCGCGCTGGAGCCGGGCCGCATTTCGTGGACTGTCCCGCTGGATGTGCGGCGTCTGGCGCCGGGCGAGGACGCGGCCGCGGTCACCGCCCGACAGCTGCGGGACCTGGTCGAGCGCCTGGTCGCCGCCGGGCAGTGGCAGGCCGGCGACCCGGACGCGCTCGTCGTCGCCGACGCCGGCTACGACGCCCCGCGTCTGGCCTTCCTGCCCCGGGACCTGCCCGTCCAGGTGCTGGCACGGATGCGCTCGGACCGTGTCCTGCGCCGGGCGGCCCCGCCCCGACTTCCCGGAACCAGGGGCCGCCCGCCCCGCCACGGCGGCGAGTTCGCCTTCGGCCAACCCGACACCTGGGGCATCCCCGACACCGAGACCACCACCGACACCCGCCTCTACGGCACCGCGACCGCACGCTCCGCGGTAGAGCCCGCTGGTCACCTTCGACGAGTACGAGCGACCGGCGGGAGCCACCGGCACCTCGCCCGGCTTCGGCTGCTCGGGCATGGGCTCCTGCTCAACCTGGTCTGCGCGCGGGTCGAGCGTCACGCGCAGCGCGGCGATGCTCGGGGCGCGTAGGCCCTTCGAACCCCGCAGTTCCACGGTCAGCGGGCCGCCCTCGTGCTTCACGACGGCGGTGCGCCAGTCGGCGGCGTTCGGCCCCACGGCCGCGGCCGCGTCGTACGCGTACTCCGTCAGGGAGCCGTCCACGAGGACGTCGAACACCCGCTTCCCCTTGGCCACCTTCTCGATCTCGGCGAACCCGAGATCGATCGCGTAGGTGCCCTTGGGTGCGTCGGGGAAGGTGTAGGTCAGGTCCTTGGCCGGCGTGGTGCGCTGCGACTGGAACAGCTTGCCGTCCGTCGTGCCTTCGATCCCGGCCTGCGTGGAGGTGACCTTCGCCTTCCCCTCGTAGCCCCACGCCGCGTCGCCGGAGGCCTGGTCGCCGGACCAGGTGTAGCCGGAGCCGTCGGTGAACGAAGGGCCGCCGGCGTTGACGCCGACCTGGTGCTTCGTGGTCGTGAGCGTCACTGGGACGTAGGTCTTGGACTGGCGTCCGGAGTCGGACCTCACCACGATGTTCGCGCCGAGGACTCCTGGCTTGGCGTCCTTCGAGGAGACCGAGACCTTGACGGTCGTCGACTCACCCGGGGCCAGGGTGCCGCCGGTCGAGGAGAGCGACAGCCACGGCAGGTCGGTGAGCAGGTCGTCCTCGACGTCGACGAGCAGGACGTCGTCGGCGATCTGGTCCACGGCCCAGAGCGCGCCGGTCACGTCGGTGGCCAGGCCACCGCCCTGTCGCGCCTTCATGCCTGGGAACCACCAGGCGTTGACGAGCTGACAGGTGCTGGGGTTGACCTGAATCAGCCGGGTCGGTCCGCTGCTGGCGAGGTCGCTGTACCAGAGCGTGTCCGACGCGGGGTTGTAGGCCAGCCCCATCACCTCTGGCTTGGGCGCAGCGCAGTAGGAGAGGAACTCACCCGGGTTGTCCCACGAGGTGCCGGCGACGGTCCCGATAGAACCGTTCGCGCGGCCGCCCACGTAGAAGACGTCGAGCGTCGGGTTGTAGGCGAGCCCGGTCAACTGCACCGTGGACCACGTGCCCTTGATGATCCTCGTCTCCTTACCGGTCTCCCGGTCGAAGCAGTGGATCACCGAGCGCGGGCTGTCCTCGATCTGGCACATGTCGCCGGTCCGAGTGTCGAGCTCCAGGTCGAACGCGCGGTAGGCGGGGTTCCACGCAGCGTCGAAGACCTTGCCGGTCGGCTTGCCGGTCACCGTGTAGGCGGTGTTGGTCCTCGCGTCGTAGTCGTGGACCCAGACGTCGCCGTCGTATCCGACGCCGGTGGGCTCCTTCTCCTCGATCTTGCCGGGGATGGCGATCCGGGTGATGACGTCGCCGCCGGAGGTCGTGCCGATCTTGTCGGCGGCTCGCGCTGCAGCGGCATCGACCTTGGTGCTCGTGCCGTCGAACGCCGACGGCTTCGTGCCTGTCGACGTCTTGTTCCAAGCGGTGAGGTCGATGGTGCTGTCGGCTCCCGTCCCGGTGCGCTCGGTGGCTCCGGTCGCGTCGAGCTCCGGGTGGCGCCCCGCCTCGCCCAGGTCGTACTTCAGCGATGCCGAGCCGGTGTTGGTCAGCGTCAGCGTGCCGACGCCCTTCTGATCGGTGCCCAGCACCGCGTCGAGGCCGTCGGCCTTCAGGCCGGCGACACCCGTGGTCAGACGTGCGTCGATCTTGGCCTTCGCGTAGAGCTTGTCGAGGGAGAAGGGGTCTGCCGCGGTCGTGTAGTTCGGCGCGTCGACCGTCATCGTGTAGTCGCCAACCGGAAGCTGGCGATGCACGAGGCCCGTCCCGTTGGTCGTGACGGTCTCGACGAGCCCATTCTTGTTCGTGAAAGAGACCTTGGCCCCGGCCACCGGCAGCCCGTCGTTCTGGTCGACGACGGTCGCGTCGAGGTACCCGAAGTCAGGCAGGTCGTAGGTGACGATCATCCCGTCGTGCAGCACCGGGGCGTTGTCGGAGAACCGGATGCCGTCGACGCCGGCCCAGCCCTGTATGCCGGTGATGGCGCGGGCGCCGGCGGTCACCGGGTCGTCGGTGCCGATGCCGTGCCCGTACCCGAAGATCACGGTGCCGGAGCGGGTGAAGGTGGCCGAGAAGCTGACCGGCTTTGTGTATTCCGATCGGATCGGGTAGGCCCAGACCTGGACATCGCGGAACTCGACGACGAAGGCGTCCTCGCCGTTGACCTTGGTCGCCGCCGTGTAGACGCCACCGCCCGTGGTCTGGACGGGGGTCTGAACATAGAACGGGAAGGCGCCGGCACCGCCGGTGCCGGGACCGGTGGAGGCGTCCGGGGAGACCACGCCGCGCAGGCTGATATTCAGGGTGTCGTGGCTCCCGTTGTAGAGCGCGACCGGGAACGGCAGCTTCACCGTGGCCCAGACGCCGCTCGGGAACGCGACCGGGTCGGTGCCGCGCAGGTACTCGCCTTCGGAGACGGAGCAGGTGTAGCCGCCCTCGTCGATGACGAGCGCGACCGGGAATTCGGGCGACTCGTTCTGCGCGCCGACGGTCAGCGGGACGGTCGTGGGCGAGAAGCAGGCGTTGGGTTTGATGTTCAGTGCGTACCCGCCCTCGGGGACAGCGGCGATCGTGAACGCGCCGTTGGCATCCGTGCGTACCGCGGCCAGCGGCGTGTCCTTGACGGAGACATCGGCGTTCGGAACGGGCTGCTTCTTGTCGTCGACGACCCTGCCGCTGATGTCGTGGCGCGCCGCGGCGGTGAGGGGAACCTCGAGCGAGGTGTTCTGGCCGAGGGCGATCCTGGCGCTGTTGGTCGCGGTCAGGTAGCCGAAGACCTTGGTGCTGATCTGATAGTCGCCGACCGGGAGGTTCATCGTGAACCGGCCGTCCTTGTCGGTCCCGATGGACCGGCTGAACGGGCCGCTGATCGTCACCTCGGCGGCGGGGACCGGGGCGCCCTTGGCGGTGACGACACCGGTCAGGGTGCCGCCCTGGCGCGGCGCGAGTTCGAGCAGGCGGACGAGGTCGAGCCGGCCCTCGCCGTACTTGTTGTTGAAGGCAGCGGTGCCGCCGCACTCGATGTCGTCGACGTCGACGGCCGACTCGGCAAGCAGGCGGCGGGTCTCCTCGACCTGCCCGATGAGGGTCGGGTCATAGCTCCACAGCGCCGCCACGGCGCCGGCGACGTGGGGAGCCGCCATCGATGTGCCGGACATCTCGGTGTAGCTGTTGTTCGGGTAGGAGGACCGGACGGTCACGCCGGGGGCGGAGATTTCTGGTTTGATCCGGCCGCCTTCACCCTCGCCCTTGCGGGAGAACGACGCGAGCGTGCCGTTCGACTCGTAAGCGCCAACAGAGTAGGCACTCGCGGCCGAGCCGGGCGAGGAGACGGTGTCGCAGGCCGCGTACGGCGAGGTGTTGCCCGATGACCAGACGCAGAAGATGCCCGCGGCGCTCCAGGCCTCGTCGATGGCCTGGAAGAAGTCGTTGAAGTTGTGCTCCGCATTCTGGCCCCACGAGTTGTTGATGACGTGCGGGCGCTTTGAGACGTCCGGCTTGTCCCATGGACGTCGGTCGGGGCGAGCAGCCACCAGCCGAACTCGAGCAGCGATTCGGGGCCGTTCGACGCGCAGCACCCGTTCGTCGCTATCCACTGCGCGTCCGGTGCGACGCCGACGTGGTTGGTGCCGTCGTCGCCGACCATGGTGCCCATGGTGTGCGTGCCGTGCCCGTTGTCGTCGCACGGCGCACCCGTGCAGGTGCCCCGGGTGGCCATCCAGTTGTAGTCGTGGTCGAACGTGCCGTCGCCGTTGTTGCCGCGGTAGGAGTCCACCAGCGCCGGATGGTCGAACTGGACGCCCGAGTCGAGGTTGGACACGGTGATGCCCGCACCGGTGGCGCCCATGGCCCAGGCCTTGGGGGCGTGAATGGCGTCCAGACCCCAAGAGACGGTGCCCGCCTCGGCGGTGGCCGCGGGGGCGGAGGGGCGGACGGCCTGGTCGGCCGGCGTCTTCTCGTCCACGGGCTCCAAGGTCTGGAAGGTCTCACCGCTTGGGCGGTTCGGCGTACCGGTAGCTTTCAAGTCAAATGAGACGTTTATGTGGCTATGAGTTTTGTGGTGCTGGTTGCATGCGTTTGACAGGATCGTTGATCCAGACCTGGCCGGGTATCGCGGGCGGTTTCGGCCGTCGGGCGAAGCGTTCGGGATGACGTTCGTATGCTTCGGCGAGGGCGACGGCCCGCTGGTTCCGCACCTCGTGTGCGGTGCCGAAGTGGACCGAGGCGGGGGCGTGCAGGCCGATCCCGGAGTGCCTGTGCTCGTGGTTGTAGTAGTAGCCGACGAGCGCGTCCATCCATTCCCTGGCGTGTGCCAGTGAATCGAAGCGGTCGGGGCAGTCGGCGGCGTACTTGGTGGTGCGGAACTGGCTTTCGCTGAAAGGGTTGTCGTTGCTCACCCTGGGGCGGGAATGGCTCCTGGTGACACCAAGGTCGATCAGCGGCTGGGAGACCTTCTTGCTGGTCATGGAGGTGCCGCGGTCCCATTGGACGGTGTGGGGCACGATGCCGTTGCGTTCGATGGTCTCGCGGATCAACTCCTAGGCCCGCTCAGCCGTTTCGGCGAGTTCGACCGTGTGACCGACGATGTAGCGGCTGAAGATGTCGATGATCACGTAGGCGTGGAACCAGATGCCCTTGACAGGACCGGGCGGCCGGGTGATGTCCCAGGTGAACACCTCCGACGGCCCGTTCGCGACCAGTTCGGGAATCGTCCTGGGCGGGTGGGTGGCCTGTCCGCGGCGTTCGCCGTTCTGCCCGGCGGCGGACAGGATCCGGTACATCGTCCGCTCCGAACACCAGTAGTATCCTGCGTCCAGCTCACATGCCCAGACCTGGGCGGGTGGCAGGTCGGCGCACTCCGGCCGGTTCAGCAGCGCCAGGACCTGGGCCCGCTCGGCCGGTGTCAGGGCCGAGGCGGGCGTGGGTCTCGGGCACGGCGCGGGCCTCGGTGGCGGGTTGAGGTGGCGGTAGTGGGTGGCGCGTGAGCGTCCGGTCAGCCGACAGGCCGCCGTGGTGCCCAACTGCCCCTAGCACTCACGGAAGCCGAACGCGCCCCGGATCTCGATCCGATGCCGCTTGATCGCCCGCCCCGACCAGTCGTACGCGGCCCACTCCTCCGCGGCCACCTCAACTGCTGGGCGACGTACGACACCGCCGGCGTCGGGATCTCCCCCGGAGTCCTCCGGGAACCGGGCCTCCACCTCGAAGAACTTCAGCAACAGCGCGAACCCAATCGGTTCGCCCCCGACTTGTTCCGCAGCCGCTCCTGGTCCTCCTCCAGCAGCGTCCAGATCGATGACACCGGCTTCCTGAAGGACGGGGATGCCTCGGCGTGTGTGTCGAGGCAGTACACCGGCACTGCGGGCAAGGTCACCAACTGGCAGGTGGGGGTGTCGCTGCACCTGGGCACGATCACGCCTCGGCCGCGGTCAACTGGCGGCTGTTCCTGCCCGCCTCCTGGGATCCCGCCTCGCCGGATGCGGATGCGGGCAGGGTCGCCCGCCGCGGCCGTTGCGGGATCCCTGCCCGGGTGGGGCATGTGGAAAAGTGGCAGCTGGCACTGGACATGATCGACGAGGCCCGCACCTGGGGCGTGGACGTCCCGCTGGTCGTCGCGGACGCCGGATATGGAGATGCCGCCGCCTTCCGCCTGCGGTTGGAGGAACGGAAACCGGCCTACGCAGTCGGGATCTCCTGCCGTCACACCGCCCATCGCGCCCATGCACGGCCGATCACTCCCGAGTATCAAGGCATCGGCCGCCCACCGGTGGCGACATACCCGGACAAGCCCCAGACGGTGAAGGAACTGGTCATGGAGGCCGGCCGGCAGGCGGCCCGGCCCGTCTCCTGGCGCGAGGGCTCCCGGCCAGGCACAGGCCGAACCGGCCTCAAGCGCATGTACTCGCGCTTCGTCGCCCTGCGCATTCGTCCCGCCGGACGCGAGATCCGCCAGGCCACGCAGGGTGTGGAACTGCCTGAACGCCGACTGCTGGCGAATGGCCCGCCACCGAGCCGGAACCGGTGCAGTTCCGGCTGTCCAGCCTGCCCTCCGGCATACCCCTGGCCTCGCTGGTGCGGCTGACCAAGCTCCGCCGGCGCATCGAGCACGACTACCAGGAGATGAAACAGGCCCTGGCACTCGCCCACTTCGAAGGCCGCACCTGGGGCGGCTGGCACCACCACGTCACCCTCGTCTCCGCCGCCCATGCCTTCTGCACCCTCCAACGACTGGCACGAGACCCAAAAGACGCGGCGCAGGACTGAGCCTCTACCAAGTAGTCCGCGAGCTGCAGACACTCCTCGCCCTCTGGGCCGGCACCTGCCCCACCTGCCACCGCGACATACCCACCCCAATGCGAACCTGACCAAGCCCTACTTGAGGAGGCGGGCCAGCAAGTGGGCGTCGAGGAAGCCCCGCTCGGAGGCCGGGTCGTGGAGCAGCCGAGCGATCGTGCCGAGCCCGGCCCCGGCAAGCAACTCGGCGAACCGGTCTACCGGCCAGCAGTAGGCGGGCGTCACCTTGTGATCGAAGCGGACCGGCTCCGGTCCCTCGGTCCCGAAGAACGAGACCAGGAGCAGGCCCCCTGGTGCCAGGACACGCACCTGCTCGGCGAGCAGCGCGGGCAATTCCCCAGGCGGGGTATGGATCATCGAGTAGTGGGCCAGCACGCCGCCGAGCGCACCATCCTCGACCGGCAGGGCCTCCATTCGCGCCTCGTCGAACCGCAGCGCCGGATGGGCACGCCGGGCGTGGTCGACCATGGCCGGGGAGAGGTCGAGCCCAAAGGCGTCCAGCCCCAGGTCGTGCAGCATGGCCGTCAGATGTCCAGGCCCGCACCCGACGTCGGCTGCCCGCAGGTTCCCCGTCCCACGCACCAGCTCAGCGAAGGTGCCAATCATGTTTCGCGCGAACGGCTGCGTCTCCAACCGATTAGCAAACATCGACGCATACAGCTCGACGACCCCGTCGTAGGCAGCCCTGGTTTCGTCCTGGTGTTCCATCACGGGAAAGAAGCTAACACCCGTGCCGTTCAAAGCCGTTCTCCGCCCCCATCTCCAAGGTGGTTGGATCACTCCCGGACTGATGATCCGGGGGTGCTGGGTGGCTCGGCCGAAGCCGTGGGAAGTCGACGACGAGCTGTGGGCGGTGGTCGAGCCGCTGCTACCCAGGGTCGGGCGTCGGGCCCGGCACCCCGGGCGCAAGCGGCATCCGGACCGGCTTGTGTTCCAGGGCATTCTGTTCGTCCTACACACCGGGATCGCCTGGGAGCACCTGCCACAGGACCTCGGCTTCGGTTCGGGTATGACCTGTTGGCGTCGCCTGGCCGAGTGGACCGAGGCCGGTGTGTGGCCTCGGCTCCACGAGGTTCTCCTCGCCGAACTCCGCAGGGAGAACGCCCTGGACTTCTCCCGGGCGGCCGTCGACGGCTCCCATATTCGGGCGCTAAAGGGGGGAGCCAAGACCGGACGAAGCCCCGTCGACCGGGGCAGGGCGGGCAGCAAACATCACCTGATCACCGACGCTACCGGCATCCCTCTGGCCGCCACCCTGACCGGAGGCAACCGCAACGACGTCACTCAGCTGATCCCACTGCTGACGGCGATCCCGCCGGTGCGGGGCAAGCGCGGTCGGCCCCGTCGGCGCCCCACGGTGGTTCTGGGCGACCGCGGCTACGACCACGACAAGTACCGCCGTCTGGTCTGGGATCTCGGGGTGAAGCCGCTGATCGCCCGCCGGGGAATCGAGCACGGCTCCGGACTTGGCACCCAACGCTGGGTCGTCGAGCGCGCGTTCGCCCACCTGCACTGGTTCCGCCGGCTGCGGATCCGCTGGGAGATACGCGACGACATCCACGACGCCTTCCTCACCCTCGGATGCGCACTGATCTGCTGGCGACGCCTGAACTCAGCTGTCGCCCGCTATTTCTTCTGCAGGGTGCGGGTGACACCCGCGATGACGGCGGTCGTCAGCACCCATCCCAAAGCGATCAACAGGTAGGCCAGCCACTGGATGTCGTTCGGCCAGTACCAGGCCGTGCGCTGCCCCAGACCACCGATGGGGATCAAGAGGTCGAGCGTGTAGACGAGGGGCTGGAACGGGGCGCCTTCGCCTTGTTTGACCGGGGTGGGCGAGTGGGCGCCGAAGGACAGCATGCCCATCAAGGTCAGCACAAGGAGCCAGACGCCGGCAAGCCAGGGGCGGTAGCCGTAACCGACGATCCACAGCTCCCTGGAACCCTGCGCCAAACGCGCCTCACAGCCCCGGCCCTGCGCCCAGCTCATCCGCGACGCAGGCATCCACCGTGTCGTCACCGCCTGACGCGATCCCAACACGTTCGTCCCCGGGGCCGACGGCACCGAGCTCCTCCAGGACGCAGGCGTCACCGTCATCGAACTGGCCGGCTACGCCGACGCCGCGAAATCTCCGAACCTGCACCTGCTGCAGCTCATTGGCGGCTTGCGCAGCTGACTGAACGGATCCCGCTGGCCTTCACCGACCGACGCCACGCGGCCCTCCAGCCGCAGCAGCGCCACCGACGGCGGCAAGGGAGCAGAGGCTGGTGGAGTCGCGGGCTCGGGCGCTCGAAGCGGTCCCCTCGCGGGTGGCACTCGACCGCCTGCCCTTGCAGGTGCTGCGCAGGATACGGCTGGCGGTACGTCCGGACACGGTTCACCGGGTTCGGTCCAAGGGGTGACCATACAGAACCGCGGGCGGGCCCAACAGCCGCCCCGGACGTCGGCGGGCGAGTGCTATGCACCTCTGAAGGACCACGCTGCGGTCATTCGCCAGGCTGGCGGACGAGCGGGTTGGCGCCGATGGAGTTGTGGATACGGAAGTTGACCGTTCCCGGCCGGTAGCGGTCGTCGGACCACTCCACGGGGCGGCCGGCGTGGGTGGTGGTGACCCGGCGGACCCGCAGCAGCGGCGTGCCGCGGCGTACACCGAGCAGTTCCGCGTCGCGGGTGCCCGCCGCAAGTGTGTCGATGACGTGCTCGCCGTGCGCGAAGACCACGCCCACCTCGTCGAGCAGCCGCTGGGTGACAGACTCGCAGTCGGGCTCAATGCGCTCGACCGCGTCCGCGATCCAGCCGGCGTAGACGGTGCGTTCCAGCAGGGCCGGCTGTCCGTCCAGACCACGCATCCGCAGGACGTACAACACCTCTGATCCTGCAGGAAGTTGGAGGCGCAGCGCGTCCTCGGTGGAGGCCGAGCGCCGGGCGGTCTCGACGACGCTGCCGGTGGCCTTGTGTCCGGCTACCCGCGCCCACTGAGCGAAGCTGCGCAGTTCGGTGAAGCTCTGGCTGCGGCGGGCGCCGAGCACCACCCGCCGGGTGCCCTGTCGTGAGCCGATCAGTCCCTCGGCCACCAGAGCCGTGAGCGCCTGGCGGACGGTGCCGCGGGATACCTGGTACCGCTCGGCGAGTTCGCCCTCGGTAGGGAGCCGGCCCCCCACCGGGTAGTCGCCGCGGTCGATCGCAACCCTCAGCTCGCCGGCGATCTGTTCGTGCCGTGCCGCCACACCCAGCCCTCTCATCCGCGATACCGGCTCCGCTCTGCGCGGCACCGGCGTGTACACACAGGGTAGGTGATCCCGCCGCGCCGGGCACGCTCATCCTGCACACAGCGGAGACCGCATCCCCTACGCGGCCCCCATCGTCTGAAACAGCCTTCAAACCGAGAGCGAGCAGCAGCTCTCCGTTCACCGAGAGGTCATCACGCTCCGACGTACTTGGGACATCTTGTTTGGACAAGTTATCTGGATCCGGGCAGTACCCGATCACTGTTGTCCGGGCAGCTCATGCACCCTCAGGAGACCTTGTGAACCTGTTTTCTGCGCGAATATCCGGCTTTGCCGGCGTACTGACCGCAGCCACGCTCGCGCTCAGTGCCTGCGGCTCGGCTCCCGATTCCGTCGCGTCCGGCGGCACGGGCGGCCCGCACGCCGCCACCGTCGCTTCGGCGCAGGACCTCGGTGGTATGGACGCACTGGTCGCGGCGGCCAAGAAGGAGGGCGTGCTCAACGCGATCGCCCTGCCCCGCGACTGGGCCAACTATGGTGCCGTGATCGACGGATTCACGAAGAAGTACGGCATCAAGGTCAACGACGAGAACCCGGACGGCGCCAGCCAGGACGAGATCAACGCCATCACCTCGCGCAAGGGCCAGGACCGCGCTCCGGACGTGGTGGACCTGGGCCAGTCGTTCGCGCTCAGCGCAGCTCAGCAGGGGCTGCTCGCCCCGTACCGGGTTGCGGCCTTCGACGCCATCCCGGCCACGCAGCGCGACGCCCAGGCCCGCTGGTACAACGACTACGGCGGCTATGTCTCGATCGGTTGCGACGCCAAGCGCGTCAAGCAGTGCCCCCAGTCCTTCGCCGACCTGCTGAAGCCGCAGTACAAGGGCCAGGTCGCCATGAACGGCAATCCGACCAAGTCGGGCTCCGCCTTCGGCGCGGTCTTCGCCGCAGCCCTGGCGAACAAGGGCTCCTTCGACGACATCCAGCCCGGCCTGGACTTCTTCGCGAAGCTCAAGAAGGCCGGCAACTACAACCCGGTGGAGACCACACCGGCCACGGTCGAGAAGGGCGAGACCCCGATCAGCATCGACTGGGACTACCTCAACGCCGGCTACGCCGATGAGTTCCGCAGCAAGGGCGTGGACTGGAAGGTGGTCGTCCCCACCGACGGCCAGTACGCGCAGTACTACTCGCAGGCCATCAACAAGGACGCCCCGCACCCGGCGGCCGCCCGGCTGTGGGAGGAGTACCTCTACAGCACCGAGGGGCAGAATCTCTTCCTGAAGGGCTACGCCCGCCCGGCGCTCATGCCCTCGATGACTCGGAGCGGCACGCTCGACAGCGCAGCCGCCGCCCGTCTGCCCCAGGTCGACGGCACTCCCTCCTTCCCGGCCGACACCCAGTTGGACAAGGCCAAGCAGGTCGTGGCCCAGGGCTGGGCCAAGGCCGTGGCCGGCTGACCCAGCTCATGACCGACTCCTCCGCCACCGTTTCTCCCGCCGTCGTGTCCGTCGGCGGGGGGCCGAACGCCGCGGCACGGCGCCCGGAACCGGCTCCGCCCGGGCCCCGTACCGAATCCCGGCTGTCCCGCCCGGCCCCGCAACCGCGCCGTCGCTCGGCGGCCGCACTCGCGGTCGTACCGCTGCTTGCCTTCACTGCGCTGTGCTTCGGCGTCCCGGCGCTGGCCATGCTGAACGGCGCGTTCACCGCGCAGGACCCGACGACGGGCGCCTCGCACTACACCACCGCCAACCTCAGCGCCTCGTTGCAGGGCGCGTACCTGACCGCGCTGGGCGGCAGCGTCAAACTGTCCGCCGTCTGCGCAGGCGCAGGCACGGTGCTCGGGCTGCTGCTCGCGCAGGCCGTGGTCACAGCCCGGTTCCGGGCGCTGCGCGAGGTGGTGCTCACCGCCTCCGGGGTGCTGGCCAACTTCGGCGGAGTGCCGCTCGCCTTCGCTTTCGTCGCCACCCTGGGCAACGCCGGCGTGATCACACAGCACCTGCACCTGACCGAACACGGCTGGAGCCTGTACAGCTTCTGGGGCCTGGTGATCACATACCTGTACTTCCTGATCCCGCTCATGGTGCTCACCGTCGTGCCCGCGCTCGACGGCCTGCGCGTCCAGTGGCGGGAGGCAGCGCAGAACAACGGCGCCACCGCCTGGCAGTACTGGCGGTACGTCGCACTGCCCGTGCTGGCCCCGTCGCTGCTCGGCGGCCTGGTGCTGCTCTTCGGCACCGCATTCGCCGCGTACGCAACCGCCGCAGCCATGGTCGGCAGCTCGGTGCCCCTGGTCACCCTGCAGATCGCCGACGCCCTCTCCGGCAACGTCCTGGTCGGTCAGGCCAACACGGCGCTCGCGCTCAGCCTGGACATGGTCCTGGTGGCCGGTCTGGTCATGGCGGTGTACCGCCCCCTACAGCGACGGAGCGCCCGATGGCTCGACTGACCCGCCTGCGCGTCTGGCGGGGCCTGGTCCTCGCCGGCGCGGCGCTGTACTTCCTCGGGCCGCTGGCCGCCTCCGCGGTCTTCACCGTGGACGCCCCTGGCCAGGGCCTCACCCTGGGTGCGTACACCCGCATCGTCGTCGCCGACGGCTTCGGCGACGGCCTGCTGCTCTCCCTCGAACTGGCCGCCGCCACCATCGCCCTGGTGCTGCTCCTCGTGGTGCCCGCGCTGCTCGCAGTACGGCTGGGAGTGCCCCGGCTGCGCCCCGTGGTCGAGGTGGTGTGCTCACTGCCGCTGGTGGTACCCGCGGTCGCGCTGACGGCCGGAATCAGCACCGTCCTCGCCTGGGCGCCCGACCACCTGGCGCGCACCCCGTTCTTCGGGACCTTCGTTGCCATCCAGAACCCGGCCTTCCCCGTGGTGCTGGTGCTCGCGTACACGGTGATGGCGCTGCCGTTCGTGCACCGGGCGCTGGATGCCGGGCTGAGCACGATCGACGTACGCACCCTGGTGGAGGCCGCCCGAAACTGCGGCGCCGGATGGCCGCATGCGGTGCTGCGGGTGGTGCTGCCCAATCTGCGGGCGCCGCTGCTGGCCTCGTCCTTTCTCACTTTCGCCCTGGTGCTCGGCGAGTTCACCGTTGCCCAACTGCTCGGCTTCCAGCCCTTCGCGGTGTGGATCGCCGGGATCGCAGGCTCCGACGCCCAGCTGTCGGTGGCCGTGTCGGTGCTCAGCCTGCTGCTCACCTGGCTGCTCCTGCTGCTGCTCGCGCCGGCCGGAGGGCGCCGCCGCACCGCTCGTACTCCCCGGAAGGGGGTCGTCTCCGCATGATCGATCCGCATACGCCCGGCCTCAGCTCGACCGGCCGGACCCCGACAGAGGCTCGGGAGACCGGCGCCGCCCTTGAGTTCGTCGAACTGCGCCGGACCTTCGGTACCACCTTGGCTCTCGACGGCCTGAGTCTCTCGGTGCGGCCTGGTGAACTGCTTGCCCTGCTAGGCCCGTCCGGCTGCGGCAAAACCACCGCGCTGCGGATGCTCGCGGGCTTTGAGCAGCCCGAATCCGGCCAGGTGCTGGTGGACGGCCGTGACGTCACCCGAGTGCCGGCACACCGCCGCGACGCCGGCATGGTCTTCCAGTCGTACAGTCTCTTCCCGCACCTCACTGCCCGCGACAACGTCGCCTTCGGGCTGCGGATCCGCAAGGCAGGTGCGGCCGAGCGGCGGGCTCGCGCTGCGGAGCTGCTGGAGCTGGTCGGCCTGCCTGACCATGGCAACCGCTACCCGCACCAACTGTCGGGCGGTCAGCAGCAGCGCGTCGCGCTGGCCCGTGCGCTGGCGCTGCGGCCGCGGGTGCTGCTCCTGGACGAGCCGCTGTCGGCACTGGACGCCAAGGTACGGCTGACGCTGCGCGAGGAGATCCGCCGGCTCCAGCAGGACCTCGGCATCACCACCCTCTTCGTCACCCACGACCAGGAGGAGGCGCTGTCGATGGCCGATCGGGTGGCGGTGATGCGTGGCGGGCGGCTGGAGCAGTGCGCCCCGCCCATGGAGCTGTACGCGCACCCGGCGACCGCGTTCGTCGCCGAGTTCGTCGGCACCATGAACCGGCTGCCCGGCTGCCCGGCCGGCGACGGCGAGATCGAGGTGCTGGGTCGTCGGCTTCCGGTGGCGGGCGGGGCGGCGGCGGGCGACGCGCTGGACGTACTGGTGCGGCCCGAGGCCGTTTCTGTGCGTTCCGATGCCGACGGCGGGGCGAGGGTGGTGGCGGCGACCTTCCTGGGCGCGATGACCCGGCTGACCGTACGGCTCGCCGACGGCACCGAGATCAAGGCCGACCTGTCCACACCCGACGCAGCCGCGCTCGGCGCGGGTGCGGCGGTCTCCGTGGCCATCCCCGACCGACCGGTGCTGGTGGACTCCCGCCGCACCTGACAGAGTATTCGTTGACACTACGTCACTTTTGAGCAGAAGAGCAGACCTTGCCTCCACACACCGCTGAGTCAGTCCGGCTGCAGGCCGTCCTCTTCGACATGGACGGCACCCTGGTGGCCACCGAGTGGGTCTGGTGGGACGCCGTCGAGTCGGTCGCCTGCGACCTCGGATACGCCCTCGGGGAGGCCGACACACCTGACGTACTCGGCCGATCCGTGGAGCACACCGCGGGCCACCTGTACCGCAACACCGGCGGGCGGGCACCCGCGGCGCACCTCGCCGGCGAGCTCCTGAGGGAGTTCGTGGACCGGGTCGCGACGCAGGTGGTGCCGCGACCCGGCGCCCTGGAACTGGTGGACGCGCTCCGCGAGGCGGGCATCCCCACCGCGCTGGTGTCCGCCTCCCCGCGCGCGGTGGTGGACACCGTGCTGACGACCATCGGTCGACACCGGTTCGACGTCACGGTCGCCGTCGAGGACACCCCGCGCACCAAGCCCGCCCCCGACCCCTACCTCGCCGCCGCGGGGGGGCGGGGGGGGGCCCCCCGCCCCGGGGGGGCGGGGGGGGGCCAACCCCGGGGCCCCGTCCCCCCCCCCCCACCTGGAA
>NZ_JBLVKW010000046.1:0-418 GCF_048270745.1 Streptomyces sp. NPDC056231 | reverse complement strand
TCGCCTCCTCCCAAACCCCGCCCACCACCCCCTCCCCCCACCCCAACCCCCCGGCCGCGGGGGCCGTCGCTTGGCCGCCCCGCGCCTGTGTCGCTGTCGAGGACACCGCGGTCGGGGCCGCCTCCGCGGAGGCGGCCGGTTGCCCGATCCTGGTGGTGCCGTCGCTGATCCCCGTACCGGGAGGGCCCGGGCGGCACATCATCCCCGGCCTCGACCACGCCGACCTGGCGCTGCTCCAGGACCTGGCGGCCGGGGCCGACCGACCGCCACTCCGGACCGCCTGACACATCAGCCCATGATTGCCCCGGGTCCTGGGCGCCCCCGGGGGGCCGGGCCCCAGCCGGATTGGTGGGCCCCCGCCCCCCCGGGATCGACGCGGCGCCCCCGCGCGCAGGGGTGGGTGGCAGGGTGGTATAAA
>NZ_JBLVKW010000045.1:0-70985 GCF_048270745.1 Streptomyces sp. NPDC056231 | reverse complement strand
TCAACCCAGCCACCACATAGACCAAGGGGCCACCCGGCCTACGGCCGGACAGCCCCTCAACAAGATCTTCATGAGTCTTCTAGGGCGTGTTTCGACAGTAGCGTCGTGCGCCCGTAGGGCGGGCCGGGCGGCGTCCGGGGCCTGCGATCGCAAGGCGGAGGGTCGCCCCGATACCGGTCGTATCGGGGCGGGCCCGACAACGCAGCGAGCGTGCGTGCCAGGCGTCGCCCGGCAGGCGGGACTTTCCAGGAAGCTCACACAAAAGGATTCACAGGCTCCACTGACGCAGTTCGTCGGCGATGGCCCGGACATCGGCCTTGCCCTCCTTGACCAGCCGGGCCAGGTCCCGCACCTGCTCGGGCGAGGTGATGACCTTCAGCCCGGAGGCGACGAGGTAACCGTACGCAACGGCCGAGCCGAACAACGCGTTGGAGTGTTCGAGCGCGGGGACATGAAGGAGCAACTGCAGGAGCGCGGCAGCTCTGGTGTGCGGATCGCTGTAGACGGGGCTGCCGAAGATCTCCGCCTCATGACGGGCGACCGCGGCGACGAGCGCACCCCAGTCGACGACCTGCGGGTCACCGGGCGTCTTGTGCTCGGCGACCATGAGCAGCCAGGAAAGGTCGATCCTGAGGTTCAACGGTTACCTTTGCGCTCCGGGCCGAACTCCTCGGCGAACACCGACTCGTACTGCTTCATGAAGTCGGCAGCCGCTTCGACAAAGGTGTGTCCGACTTCGCCCGCATCCTGCTTGACGAGCTCCTCTATGTAGCGGTTCACGCTCATCCCCCTCTGCAGCGCGCGCTGCCGCGCGGCCTCGGCGGTGGCCTCGTCCACTCGTACGTTCAGCTGAGTCTTGGGCACCCCACCAAGCTAGCGCGGGATCGCTAGCACCGGCAAGGGGAGCGATTCGGCGTACAAATGCGGCTCGCCCTTGGGAGAGTAAATGGGCTGTCCATCGAATGTCCCGGCACAAGGAGAGTTCATGGCGAGGCCGTTCCGATTCGGAGTAAACATGCTGACGCCGACCGGTGGGCACGAGTGGCGCGCCCGATGCCGCCGCGCGGAGGAACTCGGCTATGACGTCATCCTGGTCCCCGACCATCTGGGCATGCCGGCCCCCTTCCCCGCACTGGTGGCCGCCGCCGAGGCCACGGAGCGGCCCCGTGTCGGCACCTTCGTACTGAATGCCGCCTTCTGGAATCCGACGCTGCTGGCCCGCGAGGCGGCCGGTACGGATGCACTCACCGAGGGGCGCCTGGAACTGGGGATCGGGGCCGGATACGTCCGCGAGGAGCACGACCGGGCGGGCATCGAGTTCCTCTCCCCCGGCGGCCGGGTGGATCATCTGCGGCATACGGTCGAGGAGTTGGACCGCCTGCTGCGCGACGACACCTGGCTGCCGAGCTCCGCGCAGAAGCCCCGGCCGCCCTTGCTGATCGGCGGGAACGGGGACCGGGTCCTGCGGCTGGCGGCACAGTTTGCTGACATCGTCGCGTTCACGGGGGCCGTCGCTGACCGGAACGGCACGCTCACGCCCATCACCGCCGAGCAGCTCGACGGGCGTGTCGCCGCCTACCGGCGATTCGCCGCAGGACGGGAGAGTCCGGCCGAACTGAATCTGCTGATCCAGCGCGTCCGGGCCACCCGCGACCGTCGCGCGGCCGTGCGCGAAGTGCTGCCGAAGGCACCTCACCTCGACGAGGACCAGGTACTGGCCCTGCCGCTGGTCACGGTGGGCACGGTCCGGCAGATGGCCGAACAGCTCAGAGAACAGCGGGAGCGCTACGGCTTCTCCTACCTGACGGTGCTGGAGCCGAACATGGAGGCGTTCGCCCCGGTCCTCCAGGAACTCGCGGGGAGCTGACCGCATGGCGGAATCCGTTCGACGGGCGGCGGGCCCGGTGATGGGGTACGGACATGAATGACCTCGCAATCCGCGCAGCAGCATCGGCCGACCTCGACGCCGTCCTCGCCTTCTGGAAAGTGGCGGCGGAAGGCATCAGCATCAGCGACGACCGGGACGGCGTCGAACGGCTGGTCGCCCGCGACCCGGGAGCCCTCATCCTGGCGGAACGCTCCGGCGAGCTGGCCGGAACCGTGATCGCAGGCTTCGACGGCTGGCGGTGCCACCTCTATCGGCTCGCGGTCCATCCGGACCAGCGGCGGCAGGGCGTCGGCCGGGCACTGCTGACGGCGGCGGAGGAACGATTTGTACGGCTGGGCGGACGGCGGGGCGATGCAATGGTGCTGAACCGCAACGAGCTCGCGCACCACGCCTGGCACGCGGCGGGGTATGCGCCCGAGCCGCAGTGGAGCCGCTGGGTGAAGCATCTCAAGGACTGAGACCGGGGGCTCGGGCGCTCGCGGAGATCACCCACACGGGGCACAACTTTGCCCGTCCTTTACCATGGTGTTCATAGCACCGCCCTCTTCCGAAAGGTGTGAGCGTCCGCCCATGGGCGAGCCTCCCAGTAGCCGACATCGCCGACACCAGGCGAGTCTCTTGCCCCTGCCCGATCATGGGACGGAGGTGAACCGATGACCGAAGTGCTTCTGCTACTCGTGGCGGTCCTGCTCTCGCTCGCCTGCGGTGCCTTCGTCGCCGCCGAGTTCTCCCTGACCACGGTCGAGCGCGGCCAGCTCGAACGGGCCGTGGAGCGGGGTGAACGGGGCGCGGCAAGCGCCATGAAGGCGGTGCGCAGTCTCACCTTCCAGCTCTCCGGCGCACAGCTCGGCATCACCGTCACCAATCTGGTCGTCGGCATGCTCTCCGAACCGTCAATCGCGAAGCTGATCCGCGGTCCGGTGGAGGCCATCGGCCTGTCCCCGAGCGTCTCGTCCTCGCTGGCGCTGGTACTCGGGACGGCACTGTCCACGGTCTTCCTGATGGTCGTCGGCGAACTCGTCCCGAAGAACTGGGCGATCTCCTCGCCGCTCGCCATGGCGAAGGCCGTGGCCACCCCCCAGCGTGCCTTCACCGCGATCTTCCGGCCCTTCATCAGCCACCTCAACAACACGGCCAACCGGATCGTGCGCCGCTTCGGTCTCGAACCGGCCGAGGAGCTGGCCTCCGCCCGCAGCCCGCAGGAGCTCGTGGCGCTCGCCCGCCACTCGGCCAAGGCGGGCGCGCTGGAGGCGGACACCGCGGAGCTGTTCGTCCGCACCCTCAATCTGGCCGAACTGACCGCGGAGAACGTGATGACCCCGCGGGTGCAGGTCACCGCGCTGGAGGTGCAGGCGACCGCGGAGGACGTCGCCAATGCCACCCGGGCGACCGGACTTTCCCGATTCCCGGTCCACCGGGGCAGCCTCGACACCGTCGTCGGTGTCGCGCACATCAAGGACGTCCTGGCGATCCCGGCCGAGGAGAGGCACCGCAAGCGCGTCTCGGAGATTTTGCGCGAGTCCCTGCTCGTACCGGAGAGCCTCACGGTGGACCGGCTGCTCGACAGGTTGTCCAGCAAGTTCCCGATGGCCGTCGTCATTGACGAGTACGGCGGCACGGCCGGTGTCGTGACGCTGGAGGACATCGTCGAGGAAGTCGTCGGCGAGGTGCGCGACGAACACGACCCGCACGAGACGCCGGACCTCGCACCGGCCGGCGAGGACGCCGACGGGCGCACCCTGTGGTCGGCCGACGGCGCCGCCCGCATGGACCAGTTGCGGGCGATCGGACTGCGGGTGCCGGACGGACCGTACGAGACGCTCGCCGGACTGATCGCCACGGAAGTCGGCCGGATCCCTGTCGTCGGTGACTGCATCGAGCTGGCCGGCTGGCGGCTCGACGTCGTGGACGCCTCCGGGCGCCGCGCCGCACGGGCGCTGCTGCACGCTCCGCTGCCCGGCTCCGACGACGAGGCGGAGGACGGACGATGACTACCGTCCAGCTCTTCATCGGTCTGTTGACCCTGGTCGTCAACGCATTCTTCGTCGGCGCGGAGTTCGCGCTGATCTCCGTGCGCCGCAGCCAGATCGAGCCCCAGGCGGAGGCCGGGAACCGGCGTGCGCGAAGCGTCATCTGGGGTCTGGAACATGTGTCGGCGCTCCTCGCAGCGGCGCAGCTCGGCATCACGCTCTGCACGCTGGTCCTCGGCATCGTCGCCGAACCGGCCATCGCGCATCTGCTGGAGCCGGTCTTCGACGTCGTTGGTGTGCCGCACGGACTGGTCCATCCGATCTCGTTCGTGATCGCACTGTCCTTGGCGACGTATCTGCACATGCTGCTCGGCGAGATGGTCCCGAAGAACGTCGCATTGGCCGAGCCGGTACGGACCGTGCTGTTGCTCGGTCCGCCGCTGGTCACCCTCGCCAGGGCACTGCGCCCGGTGATCTTCACAGTCAACACCTTCGCCAACACCCTGCTGAAGCTGCTGCGGGTGGAGACGAAGGACGAGGTGTCCTCGACGTTCTCCGACGACGAGCTGGCCCGGCTGGTACAGGACGCCGGTGACGCCGGCCTGGTCGACGACCGCGCCGCCGAGCGGCTGCACCACGCACTTGAGCTGGGCCGTCGCCCGGTACGGGATGTCGTGCTGCCGGTCGAGCAGGTGGTCTGCGCCCGGGTCGGGACGACGCCCGAGGAGCTGGAACGGCTCTCGGCCGAGACCGGATTCTCGCGCTTCCCGGTGCTGGAAAGCGAGCAGCGGATCCTGGGGTACCTCCATGTGAAGGACGCCCTCGACGCCGCGCCGCGTGACGTGCCGTTCCCTGTCACGGCGATGCGGCCGATCGCCCGGGTGCGGGCGGCGACGCCCCTCGACGACGTGCTGACCGCGATGCGCCGGAGCCGTACGCATCTGGCGGCAGTGCTCGACGAGGACGACAGACTTGCCGGCATGGTCACGATGGAGGATGTGCTGCGCGAGCTGGTCGGACGGCCGCAGGCACGCTGACGGACGGACCGGGGGTACGCGGCGGGGTACACGAGAACGCTCACGGGCGTGGCCCGCGACAGGGGCGCGAGCGGCGAGGCCACGTGGCGGGGGGCGCCGCGTGGCCGGCGGTCGGCTTTCAGCGACTGCCCCCCGCCACCGGACGCGGGGCGGCGGCGCCCGGAAGGGGCCGGGCCTCACCGCGATACGATCGCCTGGCCATGGAAATGAATGCCTCGTACACCAGTCTTGTCGCGGTCGGCGACTCATTCACCGAGGGCATGTCGGACCTGCTGCCCGACGGCTCGTACCGCGGCTGGGCCGATGTCCTCGCGAGCCGTCTTGCCGCCCGCACCCCCGGGTTCCGGTACGCGAATCTCGCCGTGCGCGGGAAGCTGATCCGCCAGATCGTGGCCGAGCAGGTCGATGCGGCCGCCACCATGCAGGCGGATGTCGTCACGCTGGTCGGCGGTCTCAACGACACCCTGCGGCCCAAGTGCGACATGGGCATGGTGCGCGGTCACCTGGAAGAAGCCGTGGAGCGCCTCGCGCCGTCGTGCAAGAAGCTCGTGCTGATGCGCAGCCCCGGCCGCAACGGACCGGTCATGGAGCGCTTCCGCCCCCGCATGGAGGAGCTGTTCGCCCTGGTCGACGAGTTGGCGGACCGCCACGGTGCGCTGGTCGTCGACCTGTACGGGGCACCGGCACTCGGCGATCCCCGGCTGTGGGACGTCGACCGGCTGCATCTGACGGCCGAGGGACACCACAGGGTGGCCGAGGCAGTCTGGCAGACGCTCGGACTGCCGCCGGAGCACGACTGGCAGACGCCGCTCCCCGCCGCTGTGCCGCCGCGGTGGGCGATACGGCGCGTCGACGACCTCCGCTTCGCACGGCAGCATCTGGCGCCGTGGATAGGGCGGCGTCTGACCGGCCGGTCGTCCGGGGACGGACGGACCGGCGCCCAGTTCAGCGCCGAGCTGGGGAAGGCATTCTGGGTCACCCCTGAGGACGTCCTCGCCCCGGGCCCGGTCGCGACGTGGCGCCGTGTGGACGGCGTCGGCTAAGGGCTGTCCCGTAATCCCTGGTGATCAGCGCGCGGTGCCGGATGCGGTGCATCGCAAAGCGAAGGGGCGTCCTCATACTGGGCGTATTCGGGCGTTCCGGCAACGCAGCGAGGTGCCGCAGCTGTCGTCATGCGCCCGCCAGGGATGACGGGACAGCCCTGAGGGCGTGTTTCAGCGTCCGGTGGAGTCCCGCCGGACACCGTTCCGGGCGCCCTTCACCGGTTCCGAGGTCTGCTCTCCAGGGTCTGGTGCCTTCGGCTTCCCCTTGTCGGTCCGGCCCGTCTCCTTCGATGTCTTGGGACCGAGGAGCCCGTCGCAGTAGCCCGGCACCGCCGATGCACCACCGGCCGCAGCCTCCAGGCGGTCGAAGGCCGTAGCGTCCGCGGCCTTTCCCCTGCCCCGGGCCATGCGATGGGCACGACAGTGTGCCTCGTCGTCCTGTGCCTGGCTCGGGTGGCCGGCGGAGCGACCGGCACCCGGCGGATCGGTCGGCTCCTGTTGTGTACGGCCTGCGGCGGGAGTCGGCGCACCCGGCTGGGGGCTGCCGGGCGCGTCGTGTGCGGTGGAGGCACTCCTCACGGGGTGTGCGGGACGCGTCCGATCGCGCCCATCGTCGTCGAACGGCGTCGGCGTCGGACCCGAACCTGCGGCCACCGCGACCCCGCCGAGAGTCACCGCGGCCGCGAAGCCGGCGATCAACGCCCGCGCCGAGCGCACGAAGCGCAGCCGCTCGACCGGTCGCCAGTCGTCGCGCCTGCGACGCCGCAGCGGCGACACGGGTATGAGTGCCCCCTCGTCGCGCGCCGCCCGGAAGGCATCGAGCGCCCGCTGCTCAGCTGCAGGGCCGGTCTCACCGGAACGTTGCACGGCTGCCAGCAGAGCGGCCACTTCACGGGAAACCGACGCATCGGTCGCCCGTGGCGATTCATCTCTCATGTCTCATCTCTCAGCGTGCGGCGTGATGCAGACGTCACACTGCCCGACCCTGCTGAGCCCAGATGCTCGGCCAGTCTCTTCAGCCCACGGTAGGCGGAGGTGCGTACGGCGCCCACACGCTTGCCGAGCACCCGTGCCGTCGCGGGACCGTCGAGGCCGACGACGACACGCAACAGAACAGCTTCCGCCTGCTCCCGCGGCAACCCGCGGATGAGTGCAAGCGCCTGCTGGGTGGAGAGCGCCTCCAGGGCGGAGCCGGCGGTGTCCTGACTGTCCGGCAGTTCGAGGATGTCCCGCTCCAGAAGTGCGGTGCGTGGCCGCCGTCGCTGTTTGCGCAAGTGGTCCAGCGCCCGGTGCCGGGCGATCGTCGCGGTCCAGCCACGAAACCCCGCCCCATCCCCACGGAATCGTCCGAGGTCACGGGATATCTCCAGCCAGGCATCGGAGGCCACGTCCTCGCCGTCCTCGCCGACCAGTCCCCGTACGTAGCCGAGCAGCCCGGGATGGACGAGCCGGTACGCCGCGGCGAAGGCTTCCTCGTCACCTTGCTGAGCCCGCTCCACCGCGACGCCGAGCTCGGCGTCGTCCATCTCCCCGCGGCGCTGTTCTCCGCCCTTGGCCACACTTTCCTCTTCGTACCGACTTCGTCTGACGTATACCGCCCCGGCACAGCTCACCGGGCCCCCGTCCATCGGCCCGTACCCCCCTCGACTACCTCTGCGTGACGGCACACAGAAATGTCACAGCCAGGAAGTTCGCGATTCGAGGGCAATCCATTGCGCAAGTCTAGATACGCCCAGGTCACAGGGCGGCGATGGGGTGGCGGGCGCGCCCGTGCAGCAATAGGTAGAAGCGCTGGAGCGACTCCTCCGACGCCGACTCAAATCGGTTCGCCACCTTCCCGATCGGGTTCCAGACCCGCCCGTCGGGCATGCGAACGCCCGCCGGCTGTCCGAACAACTCCCGCTGGCCGTCGTCGAGGTCCACCCACCGGCCGCCTGCCCGGCGCACCATGACTTCACCGGTGTACGCGCCCAGCCCCCGCAGAAACGGCTCGACCTGTCCCCGCTCCGGCCGGCTGTGCCGCAGCCCGTCGACGATCAGGTCGACGAGCTGCAGGCTGACCACGGTGTAGTCGAGCGGCAGCCGGTTCCGCTCGGTCAACTGTGCGACGAAGCACGTGACATAGGCCCGGATTTCCGACGCCACAGGAAGCTTCTCAAGATCAATCTCCATGCCTGCCCCAGCGCCGGAAGGCCGGAGAGCATCACAGGTATCGGACGTGTCTGTTCTCATACGGCGAGTTCCAGCCAGTCATACAACCCACCAGCCCTCTCACACGTCGGCAGTCCACGCCGCATCCGCCGATGGCGATACGCGGATGAGCGGAGGCTTGATCCACGCCATGATGCCGTCGGTGGTGGCGCGCGGCGCCGAAACGCACCGCGCGGCTGCTCCGCTCGCATCGACGTGAAGGAGGATTCCGGCCCCGCGACCGGGGTTGGCCGACCGACGCTTGGAGGAGATCGCCAGCGCCTTGGCATACCAAGTCGAATAGTTGACGATGCGTCCGTTCCCCCGGTCACCGGTCTCTACAAGGGTTGTGAGCGGCTGTCGGTTTGCTGAGTGAGAGTGAGTGGTGGTGTGCGGGAGTGAGTCTCCTGTCGGTGGGTTGGTGGGGGTGAGAACGGTGGTTCTGGGGTCGAATGGGTGACCTTGGCGGCTGCTGCTCGTTGGGCTGGATAGCGGGTGTTTGGCCTTTGAGGGCGGGGGTGATGTGATGGGTGGTTTGCGGGAGTTGGCCGTGCCCTTCGTGGTGCCTGGGCCTTGCGGGGTGGCGGTCCGGGACCGTCTCAAGTACCTCACTCCCCAAGACGAGAGGGTGCTGCGTGCGGTCGGTGAGCATCAGGGTGCGTTGGCCTCCCGTGATCTCAAGGCTCGCTGTGCGGACGGTCTGGAGCACAGCGCGGACACCTGGGCAGCGCGTAAGCGGGACCTGACGAAGGAGTCGTCGTCGCGGATCGCGGGTGCGATCACCAAGGCCACGCACGATCAGTGGGCGCTGGCCCGGCGTTGCCAGGCGGCACACATCCAGACACTGGAAGCCGGGATCAACATGCTGCGGCACCGCCTGTCCCTCCCGATCGGGGAGAAGGGCACCAAGCGGGCGGCGGGTGGCTACCGGTCGAAGGGCGAGTGGTTTTGCAAGTCTCGTCGCCTCGCGATGCTGGAAGACCGGCACGCCACTGTTGCTGCCGAGTGGCAGGCCGGGCGGGTGCGGGTGGTGCGGGGCGGCAGACGTCTCCTGAACACCCGCCACCACCTCGCCCAAGCCGGGTTCACCGAAGGCCAGTGGCGGCAACGGTGGGAGGTGGAGCGCTGGTTCATCGCGGCTGATGGGGAGTCGGGGAAGCGGTTCGGGAACGAGACGATCCGCGTCACCCCGGACGGCGAGGTCAGCATCAGACTGCCTGCCCCGCTCGCGCACCTGGCCAACGCCGAGCACGGCCGGTACACCCTCACCACCCGGATCGCATTCGCGCACCGGGGCGCGGAGTGGGCCGACCGCATCACCGCGAACCGGGCTGTGGCCTACCGCATCCACCTCGACACCCGGCGCGGCCGCTGGTACCTCACCGCGTCCTGGCAGCGCCCCGTCGTGAAAACCATCCCGTTGGAAGCCGCCCGCGCCCGGGGCGTGATCGGTGTCGACACCAACGCCGATCACTTCGCCGCCTACCACCTGGACCGGCACGGCAACCCCATCGGAGACCCGCGCCGCTTCCCCTACGACCTGTCCGGTTCGGCCGGTCACCGCGACGCGCAGCTCCGCCACGCGCTGACTCGGTTGATCAACTGGGCCAAGCAGGTCGGTGTCGCCGCGATCGGTATCGAAGACCTCGACTTCACCACCGAGAAGACCCGGGAGAAGCACGGCCGCCGCAAGCGGTTCCGGCAGCTCATCTCCGGCATCCCGACCGGGAAACTCAAGGCCCGGCTCGTCTCCATGGCCGCCGAACAGGGCCTGAGCATTGTCGCGGTCGACCCCGCCTACACCTCCCAGTGGGGTGCCCAGCACTGGCAGAAACCGCTGGCCACCCCCCACCGCACCATGTCCCGTCACGATGCCGCCGGCATCGCGATCGGACGACGCGCCCTCGGACACCCGGTCCGGCGACGGACGGCACCGCCCCCGCACGACCGGAGCGATCGTGCGGGGCATCGGACCGTCCAGGCCGGACCAGGCACCCGAGGGCGTGAGGGAACCCGCCCACCCACAACGGACCGGCCCCCTGGAGGGCCGTCACCGAACGGGACGCGAACGCGGGAACCCAGCGCATCCAACACCGTTCGGGATGCGCCCGGTACGCAACAGTGGGTCCAGGACTCACTCACGCACACTGGTTAGGAACGGTGAGTGGCGTGGCAAGTGCGCCGGGCGGTGGTGCGGTCAGCACTGACGGGTCCGGCGGCTGTGACGTGTCCGACGGCGGTGGACTCGGACGGCGACTGGGTGTTTTCAACGCGGTGGTCATCGGGCTGGGCTCGATGATCGGAGCCGGTGTCTTCGCCGCGTCGGCTCCCGCCGCCGGGGCTGCCGGATCGGGGCTCCTGATCGGTCTGGGCGTGGCCGCGGTGGTGGCGTACTGCAATGCGACGTCCTCCGCGCGGCTCGCCGCGCGCTATCCGGCCTCTGGCGGGACGTACGTCTACGGGCGTGAGCGGCTGGGAGATTTCTGGGGCTACCTGGCCGGCTGGAGCTTTGTCGTCGGCAAAACCGCCTCGTGCGCAGCCATGGCCCTGACGGTCGGCGTCTACGCCTGGCCGGGCCAGGCCCATGCGGTGGCAGTCGGCACCGTGGTGGCTCTCACCACCGTGAACTACTGGGGCGTGCAGAAATCCGCGTGGCTGACCAGGGTGCTCGTGACGGTGGTCCTCGCAGTCCTGGCCGCCGTCGTCACCACGTGTCTGATCGGCGGCGCGATCGAGCCATCCCGGCTGGCGCCGGGGGCGGACGCCACGGCGGGCGGGGTGCTGCAGGCGGCTGGGCTGCTGTTCTTCGCCTTCGCCGGATACGCCCGCATCGCCACGCTGGGCGAGGAGGTCCGCGACCCGGCCCGCACGATCCCCCGTGCCATCCCTCTTGCTCTGGGTATCACCTTGATCGTGTACACGGCGGTGGCTGTCGCGCTGCTGTCGGTGCTCGGGCCTGCCCGGCTCGCCGACGCCTCGGCGCCGTTGGCGGACGCGGTCCGTGCGGCCGGCGCGCCCGGTCTGGCGCTGGTGGTCCGCATCGGTGCAGCACTCGCCGCACTGGGTTCCCTGCTCGCCCTCCTCCTCGGTGTCTCGCGTACGACGCTGGGCATGGCCCGCGACCGCCACCTGCCGCGTGCCCTGGCCACCGTCCACCCCCGGTTCGCCGTCCCGCACCGCGCAGAACTGGCCGTAGGCGCGATCGCGGCCCTCGTGGCCGCCACCGGCGATGTCCGGGGCGCGATCGGGTTCTCCTCGTTCGGCGTCCTGCTGTATTACGCCGTCGCCAACGCGGCCGCCTGGACGCTCACGCCGTCCGAGAACCGCCCTCCGCGCGCCGTGCCGGCCCTCGGCATGGCGGGCTGCCTGGTCCTGGCATTCACGCTTCCCCTGCATTCGGTTCTGTCGGGCGCGTGCGTGGTGCTGGTCGGCGCGGCTGCCTACGGCATCCGCAAGGGCGGGCGCCCGCACCGTCCGAGTCGCTGAATGGCGACCGCCCCGGTCCCTCCACCAGACCGCTGCGGGACGGACCGTCTCGCAGCACCAGCCGCGTTTGTCGTAAGCCACAAACCGGACCACGGCGCTGGCCTGCAGAAACCACCAGTAGAATCTGGACACGTGACTGCTGTGTCTGCGAAGCCTCGCATCCCCAATGTCCTGGCCGGCCGCTACGCCTCCACGGAGCTGGCCGTCCTCTGGTCCCCCGAGCAGAAGGTGAAGCTGGAGCGTCAGCTCTGGCTGGCGGTGCTGCGCGCTCAGAAGGACCTCGGGATCGAGGTACCCGACGCGGCCCTCACCGACTACGAGCGTGTCCTCGACCAGGTCGACCTCGCCTCCATCGCAGAGCGCGAGAAGGTTACCCGGCACGACGTCAAGGCACGGATCGAAGAGTTCAACGCTCTCGCCGGGCACGAGCAGGTCCACAAGGGCATGACCTCCCGGGACCTCACCGAGAACGTCGAGCAGCTGCAGATCCGGCTCTCGCTGGAGCTCATGCGCGACCGCACCGTGGCCGTCCTGGCCCGGCTCGGCAAGCTTGCGGGCGAATACGGCGAGCTGGTCATCGCCGGCCGTTCCCACAATGTCGCCGCCCAGGCGACCACGCTCGGCAAGCGTTTCGCGACCGCGGCGGACGAGCTGCTGGTGGCGTACGGCCGGCTGGAAGACCTCCTGGGCCGCTACCCGCTGCGGGGCATCAAGGGCCCTGTCGGCACGGCGCAGGACATGCTCGACCTGCTGGGCGGTGACGCCAGCAAGCTCGCCGACCTGGAGCAGCGCATCGCCGTCCACCTCGGTTTCGGACAGGCGTTCACCTCGGTCGGCCAGGTCTACCCCCGCTCGCTCGACTACGACGTCGTGACCGCACTGGTGCAGCTGGCCGCCGCGCCCTCGTCGGTCGCGAAGACGATCCGGCTGATGGCCGGGCACGAGCTGGTGACCGAGGGATTCAAGCCGGGTCAGGTCGGCTCGTCCGCGATGCCGCACAAGATGAACACCCGGTCCTGCGAACGCGTCAACGGACTGATGGTGATCCTGCGCGGCTACGCCTCGATGACGGGCGAGCTGGCGGGCGACCAGTGGAACGAGGGCGACGTGTCCTGCTCCGTGGTCCGCCGGGTGGCGCTTCCGGACGCGTTCTTCGCGTTCGATGGTCTGCTGGAGACCTTCCTCACGGTGCTCGACGAGTTCGGGGCGTTCCCGGCGGTCGTGGCCCGCGAACTGGACCGGTACCTGCCGTTCCTCGCCACGACCAAGGTACTGATGGGCGCGGTGCGCGCCGGTGTCGGCCGCGAGATCGCCCATGAGGCCATCAAGGAGAACGCCGTCTCCGCCGCTCTGGCCATGCGCGAGCAGGGCACGGAGCGCAACGAGCTGCTCGACAAGCTCGCCGCCGACGGCCGCATCCCGCTGGACCGGGAGCAGCTGGACGCGCTGATGGCCGACAAGCTCTCCTTCACGGGAGCGGCCGGCGACCAGGTCACCGCGCTCGTCGCCCGGATCGAGGAGATCACCAAGCAGCACCCCGAGGCCGCGGGATACACACCGGGCTCGATCCTTTGACAGTCGGAACCGTCGCCGGATGACACCCGAAGAGCTCCAGGCCGCCCGTGACCGCATCGTTCCCGATGTGGTCGCAGGCGGCTTGCGCGTGCTGTTCTGCGGAATCAACCCGAGCCTGATGACGGGCGCCACGGGCCACCATTTCGCCCGCCCCGGCAACCGCTTCTGGCCGGTGCTCCACCTGTCCGGCTTCACTCCTCGCCAGTTGAAGCCCTCGGAACAGCATGAGCTGCTGGCCTACGGTCTGGGCATCACCAATGTGGTCGCCCGGGCCACGGCGAGAGCAGACGAACTGGCCGCCGAGGAGTTCCGCGAGGGTGGACTGATCCTCACGGCCAAGGTCGAACAGCTGCGGCCGCAGTGGCTGGCGGTGGTGGGGGTCACCGCCTACCGCACCGCCTTCGGCGAGCGTCGCGCGCAGATCGGCCCGCAAGACCGGACGATCGGCGGTGCCCGGGTCTGGGCCCTGCCCAACCCCAGCGGCCTCAACGCCCACTGGACTGCTCAGACCATGGCCGAGGAGTACGGGCGCCTCCGCGCGGCAGCTGAATTCACCGCTCCCAACCATTCGGACTGAGCCGGACTGCGGGAGCGAGCACCAGAGGTCTGCGGGGCTCGGGGGAATTGAGGTCAGGTGGTGGGGGCTGCAGGGCCGGCGGCACCCGCGTCCTCGTATCCGAGGCTCGATGAGCGCCCCGTCGATGCGGCGGAGGTGACGGTCGGTGGCCATGCCGCCGGTCGACGGCCCGGCACTGACAGCAGGTTCTGGCATGAGCCTTGAGGGGCTTTCAGCCGCTCTCGCATGGGCGGCGCCGTTCCCGGCCCCTTCCGCGACCACCTCCCGATGTGCACCCACCCAGCCACGGACATCGGCCCTCAGGCGTCCCTGCGCCTCATCGCCCACCAGCCGGCGAGCAGCGCGAGGCCTGCCCAGCCGGCCGTGACTGCCAGCCCTGCCCATGGCCCCAGACTGCCCTCCGGACTCTGGTGCAGTACCAACTGTCCGGCGCGGTCCGGCAGATAGAGCGCCACCCCGCTCGCGATGTCCCCGACCACGAAGGAGGCGAGCAGGACGAACGGGATGAGCAGACTGAGGACGGCGACCGCGCTGCGCAGCAGCACCGTCAGACCGGCGGCGAACAGGGCCATGAGGGCGAGGTATATGCCGCCGCCGAAGGCGGCTCGGAGAGCTCCGGGTTCGCCCAGACCGATCGCGTACTTCCCCATGAACAGTTGGCTCACCAGGAACGCGGTGAAGCTGGTGGCGAGCCCGACCACCAGGGCGAGCACGCCGATGAGGGTCATCTTCGCCGCGTAGAAGAGGTCACGGCGCGGCACCGCCGCGAGCGAAATCCGCAACGCACCATTCAGATACTCGGAGGAGAGCGCTGTGGCGCCGAAGCTGATGGCAGCGATCTGGCCGAAGTTCAGTGCGGAGAAGGCGCCGAAGACCAGATCGTCCGAGTTCTCCGCCTCGGCCTGACCAACGATGGCGAAGGCAAGCAGGGTGACAGCGAGTGTCACCAGAAAGACCGCCATCAAGGAACCGGCTACGGACCGTACCGATCTGATCTTGATCCACTCGGAACGGAGCACGTCGGTGGTCGACATGATCAAGCCTCCTGACGGGTAGCGGGTGACGCTGCTGCGGAGGCGAATTCCGTCGCCTCGGCTGTGAGATCGAGATAGGCCTGCTCCAAAGTGGCCTGCTCGTCGATGAGTTCAAGAATGGGGATGCCCTCGAAGGCGGCGATGGCGCCGACCTCCTCCGCCCTGGCGCCCTCAACGATCCAGCGACCGTCGTCACTCTGTACGAGCTCGTGTCCCTTGCCGGTCAGCACGTCGCGGAGCCGACCGGGCTCCGTCGTGCGTACGCGCACACGCGGGCGGCTGCGGGAGTCGAGGAATTCCTGCATCGGCTGGTCGACAAGGAGCCTGCCCCGGCCGAGGACCACGAGGTGGTCGGCGAACGACGACGTCTCGTTCATCAGGTGACTGGAGACAAGAACCGTGCGGCCCTCTCGGGCCAGCCGTTTCATCAGCTCCCGTATCCAGATGATGCCTTCCGGATCCAGCCCGTTCGACGGTTCGTCCAACATGACGACGTCCGGTTCGCCGAGCAGAGCAGCCGCTATGCCGAGGCGCTGTCGCATACCCAGCGAGAACGTCTTGATCCGGTGGCCGCCGACCCGGCCGAGCCCCGCCTCCTCCAGAACCGCTTCGACCCTGCTGGCAGCAAGGCCGTTGCTCGTCGCGAGAGCGAGCAGATGGTTCCGCGCGGTCCGCGAACCGTGAGCGGCCTGGGCATCGAGCAACGCGCCGACCCGGCGCAGCGGATGATCGAGTGTGGCGTAGGTCTGACCGCCGACAGTGGCCGTACCACCGGTCGGCCGGTCCAGGCCGAGGACGAGACGCATGGTGGTGGACTTGCCGGCGCCGTTCGGGCCGAGGAAACCGGTGACCCGGCCGGGTCTCACACTGAACGTGAGGCGGTCCACCGCGCGGGTCGCGCCGTATTCCTTGGTGAGCTCATGGACGTCGATGCTGGTCATGTCCTCAGCCTGGCGGCCACGCCCCGCCCCCGCCCTCCCCCGCCGGAGGGGATCACCTCCCTCGCTCGGGGGAGCTGTCACGTTCGAGACGGCTGGCACGATGGCGGCATGCGTCGCCTTCTCCGTCCACTGACCGAGCCGTTCACCTACACCCGCTGGCTGCACATGCTCATTCCGTGCGCGGTCGGCAGCGTGTGGCTGTTCATCTCCATGGACACCCCATGGGCCCTCCTGATCTTTGCCGTGCCTGTGGGCCTGGTCCCCGGAATGCGGCTCGCCGAGGGGGTTCAGGCCCAGCTGTTGCTGATGCCGTCGGAGCGCGGCAGGCCCGATGCAGCGATCTCCGCGGCTCCGGCGGAGACCTGGGCGGACCGCTGGCGGACCGTGGTCTGGCTGGAGGTGCGGCTGCTGCTCTCGGTGGTGGCGGGGTTCGCGACGGTGTGGTTGTCCGCCACGGCGGTTGACCTCGTCCTCACCGCGTCGGGTTTGGGCCCGAGCGACGACTGGCTGATCCGCGGCGTGGAGCCGCACTGGTGGTACGCGCTGCTTGCGCCCGTGCCTCTTCTCCTTCTGCTCGCAGTTGTCGTGATATGCGGTGAGGTGATCACGGCGGCTGCGCGGCGGCTGCTCGGTCCGTCACCGGTGGAGCGGTTGACCGCGCTGGAGGAGCGCACCGAGCAGTTGCTGGAGCGCAATCGCATTGCGCGCGAGCTGCACGACTCGATCGGGCACGCCCTGACCGTGGCGGTCGTCCAGGCGGGTGCGGCGCGGGCGGCGAACGATCCGGCGTTCACCGAACGGGCACTGGCCGCGATCGAGGAGACGGGCCGGGCAGCACTCGACGATCTGGAGCGGGTGCTCCGGGTCCTGCGGGAATCGGAGGCACCGGTGGGACAGCGACCGACACTTGCCGAAGCGGACCGGCTGCTGGACTCGGCGCGCGGTTCGGGGGCGAAGGTCGACGCCGAAGTCTCCGGTCCGGTGGAACTGGTGCCGGGACCAGTGTCCCGCGAGGGGTACCGGATCCTGCAGGAGTCCCTCACCAATGTGCTGCGTCACTCCGGGTCCGTCCCCGTGCGGGTGAAGATCACGGTCGCGGACGGCTGGCTGGAGCTTGAGGTGACCAATCCGCTCACCGGGTCGACAGGTACTCCGGGCGGCGGCAGCGGACTGCGGGGCATACGTGAGCGGGCCGCGCTCCTGGGCGGAAAGGCCAAGACCGGTCCGTACGACGGCGAGTGGAGGGTGCACGCGAGCCTCCCGCTGGACGGCCTACGCTGACCGGATGCCGGTTACCGTTCTTCTGGTCGACGACGAACCCCTCGTGCGCGCGGGACTGCGTGCGGTGCTCGAGGCCCAGCCCGATATCGAGGTGGTGGGCGAGGCCGCCGACGGTGCCGCAGTGATCCCGCTGCTGCGCCGACTGCGCCCCGATGTCGTGGCGATGGACGTGCGCATGCCCTTGATGGACGGCATCGAGGCAACCCGGGTGGTGCTGCGCACGGTGCCGGATCCGCCGAAAATCCTGGTGGTGACGACGTTCGAGAACGACGAGTACGTGTACGAGGCGCTGCGCGCCGGGGCGGACGGTTTTCTGCTCAAGCGGGCCCGGCCCTCGGAAATCGTGCACGCGGTGCGTCTGGTCGCCGAGGGCGAGTCGCTGCTCTTCCCGGCCGCGGTCCGGCAGCTCGCCGCCGAGTACGGGACGAGCAAGGCCAAGGCGGCCATGGAGCGCGCGGCGCTCACCGAGCGGGAAGGGGCGGTGCTCCGTTTGATGGCCCGGGGACTGTCCAATGCGGAGATCGCCGCCAAGCTGGTGGTCGGCGTCGAGACGGTGAAGACCCACGTCAGCGCCGTACTGGCCAAGTTGGGGGCCAGGGATCGGACGCAGGCGGTGATCGCCGCGTACGAGTCAGGTTTCGTGGCTCCGCGCTGATACCGACGGCGCCGGGATCCCTGTTCCGGGTCACGGTCGCTCCGCTTCCGGGCAACGAGTACGATCCGCTGACATGCTCGCGAGCTGGGAGGACACACCGTGGGCCGGTTGACCGGTGGGGACCCGTCGCTGTTGCGACGGATCAATTCCGCGGTGGTACTTCATGCCCTCAGGGGGGCCCACTCCCCCACGCTCACAGACCTGACTCGTATCACGGGTCTGTCCCGGCCAACCGTCGAGGGAGTCGTCGAGGGCCTCATCGAGGCCGGTCTGGTCGTCGAATCGGCGCCCGACGAGGGTGAGGCCCGACGCCAGGGCAGGCCGGCCCGCAGGTTCCGGTTCCGCGCCGAGGCGGGACATCTGCTCGGCATCGAGATCGGCCCGCACCGCGTCTCCGCACTTCTGTCGGGGCTGGACGGCAGGATCATCGGCGCCGGTTCGCGCGAGGTGTCCGAGACGGCTTCCGCGGACGACCGGCTCGACCGGGTAAGGGCCGTCGTCGCCGATCTGCTGCGGCGCTCCGGGGTGGCCCGGAGCAGTCTGCGTGCGGTCGGGGTGGGCAGTCCGGGGATCGTGGAGGCCGACGGGACCGTACGCCTGGGCACCGCGCTGCCGGACTGGACCGGTCTCGCGCTCGGTGAGCGGCTGCGGCGCTCCTTCCGCTGTCCGGTGCTCGTGGAGAACGACGCCAACGCCGCGGCGGTGGCCGAGCACTGGAAGGGCGCCGCGACCGAGTCGGACGACATCGTGTTCGTCCTGGCGGGGCTGAGCCCGGGGGCCGGTTCGCTGATCGGCGGACGGCTACATCGTGGTTACGGCGGTGCAGCGGGCGAGATCGGCGCACTCCATCTGCTCGGCCGCGAGGTCACACCGGAAAAGCTGCTGTCGACGACGGACACGCCGCTGGATCCGCTGGACGAGCAGGCGGTCGCCGCGGTGTTCGCGGAGGCCCGGCACGGCGATGTGCGGGCTCAGGCTGCGGTGGAGCGGTTCATCCAGCGGCTGGTGCACGATGTGGCGGCGCTGGTGCTGGCGCTCGACCCGGAGCTGGTGGTCATCGGTGGCTGGGCCGCCGGACTCGACGGAGTGCTGGATCCGCTCCGCGGTGAGCTGGCCCGGTACTGTCTCCGGCCACCGCGGGTCGCGCTGTCGCTGCTGGGCGAGGCAGCCGTGGCCACGGGCGCCCTGCGGCTGGCGCTCGACCATGTCGAGGAGCAGCTCTTCGCCGTGGAGAGATCGGTGACGGCCCGCCGCTGAGCGCGACGGGCCGTTCGTTGCGTTCGAAGCCGGCGGGACCGGCCGGGCTCACGACGCGTGGCGCTCCTGGCCGGGGTGGCTGATCTCCAGGTCGCCGGAGTCACCGAAGGTGAGCCGGCACGTGTCGGCCCGGTAGGTGGCGACGGAGACCGCAGCCGTGCCGCCCGCCGCGAGGTAACGGGTGGTGACGACGAGGACGGGTGCGCCGGGGAGCCGGTCGAGCTCCTTGGCGTCGTCCGCTCGCGCGGAGCCGAGCTCCACCGAGCGGTCCTGACCGTCGAGGCCGAGACGGTGCAGTTCCCGCACGACGCTGCGGGCGCGGGCGGCACCCGACGGGGTCTCGATCGCGGACAGTTCGGGGACGGACGCCGACGGCACGTACAGCAACTCCGCAGCGACCGGCTGCCCCTGAGTGACCCGGATCCGGCGAACGATGTGCACCGGCTCGTCGTTCTCCACGTCAAGCATGGCGAGGACCGGGGCGGGCGCTGTCGCGCTCGTGCAGCCAATGGGCTGCCAGGCCTCGTCGGCGCCACCCGTCCAGTCGTGCTGCGCGGTCGAGACGGCGACGCCCACGCGCGGCGGGGCGACAGTGGTCCCCACGCCGCGGCGGCGCTGCAGCCTGCCTTCGAGTTCGAGCTGCTCCAGAGCCTGTCGGAGCGTTGCCCGGGCGACGCCGAACCTGGCTGCGAGCTCGCGCTCGTTGGGCAGGATCTCTCCCACCGCAAAGTCCGAGTCGAGTGCCTCACTGAGAACGGTCTTGAGGTGCCAGTACTTCGGCTCCTGCACCGATTCCAGCTGCGTGGTCCCCACCCTGTCCTCCGCAATCACCCAGCGTCTTTTTTCCGCGACGTTATTTATTAAAGGTTCCTGTCTTAACGTTGAGACCATAGGCTGGCACACCCCCTTGGTCAAGACCAATCCTTGGCCCGTCACGCTGCGAATCGGGGCCTGTCGCAGAGCGTTCACAGGACGTTCGTGGTGCCGTGCGCTGCGCGCAGCACAAAGCCCCACGTCCGGAGTGTCCGTGGGGCTTCGGCCAGGCAGGTGTCGGGACGGGCGGCTACTCGACGGCCAGGTTGGCAAGCTTGTCAGGGTTACGGACGATATATACGCACTGGATGACACCGTCCCTTACGTCGATCTGGAAGACGCAATCGGGCTTTCCACCGGACAGCACCACCAGGGCAGGGCCGCCGTTGAGCTCCGCGAACCGGATCTCGAAGCCGGCAAGCTGATCCTTCGTGACGGCCAAGAGGAAGCGACCGACCTTGTCCTGGCTCTCGATGATCCGCAGGGGCGCCTTGGACTTTCCGCCGCTGTCGCCGACCAGACGCACATCGGGGGCGAGGAGTATCAGCAGCTCCTCGATGTCGCCGCCCGCCGCCGCGGCGAGAAACCGTTCAGTGAGGTCACGCCGCTGGGCCGGGTCGACGTCGTAGCGCGGCTTGCGATCCTCCACGTGCCGCCGCGCGCGCCCGGCGAGCTGGCGCACCGCGGCCTCGGTCCTGTCGAGTGTCGCGGCGATCTCTCCGTACGGGAAGCCGAAGGCCTCGCGCAGGACGAAGACGGCGCGCTCCAGCGGGGAGAGCGATTCGAGGACGACCAGCACGGCGACGGACACGGAGTCTGCGAGGACGGCCCGCTCCGCGGTGTCGGGCACGGCAGGACCGAAGTCGGTGACCAGCGGTTCGGGCAGCCATGGTCCGATGTAGGCCTCGCGCCGGGTCTGCAGCTGTCGCAGCCGGTCGATGGCGAGGCGGGTGGTGGTCCGCACGAGAAACGCACGCGGCTCCCGTACGTCATCGCGCGGCGCGGCCGACCAGCGCAGCCACGCCTCCTGCACCACGTCCTCGGCGTCGGCGATCCGGCCGAGCATGCGGTAGGCGACCCCGGTCAGTACGGGGCGGTGTTCTTCGAAGACGTCGGTAACGGTGTCGGCTGTCACCGTCCCATCCCAGCCGACGCACCGGGCTGTGTCCAGCACGAATCGTCCGGCCCCCTTGAACTGCTGCCTACTGAGCGGTAATTGTTATTTACGAGACGTCTAAGTCCCTTCGTGCAGAGCCATTTCAGGCAAGCCGCATTCGTGCCGGACACCCCGGGAGCAACTGCATGGCCACCTCGGTCTCGTTCACCGTCGACTCACCCGGAGGACAGCGGACCGTCTCCGTGGCGTACGAGCGCACCGGTTCGGGGGATCCGCTGTTGCTGCTCCACGGCATCGGCCACCATCGTCAGGCCTGGGACCCGGTGCTGCCGGTGCTGGCACCGGAGCGGGATGTCATAGCCATCGATCTGCCCGGTTTCGGCGTCTCCGCGGCACTTCCGGACGGCGTTCCGTACGACCTGGCGAGCGTGGTCCCGGTGCTCGGCTCCTTCTGTGAGGCGCTCGGCCTGGACCGGCCTCATGTCGCAGGGAATTCGCTCGGCGGCCTGCTGGCCCTGGAGCTGGGACGCGAGCAGCTCGTACGGTCGGTGACGGCGCTGTCGCCCGCCGGCTTCTGGACGGAGAGCGAGCGGCTCTACGCCTTCGGAACTCTGCGGGCGATGCGGCAGGGAGCGCTGGCTCTGCCGATGCCGTTGATCGAGCGGCTCTCGCGCAGCGCGGCCGGGCGTGCGGCGCTGACGAGCACCATCTACGCGAGGCCTGGGCGCCGTTCACCCGAGGCCGTCGTCTCGGAGACTGTCGCACTGCGCAAGGCGACCGGTTTCCACGAGACTCTCGCGGTCGGACGGAATGTCGCCTTCACCGACGATGTGCCGGGGCTGCCCGTGACCATCGCCTGGGGCAGCCGCGACCGGCTGCTGCTGCGCCGGCAGGGGGTCAGGGCCAAACACGCCATTCCCGGCGCCAGGCTGGTACGTCTGCCCGGCTGCGGTCATGTGCCGATGAACGACGATCCCGCGCTCGTGGCGCGCGTCATCCTCGACACCAGTCGCTGAACGGGTACCGGTCACCGAACCGGCGGAACCCTGCGGCCTGCCGCGCCGCAGGACACCTGAACCGAGCGCCACGCCGCACCCCACCAGCAGGCTTCCGGCTGCCTGCGCGATGCCGTACGAACCGGTGCCGACGAGCGGCGCGGTGAGTGCCGCTGAGACCGGGATCAGCCCGGAAAAGAGCGTGGCGCGTTCGGCGCCGATGCGCTGCATGCCCATGTACCAGCAGACGAACCCGACGACCGTGACCACGGCTGCCTGCCACAGGAGCGCCGCGGTCTCCACGGGTGTGGGCATCCGCAGGAATCCGCTGCCGTCGAGCAGGACACCGAGCAGTGCGGACTCGGCCGCAGCGATGGCGCAGACAACGGCCGACAGCAGTTTCGGCCCGAGCGAGCGCAGCACCGGTACGGCCAGGACGGCGAAGCCGACCTCGCCCGCGAGCGCGCCGACCGAGCAGAGGAAACCCGACATGTCGGTCCGGCCCCAGCCCTGGACGGTGAAGGCCCCGGCGGCGACCAGGGAGGCCGCGCACAGGACGGTGCGGGTCGGACGACGGCCGTCCAGCAGCGGTACGAGGACGGCGACAAGGATCGGGGCGCAGCCGACGAATACCCCTGGAACAGCGGGTTCCGCAGATCGTTCGGCGGCCAGGACCGCCACGTTGAAGCCCACCATACCGACGGCTGCGAGCATCGCGAGCCGGGTCCACCGGCGGCGGGTGAGTGTACGGAGGGGCGCGAGGCCGGGGCGTCCCCCGCTGTGGAGGAGCGGCAGGAGCAACAACGCGGCAAGGCCGTAGCGCAGTGCCTGGCCGCCCGCGTAGGGATAGTCGCCGAGAACGCTGTTGGCGGTGAAGGAGGCGCCCACGAGGACGCAGGCGAAAGCCGCGAGCAGCGCCCCGCGTACGGAAGTCACGTTCATGGAACCGACGCTAGGCAGCGGGGCGGTCCGGATTAAGGTCCACTTTCATGACGTCTTCGGGGACCAATCCGCCGTGGGGTGGCGCGCAGCGGAGCGCGTCCGTAACTGCTGCCTGGGAGTTACTGCTTCCGGCCGCGGCCGCCCCGGCCCGGGGACGCGGGCGTGCGCTGCAGGAGGCGCTGCGCGAGGCTATCCGCTCCGGGCGCCTGGTTCCGGGAACCCGGCTGCCGTCCAGCCGCGAACTGGCCGCGGATCTGCGGGTGTCCCGCGGTCTGGTCACCGAGGCGTACGAGCAGCTCACCGCGGAGGGCTACGTGCGCAGCGATCGGGGCGCGGGCACCTGGGTGAGCAGTGCTGTCCGCGGCGCCGTGCGGGCGGCGCACGATCTCGCTCCGCGCACCCCTGGTGCTTCGGTGGACTTCCGGCCCGGTACGCCGGATCTTTCGCTTTTTCCGCGCAGCGCATGGGCGACCGCCCATCGCGCGGCATTGGGCCGGCTGCCGCACAGCTCGCTCGGCTACCCCGATCCGCGCGGACTGCCCGAGCTGCGGGAGGCCTTGGCCGCGCTGCTGGCCAGACGACGCGGCGTGGTCGCTGATCCGGAGCGCCTGGTGGTGTGCTCCGGCGTTGCCCAGGCGACGACGCTGCTCGGGTTTGTTCTGCACGGGCGTGGCTTGCGGACCGTCGGCGTCGAGGATCCCGGAAGCCCGGAACATGCCTCACTGTTCGCTTCGGCGGGGCTGACGACCGTCCCGCTGCCGCTGGACGAGGAAGGTCTGGCACCCGCGCCGCTCACGCACTCCGGCGTGCGCGCCGTGGTAACCACGCCCGCGCACCAGTTCCCCACCGGAATCGCCTACTCCGCCACGCGTCGCCGCGCACTGCTCGACTGGGCGCGGACCACGGACGGGCTGATCGTCGAGGACGACTACGACGGTGACTTCCGCTACGACCGGGCGCCCGTCGGTGCGCTGCAGGGTCTGGACCCTGAGCATGTCGCGTACACCGGCTCGGTGAGCAAGTCGCTGGCACCCGGGCTGCGGCTGGGCTGGCTGCTCGCACCGGCGACGATGACGGACGACATCGTGGCCCGTAAACGCACGATGGATCTGGGCAATCCGGCCGTCGACCAGGCAGTGCTGGCCGACTTCGTCACCCGGGGCGGGTACGACCGGCAGCTGCGCCGCTGCCAGCGCGCCTACCGCCAGCGGCGCGACGCTCTGACCGCGGCGCTGGCGGAACACTTCCCCGGCACCGAGGTCAGCGGGATCGCCGCCGGTCTTCATATCATCGCCCGCCTGCCCGAACGGTACGGTCCCGAGCCGGTGTTCCTTCAGCGCGCCGCCGGTCGCGGCATCGCGCTGCGGCCGCTCAGTGACTGCGGCACCATGCGCCCTGCGGACCGTACGGTGAACCTGGTTCTCGGTTACGCGCATCTGGCGCCCCCGGACATCACGCGCGGCGTACGGCTGCTGGCGCAGGCCCAACGGGACACGCGCGGACAGGACATCGACGGGAGTCGGGGCCCGGTGTTCATCTGAGGTTGGTGTCCCGCCGCCGACGGGCACGAGGGTGGGGCCGGTCGACCGGCCACCCGTACCTCTGTCCCGCCGCCCCGGAGGCACCTCGATGTCGTACCGTCCGCGCATCCCTTCGCCCGACCGCCGCACCGTGCTGCGCGGTTCACTCGCCGCTTCGGCCGCGCTCGCCCTTCCCGTGGCGGGAGCGGCGGCCCCCGCCTTCGCTCTGTCCGGCCGGATGGCCGACGACATCGTGTCGTAACCCGCAGCGACGGGTCGCGCCCCGCCGTGACCCGTCCCGTTCCGCCTTCGAAGCGACCGGGCCCGCCGCAAACCCCGCAGCGACCGCAGTCATCCACGACAGCAACCAGTAAAACCGGGCGATAAAGGACCAGATCCACACTTAACCCATCAGTCACAAGGCGTTCGCGATCAGGCAACACCGCTCCGTCACAGTGAGCTCATGACTGATGTGACCTCCGCGAAGAGTGCCCGCCGGCCGCACCACTGGCGACGGGATCTGATCGAGCTGGCAGCCCTGTTCACCGCCGTCGCGGTAGCCGACGCGATCGCCAACCTGATCGGGCACCAGCCCGATGGACCGTTTCTGCTGATCGCCTCGGCCCTGGCCCTCGTGGCGACGGCCGCGTTCCACACCTGGTGGGCACGGCGTCACAGTCACGCCCCGCCGCCGACCACCGTCGACTCCAGCGTGGGCCTGTCCCACCACACGGTCACCGACAACGCGGCGGCCACCGCTGTCGCCGCACTCGTGACCACGCCCGCCGCCGGCCCCGCCCCGTCCGGCGAGGAAGCGGTGCTGTGGCGGATGCGCACCACGGTCCGGGACACCCCCGGCAGCCTCGCCGCGCTCTGCATCGCGCTGGCTCGGCACCGGATCGACATCCTCACTCTGCAGACACATCCGCTGACACAGGGCACGGTCGACGAGTTCCTGCTGCGCGCCCCCGCCTCGCTCCAGGTCCGGCAGCTGAGCCGGGCGATCTCCGCCGCGGGCGGCGACTCCGCCTGGCTCGAACGGGCCGACGCGCACGACCTGGTGGACGCCCCGACCAGGATCCTGGAACTCGCCACCCGCACCGCCCTGGACGCCGCTGAACTCCCGCTCGCTCTGCGTCAGTTGCTCGGGCGCTGCACCATCCACTCGCTGCCCGCCGTCTCGCTCACCGGCCGTGCGACCGGCGAGAGCGCGCCGGTCGAAGGGATGCTCGATGAGACAGTGATGCGACTGCGCGACCCGTCCGGCGGTGCGATCACCATCGAGCGGCCCTATCTGCCGTTCACCCCGACCGAGTTCGCCCGGGCCCGCGCCCTGGTCGAGCTCGACGCCCGACTCGGCCCCCGCGTCCCGCGCAGCGAGCACGTGCTCACGCTCCCCGAAGGCAACGAGATCACCGTCCGCCGCGCGGACGGGAGCGACCTGGCCGCCGCCCGCGCCATGCACAACCGCTGCTCCGAGCAGACGCTGCGGCTGCGCTACCACGGCCCCGTCCGCGACGCCGACCGCTACCTGGACCACCTGCTGAGCCCCAGGTTCGGCCGCACCCTGGCCGTCCAGACGGCCTCCGGCCGCCTGGTCGCCCTGGGACACCTCCTCTGGGACGGTGACGAGACCGAGGTGGCCCTCCTCGTCGAGGACGACTGGCAGCGCCGGGGCATCGGTTCGGAGCTCCTCGGCCGCCTGGTGACGCTCGCCGTCGAGGCGGGCTGCGACAGCGTCTACGCCGTCACCCAGGCGTCCAACACCGGCATGGTCGCCGCCATGCGAGCCCTCGAACTTCCCCTCGACTACCAGATCGAGGAGGGCACGCTGGTCATCACCGCCCGGCTGGACTCGACTCCGGTACGCTTCCTGCCGCCGTACGAGCAGGCGGGTCGCTGAGCGCCTGACAGAGGTCGGCCCACAGGTCCTCGACGTCCTCCAGGCCGACCGACATACGCAGCAGCCGGTCCCCGACCCCGGAAGCCTGCCGGTCTCCCTCATCCACAATGCGGTGGCTGATGGAGGCCGGGTGCTGGATCAGGGTGTCCACACTGCCGAGACTCACCGCGGGAGTGATGAGCCGTACAGCGGAGATCACCCGGTGCGGATCCCCGTACACCTCGAAGGAGACCATCGCCCCGCCCACCGATGGGTAGTGGACCCTGGCGATGCGCGGGTCGGCGGCCAGCCGACGGGACAGTTCGGCGGCGCTCGTGGAAGCGGCACGTACCCGCACCGGCAGAGTGGACAGACCTCGCAGCAGCAGATATCCGGCCATCGGATGCAGTACCCCGCCGGTGGCGAAGCGCACCTGTCGCAGCCGGGCCGCGAACTCCTCGTCGCAGGCGACGACGCCGCCCATCACATCGCCGTGCCCACCCAGGTACTTGGTGGCGCTGTGCAGAACGATCCGTGCGCCGTGCTCGACGGGCCGCTGGAGGACCGGGGTGGCAAAGGTGTTGTCGACGAGCAGCGGAACCGACCCGCAGGAGTGCGCGATTGCCCGGATGTCGACCTCGGCGAGCGTGGGGTTGGCCGGTGTCTCGACCACGACCAGGCCGGTGTCCGGACGGATCGCCTCCGCGATGCCCGCCGGATCGGTCCAGGTGACTTCGGTGCCCAGCAGCCCGGCACCGAGAAGATGGTCACTGCAGCCGTACAGCGGGCGGACGGCGATCACATGGCGGAGCCCCATGCTCGCGCGGGCCAGCAGAACCGCGGTGAGCGCCGCCATTCCGCTGGCGAACGACACAGCGCTCTCGGTCCCTTCGAGCCGGGCCAGAGCCGTTTCGAACCGAGCCGTGGTCGGGTTGTCGAGCCGTGCGTAGACGGGCGGCCCGTCGAGCTGGGCGCCGGTGGTGGCGAAGGTGTCGATCCGTTCCGCCTCTCCCCTGGAGTCGTACGAGGGGTAGGTGGTGGACAGATCGATCGGCGGGGCGTGCAGGCCGAGTGCAGCGAGGTCGTCGCGTCCGGCGTGCACGGCTTCGGTGGCCAGCGCCCTGGACCGGGGTGTCGTCGAGGGCTGCATCGAGGCTTCGGTGTCCATGACACCACTCTGAACAGGTGCCGGGCTGTGGGGCTGAAGGACCGTGCTACGTTCGGCGAATGACCGATTCTGTCGTTCTGGACCCGGTGGACCTGCACATTCTGCGGCTGCTGCAGAACGATGCCCGGACCACGTACCGCGAGCTCGCCGCCGAGGTCGGGGTCGCACCGTCCACCTGTCTGGACCGGGTGGCCCGGCTGCGCCGCTCAGGCGTGATTCTCGGCCACCGGCTGCGTCTCGACCCGGGCAGGATCGGCCGTGGTCTGGAGGCGCTGCTCTCGGTGCAGGTCCGTCCGCACCGCAGGGAGCTCATCGGCCCGTTCGTCGAGCGGATCAGGGCGTTGCCGGAGTCCCGTGCGCTTTTCCATCTGACCGGCCCCGACGACTATCTGGTCCACGTGGCCGTTGCCGACACCGCGGATCTGCAGCGGCTGGTGCTCGACGAGTTCACCTCACGGCGTGAAGTGGCCCGGGTGGAGACGCGGCTGATATTCCAGCAGTGGGAGTGCGGCCCGCTGCTGCCACCGGCCGCCACGGCGCCCGGAAGGACCGCAGAATCCGAATGACCGGTTCCGGCCACCGCGGTCGGTGATCCGCGTCCACCACGCGAACCGGAATGAACTGTGTCAGGTCCCTGAGACCTATTGATAGTGACGCGGACCCCCTGACCGTACGAAGATGTCCGCATGTCAGACACTTCGAACAGCGCACTGCCCCGCCAGGTCGCCGACGCCTACGTCGACGCATTCATCGAACTCGACCCGATCTCAGGCACCTACCTCGGTGTGGCGGAAAGCTCCCGCCGTCTTCCCGACTTCTCCCCCGCCGGGCAGGAAGCCCTTGCCGAACTCGCCCGCGCCACCCTGGTGAAGCTCGACGCCGCCGAGCAGCTCCCGGGCGCGGACAGCGACGCGGAGCGCCGCTGCGGCCGCCTGCTGCGCGAGCGGCTGACCGCGGAGATCGCTGTCCACGAGGCCGATGAGAGCCTGCGGGCCGTCTCCAACCTGCACTCACCGGCGCACAGCGTCCGCGAGGTGCTGACAGTGACGCCGACCGAGACCGATGACGACTGGGCGGCGGTCGTGGAGCGGCTGCTCGCGGTTCCCGGAGCTCTGGAGGGGTACCGCGCCTCGCTCGCGCTCGGCCTGGAACGGAAGCTGTACGGCGGTCCGCGCGCCACCGCCACCTTCATCGGCCAGCTGACCGAGTGGGTCGGGCAGGACGGAACAGGGTTCTACCAGGGCTTCGTCGCCGCGGGCCCGGACTCGCTGCGCGCGGATCTGGACGACGCCGCCCGGCAGGCCACGGAGGCCACGGAGGCGCTGCGTGACTGGATGCGCGATGTGTACGCCCCCGCGGTCGAGGGTGCGCCCGACACTGTGGGCCGCGAGCGGTACGCCCGCTGGTCGCGTTACTTCAACGGTACCGATCTGGATCTCGACGAGGCGTACGCGTACGGCTGGTCCGAGTATCACCGGCTGCTCGGCGAGATGAAGACCGAGGCCGAAAAGGTGCTGCCCGGGGCCGGTCCCTGGGAGGCGCTGGCCCATCTCGATGTGCATGGCAAGCACATCGAGGGTGTCGACGAGGTTCAGGCCTGGCTGCAGGGCCTGATGGACGAGGCGATCGAAGCTCTCGACGGTACACACTTCGAACTCGCCGAGCGGGTACGGAAGGTGGAGTCCCGGATCGCACCGCCCGGCGGCGCCGCGGCCCCGTACTACACGGGTCCGTCCGAGGACTTCTCGCGCCCCGGCCGCACCTGGCTGCCCACCATGGGCGAGACCCGCTTCCCGGTGTACGACCTGGTCTCCACCTGGTACCACGAGGGTGTCCCGGGCCACCACCTGCAGATCGCCCAGTGGGCCCATGTCGCCGACAGTCTCTCCCGCTACCAGGCGTCGATCGGCATAGTCAGCGCCAACGCCGAGGGCTGGGCGCTGTACGCAGAGCGGCTCATGGACGAGCTCGGCTTCCTGCCCGACGCGGAGCGCCGCCTCGGCTACCTGGACGCGCAGATGATGCGTGCCTGCCGGGTGATCGTGGACATCGGCATGCACGCGGAGATGGAGATCCCCGCGGACTCCCCCTTCCACCCCGGTGAGCGGTGGACACCCGAGTTGGCGCAGGAGTTCTTCGGAAACCACAGCGGCCGGCCGGCGGACTTCGTGGAGAGCGAGCTGACCCGCTACCTGTCCATGCCGGGGCAGGCCATCGGTTACAAGCTGGGTGAGCGTGCCTGGCTGCTGGGCCGGGAGAACGCGCGCAAGGCCCGCGGTGACGCGTTCGATGCGAAGGCCTGGCACATGGCTGCCCTGTCGCAGGGGCCGCTGGGTCTGGACGATCTGGTCGACGAGCTGTCGAAGCTCTGACCCGGACGGTTGTCGGCGGGAAGGCGGTCGGGCCCGGTTCGGTACGGTGGGCCCGGCTGCCTCCCCCCGTCCAGGTCGGCGGCCTGCCCCTGGGAGCCCGCGTCCAGCGTCTGTTCACCGCCCTGATCGGGGCCGGTTCCGGTAGCAGCGTCTGAAGCCGCGCTCGACGTCGATGACCCGCCCGGTGATCGGTCCTCCTGTGGTGACCACCGGGCATGCCAGGGCGTGTTTCGAAAGTAGCGTCGTCCGCCCGCAGGGCGGGCCGGGCGGCGTCCGGGGCGTGCGATCGCACGGTGGAGGGTCGCCCCGATACCGGTCGTATCGGGGCGAGCCCGACAACGCTGCGAGCGTGCGGGCCAGACGTCGCCCGGCAGACGGGACTTTCGAAATACGCCCTGGGGCGTGTTTCCGACGCTCCTCGCGAGCATGAACGGCCGGCGACGCCGGCCGTTCAGCAGCCGCAGTCGTCGGAGTCGACCGGCGCGGTGAGCGCGTCCGCGGGGCGCCGCTCGCGTCCCTCCCAAGTCTCGAACTCAAAGCCCTCGCGCGCCCAGTACTCGAAACCGCCGAGCATCTCCTTGACCTGGTAGCCGAGTTCGGCGAGTGCCAGCGCGGCGCGGGTGGCGCCGTTGCAGCCGGGGCCCCAGCAGTACGTGACCACGGGGACGGCCGGGTCGAGAAGATCCCGGGCCTGCTCGGCGATGAGCGCGGTGGGCAGGTGAACCGCACCGGGGATGTGCCCCTGGTCCCAGGAGGCGGTGGACCGGGAGTCGAGGACGACGAATCCGGGGTCACCGCCGGCCGCGAGAGCGCCGGCGACATCGGAGACATCGGCGTGGAAGGCGAGCGAGGCGCCGAAGTGCGCGGCGGCCGCGGCCGGTGTGGCCGGCGGAACGCGGAGGACCGGGTTGGCTGCGGAGGCGGTGAGCGGTGAAGTCATGACCAAAAATCTACGATCAGTGGTCCTTTGCCGGAAGACGAGATCCCCGCCACAACTCTTGATCTGCCGGGGAATCCACTGTTGTCTCTGAGGTATGACCGACTATTCCCCGGACGCCACCGACTGGCGCATCCTCGATGTCCTGCAGCGCGAGGGACGGGCGACCTTCGCCGAACTGGCCCGCGCCGTCGCGATGTCCCCGAGCGCGGTGACGGAGCGGGTGCGCCGCCTCGAGGAAGCGGGAATCATCAGTGGTTACGCCGCCGTGGTGGACCCGGAGGCGCTCGGACTGCCGATTCTCGCCCTCGTACGGCTGCGCTATCCGAACGGCAACTACAAGCCGTTCCACGATCTTCTCGACGCGACGCCCGAGATCGTGGAAGCCCACCATGTCACCGGCGACGACTGCTTCGTGCTGAAGGTCACGACTCGCTCGATGAGCCACCTGGAGGAGGTCGCGGGGAAGATCGGCACGCTCGGTTCCGTCACCACCAGCGTCGTCTACTCCTCGCCCCTCCCACGGCGGCCGATCAGCCGCTGACCCCGCCGGCCCCGCGGTGGAACACCGCCGACCCGTGCCGCTCCTTGACCACTTCGAGCTGAGCGGGGATACGGCGGCGCAGATCGCCGACGTGGCTGACGATACCGACGCTGCGGTCCCGCTCACGCAGCGAGTCCAGTACGTCGAGGACCTCGTCCAGGGTCTGGTCGTCGAGGCTGCCGAACCCCTCGTCGATGAAGAGTGTGTCCAGCCGGACCCCTCCCGCCTCGTCGGTGACGACGTCGGCGAGACCGAGCGCCAGGGCCAGGGAGGCGAAGAACGTCTCGCCGCCCGAGAGCGTCGCCGTGTCGCGCTCACGGCCGGTCCAGGCGTCGACGACATGCAGCCCGAGGCCGGACCGGCGGCCTCCGGTACGGGCGTCGGAGTGGACGAGCGTGTAGCGGCCCGACGACATCCGCTGCAGCCTTGCGGTGGCGGCGGCGGCGACCTGTTCGAGCCGGGCGGCAAGAACGTACGACTCCAGCCGCATCTTCCGTTCGTTGTCCGCGGAAGTGCCTGCGGTGAGCCCGGCCAGCCGGGCAACCCGGTCGTACTCGTCGCGCAGCGGTCCGAGCGTGCGCACGTCCTCCGCCGCCCGGCGGGACAGCCGGCCGAGTTCGGCGCAGCGCTCCCGGGCGGCGGCGAGCGTGGCGGCGGCGCTCCGCAGTCGTCCCTCGGCCACGTCGTACGCGGCCCGTGCGGCGTCGGGGTCGGCCTCCGGGTACTCGGCGGCGGCGCGGGTCTCGGGCTCGGCGAGCCGTTCGGCGACGGCTGCGGCCTCGGCCTGCCAGGCATCGATCCGGTGCTGGATGTCGCGGTGCTCGGCGTCCGTGAGCAGGGTGGCAGCGGCAGCCTCAGGGGTGTCGAACCCAGCCCGGAACGCGGCGTCGGCGAGCCGGCCGTCGGCCTCCTTGCTGCGCCGCGCCGCCAGCTCCTCGGCGCGCACCGCCTCGGCGGCGTCGGCGAGCAGAGCCACCCGGCGTTCCAGCAGGGCGGCGTGCGCGGCGACGCTGCCGGATTCACCGCGAGCTGCCGTCAACTCGGCTTCCAGGCCCGCCTGTTCCCGATCGAGCCCTTCCCGCCGCGAAATCCGGGCGGCCGAGCGGCGCTCGGCCTGCTGCCGCGCTTCGAGCCTCTCGCTCTGCTCCCGTTCGGCGACCGCGAGGGCCTCGCGCGCGGCGTGCATTCCGGCGGCGGTACGGTGCGCACGGGAATGATCGGCCGCCAACTCGGCTACCAGCTGCTCGAGTTCGACGACGGTTGGTTCAGTAGCATGGGGACCGCCATCGGCCGTCCCGGCAGCTTCGGGGTCAGTGGCATCATCGGCAGCGGTCCCCACCACGGGGAGCGCCGCGGCACGCGCCGCCGCGTGCTTCTCCCGTACGGCTCCGAGCTCCCGGTCCGCCTCCGTACGCGCCTGCTCGGCCCGCCGGTACACGGCGAGAGCCGTCTCCTCGGCTGCCCGGTCGACATGCCCGTCCGCCGCACGCGCGGGATCCGGGTGGTCGCCCGACCCGCAGACCTTGCATGCCTCGCCGTCGACGAGTTCCGCCGCGAGTTCGGCGGCGATGTCGCGCAGCCGCTGTTCGCGCAGCCCAAGCCACCTCTCGTGTGCGCCCAGGGCGCGCTCGCGGGCCGCGGCCAGCCGGTCGGCCGCATCCGTCGCCTCGGCCGCGAGCGCGTCGCGGCGACGGGCCGCGTCCAGGCGGCGGCGGGCCGGCTCGAGCCGTCCCGCAAGGTGTTCGGCGCGGGTCGCGGACTCCTGTGCCGTCTCGATGCGTTCCTGCAGTTCGCGGCGGGTGGACTCCCAGCCCGCCAGCCAGCCTTCCGCTTCCTGGACCAGCTCGTCGTCGGCGCGGGCCTGGCGTTCCAGTTCGGCCCGCTCGGTGTCGATCTCCGCGTTGCGCCGCTCGGCTCGACGCGCGGCGTCGAGACCGCCGAGCTCCTGCCGGAGCCTGCGTTCCAGGGTTGCCAACTGCTCGGCACCCGCGTCGACAAGGGTGTCGGGCAACTGGGCGCGGGCGCGGTCACGGGCCTCTCCGGCAGCCCGGTAGGCACGCTCGGCGTCGTCGCGCAACTCCAGTGCGGGGGCGACGAGTTCTGCCTTGCGCGCCCGTTCGAGCCGCTCGCGCTGCCGGTCGCGCTCGGGGCGGCGGGCTTCGAGCTCACAGGCGCGGCGACGCGTCTCCTCGTACCGCTGCTGGAGTCTGGCGAGTTCGCGTGCGGTGTCGAGTTCGCGGCGGGCGAGGGCCTGCCCGCTCTCGGCGGCGGAGAGTACGGACTCGGCGATGTCGAGCCGTTCCCGGGCGTTGCTGCGGGCCGCCGCAGCCCACTCCAGTACGCCGTCCGTGAGTCCCGGATCGCCGGGCCGGGCGTCCGGCAGGGGCAGTTCACCGCCAGCCGGTCCGGCAGCCTGGGCGATTCGCTGGGCGATCCCGAGGATCTGCTCGTCCCCGGCCTTGACCTGCGTCTCGGTGGTGCGGCGCAGTTCGGTGAGCCGTTCCTCGACGGCCGCGAATCGGCGGGTGTCGAAGAGCCTGCCGAGCAGTTTGCCGCGGGCTTCGGCGTCGGCGCGCAGGAAGCGTGCGAAGTCGCCCTGCGGCAGCAGCACCACCTGGCAGAACTGGTCCCGGCTCATCCCGACGAGCTGGGTGATCTCCTCGCCGATCTCCTGGTGGGAGCGGCTGAGCGCCCGCCAGCCGTGCTCGGGGTCGTACTCGCGCAGCCAGGTCTGCGCCTTCTCCGTGGTGAAGCCCTCGCCCTTCTTCTTGGGGCGGGGCTGGGCAGGGCGCCGGGTGATCTCCAGATGCCGTCCGCCGACGGTCAGTTCCAGCCGGACCTCGGTGGGGAGGCCGGCCGGGGCGTGATCGCTGCGCAGTGAGGTGCCGGGGCTCTGGCGGGCTCCGGGCACCGCGCCGTACAGCCCGTAGCAGACGGCGTCGAGGACGGAGGTCTTCCCCGCCCCGGTGGGTCCGTGCAGCAGAAAGAGCCCGGCGGCGGAGAGCGCGTCGAAGTCGACTTCCTGGGTGGCGCCGAACGGGCCGAAGGCGGTGAGGGTGAGCCGGTGGAGTCTCAACGGTTCACCTCGCGCACGCCGTCGTCCACCCGCACGTGGTCGAAGGCGCCGCGGAGCACTGTGCGCTCCTGGTCGTCCGCCCCGTTCCCGCCCCGGACATGCGCCACGAAGTCCTCCGCGATCTGCTGGTCGTCGCGCCCTCTGAGGCGCTGTGCGTACGAGGCGAGCGGGTCCTCGGGGGCCCGCTCGGGTTCGAAGACGAGGCTCAGGGTGTGCGGAAACCTGTCCAGGAGGCGGGCCATCGGTTCGTCCGGACGGACCGGGTCGGTGAGGGTCGCCTCCACCCATGCCTCCTCGTGCCGGGCCAGCGCGGGGTCGTCGAGCAAGGTGTCGAGGCGGCCGCGGAGCCGGGCGAGCGGGCGGGGCACCGGGCAGTCGATCCGCTCGGCGGTGATCGTTCCGGTGGCTCCGAGGTCGATCAGCCACATCGTCTTGCGGTGGGCGACCTCGGAGAAGGAGAACGCGAGGGGTGAGCCGGAGTAGCGCACCCGGTCGGTGACGGCCTGGGAGCCGTGCAGATGGCCGAGCGCCGTGTAGTCGACGCCGTCGAAGACTCCGGCGGGTACAGAGGCCACACCGCCGATGGTGATGTCACGCTCGCTGTCACTGGGTTCGCCGCCCGCGACGAAGGCGTGGGCGAGGACCACGGAGCGGGTGGATTCCGGCCGGGTGGCGAGGTCGGCACGGACCCGGTCCATGGCGGCGGTCAGCACCGCTTCGTGTCCGGCCCGCTCCGCCTTGAACACGTCCTTGACGAGGGCCGGTTCGAGGTAGGGCAGCCCATAGAACGCCACATCGCCGTGCTCGTCGTGCAGGACGACGGGGGTGGCGCACTCCGCCGGGTCGGTGCGCAGATGGATACCGGCCCGTCCGATCAGTCCCGCACCGACGCCGAGCCTGCGGGCCGAGTCGTGGTTGCCGGAGATCATCACCGTGGGTACGCCCGCGGCGGCGAGCCGGTGCAGGGCCCGGTCGAAGAGCTCGACGGCGGAGAGCGGGGGCACGGCTCTGTCGTACACATCACCCGCGACGACGACGGCATCGACCTCGTACTCATGGACGGCCGCCACCAGATGATCGAGATAGGCGGCCTGTGCCTCCAGCAGCGAGACGCGGTGGAACGACCGCCCCAGGTGCCAGTCCGATGTGTGCAGAATCCTCAAGACCTGGCTCCGACCTGCATGTTTCTCTTCCTTCGCACCCAGCGTCCGCGCCGGCCGTGCCCGGGAGCCGCGCCGGACCGGCGCAGGAGCACACGGCCGGCACCGACCACGCTAACGCCGTCGCTGCGCCCCTGATCCCTCACGAACCTGCTTCCTCACAGCTCACAGTCTCCCATCGCTACGAACAGCCTCCGACGTGTTCAGCGAAGAAGATCGACCGCGTTCCGATGTCGAGCCGTCCCACCCCGCCGAGCGCGTTCAGGCGTCCCCGTACGCCTCGCCGCCCAGCTCCAGCAGCGCCTCACCCGCCGTCGTATCGGCCAGCCAGCGCCGGAAGTCCTCGACATCCGCGTCCGGCAGCCCGATCTCGATGACCACCGCTTCCTGGTACCGGACCTCCCGGACGGCCCGTCCGGTGGCGCGCAGATCGTTCTGGAGCCTGCCTGCCCGCTGGTGGCCGACGGTGACCGTGGCGAGCCGGAACCGCTGCCGGGTGATCGTGCCGAGCTCGTCGAGCGCCTCGCCGACCGCTCCTCCGTACGCCCGGATGAGCCCTCCGGCGCCGAGCTTCACCCCGCCGTAGTAGCGGGTGACGACGGCGGCGACGTATCGCATCTCCCGGCGCATCAGCATCTGCAGCATGGGCACGCCCGCGGTGCCGCCGGGCTCCCCGTCGTCACTGGCCTTCTGTACGGAGGCGTCGGCGCCGATCACGTACGCGAAGCAGTTGTGGGTGGCGGTCGGGTGTTCCCTGCGGATGCGTGCGACGAAGTCCTGCGCCTCCTGCTCGGTGGCGGCGGGGGCGAGCGTGCAGATGAAACGCGATCGGTTGATCTCGGTCTCGTGCACGCCCGCGCGGGCGACTGTCCGGTACTGCTCCTGCATCCGTCCACCCTATGCGCAGCAGCGGGAATGGCCCGCGGCCGCAGTCTGTTGTCCGGATCATGTACGCAGAGACAGCAGAGGCCGCAGAGACGATTCGCAGGATTCTCCTGGACACGGGCGACACCTGGGCCGTGGTCGGACTGTCCGACAATGAGTCGCGCGCGGCCTACCGCGTCGCCGCGGTCCTCCAGCGATTCGGCAAGCGCGTGGTTCCGGTGCACCCCAAGGCGGAACGGGTGCACGGCGAGAAGGGATACGCGTCGCTGGCCGACATCCCGTTCCCGGTCGATGTCGTGGACGTCTTCGTCAATGGCGGACTGGCGGGCGCCGTCGCGGACGAGGCCGTCAGGATCGGCGCGAAGGCGGTCTGGTTCCAGCTCGGCGTGATCGACGACGCTGCGTACGAACGCACCCGGGCGGCCGGACTCGACATGGTGATGGACCACTGCCCGGCGATTGAAATACCCCTTCTGGACCGATAAGCGGCATATCACCCCTCGGCCGAATGTGCGGGGTGTCACGCATAACACTCCGCTGGGAGAATGCCCCCTTGTGACTGTCATCAGTGCGCCGAGTGCCGTGAACGTCGCCCACCGCCGAAGCCGGCTGGCCGGTCAGCTGTCCCGGCTCGGCGTGGAGCGGAGCGGCGTCCTCCTGGTGCATGCGTCGATGCGAGCGGTGGGAGCGGTCAGCGGCGGGGCCGGTGCCGTGATCGGTGCACTGCGGGACGCACTCGGCGAGGACGGCACCCTGATCGTCCCGTCGTTCACACCGGAGAACTCCGACACCTCCCCCCAGTACCGCAACCGGGTCCGCGGCCTCACCGACCACGCCCGGGAGGCGGTCCGCGCGAGCATGCCGCCGTTCGACCCCGCCACCACGGCCGCACCGTCGATGGGCCGTCTCGCGGAGACCGTACGGCTGGCCCCGGGGGCGGCACGCAGCAGCCACCCCCAGACCTCGTTCGCCGCCCTCGGCCCCCTCGCCGGCAAGCTGGTCGCGCACCACCGCCCCGACTGCCACCTCGGGGAGGACTCACCGCTGGGCTGTCTCTACGACGTACGGGCTCAAGTGCTGCTGCTGGGCACCGGTTTCGACTCCTGCACCGCGTTCCACCTCGGCGAGTACCGCGCCCCCACCCCGCCGCGCCGCACCTACCGCTGCGTGGTGACCACCCGGGGCAGACGCCACTGGTGGGAGTACGAGGACGTGGCACTGGACGACAGCGACTTCGCCGCGCTCGGGGCCGAGTTCGCCCGCACCGACAACGGCGCAGCGGTACGCACCGGCCCGGTGGGCTCGGCAACCGCCCACCTCTTCGACTTCGCCGACGCGGTCGACTTCGCGGCCCGCCGGCTCCCGTCGCTGCGGAAGGGGCGGGTGTAGCGGCGCGTCGGCACAGCCGCCACTGGGCAGAAGGCCTGTGCGCGTCTATACCAACACGTCAGCCTGCGCTCATACTTGCCGCGTATCGGCCTTACGGGGAGGCACCGGATGGAGCAGCTGATCCGCACGGAGGACGGTCGCGCTTTGGCCGTGGAGCACTACGGCAATCCGCACGGCAGGCCGGTCTTCCTGCTCCACGGCACGCCGGGCAGCAGACTCGGTCCGGCCCCGCGCAGCTCCCTCCTGTACCGGCTGGGCATCCATCTCATCACGTACGACCGTCCCGGGTACGGTGCCTCGCACCGATTACCTCGGCGGTCGGTGGCTCATGTCGCCGCGGACGTCACCGCAATCGCGGACGCCCTCGGCATCGGCCGGTTCGCGGTGGTCGGCCGGTCCGGTGGGGCACCGCACGCGCTCGCGTGTGCCGCGCTGCTGCCGGAGCGCACGGCGCGCACCGCCGCGCTGGTGGGCCTGGCGCCGCGTGACGCCCAGGGCCTCGACTGGTTCGACGGAATGACCGAATCCAACGTGCGCGAATACATCAACGCCGCAGCGGGCCACCACCAGCTGACGGCCGCCCTGGAGCGCCGTTCCGCGTCGATCCGGGCGGACCCGATGGGTTCGGTCGCCGATATGCACCGCGGGCTGCCCGATTCGGACCGCGGCATCGTGTCGGACACCGGGATCAGGGCCATGCTGGTCCGTAACTTCGCCGAGGGTCTGCGCAATTCCGCCGACGGCTGGGTCGACGATGTCATGTCGTTCAGCAAGGACTGGGAGTTCCGTCCTGAGGACATCACTTCACCCGTACTTCTCTGGCACGGCGAGGACGATGTCTTCGCCCCGGTGCAGCACACCCGGTGGCTGGCGGAGCACATCCCGGGTGCGGAGATGGTGGTGGAGCGCGGTGCGGCGCACTTCGGCGCGTTGCGAGTGCTGACGCGCGTGCTCAGCTGGGCCACCGGGTGACCCCCGCCGCGCCAGCTCCCGGGACGATCCGGTCCGTACCGCACGGACCGGTCCGTCCTCGCGGCTCCCGCCCCCTGGCCCGCGCTCACACGGGCTGCGGCTCCAGATCCCGGTTGATGCGCCGCCAGGTGCGGGCTGCCACCGCGATGGGATGGTCCACGCCCAGGTGTTCGACGGCCAGGGACACAACTTCGGCGCGCAGCTGCTCGGCCTCGCTCTCCCTGTCCAGCGCGCGCAGGGTGTTCGCTAGGTTGGAGCGGCAGGCCAGCACGTCCGGGTGGTTCGGTCCGTAACGGTCCAACAGCCCTTCGAGGGAAGCCCGTTCCCACCTCTCTGCCGCTTCGGGCCGGTTCAGGTCGCCATAGGCGTTGGCCAGGTTGATCGCGGCGCAGAGGGTGAACGGATGCTGCGCGCCCAGGCTCTCCTCCAGAGCGGCCCGGACCTCCTCGCCCCATTCCGCCGCCTCCCCGGCCGCGCCCATGCCGCGCAGGTAGATGGCGACGTTATTGCGGCAGGCCAGGGTGAACGGGTGCTCGTCCCCGAGCGTGTTGCGGTAACCGTCGAGCGCCTGGTTGGCGAGATCGAGCGCTGCCTGCTTGTCACCGAGGGCGGAGAAGTCGGCCGCGAGGTTCAGCCCGCAGGCCAGAGCGTCCGGAACCTTCGTTCCGTACCGCTCGCGGTAGCGGTTGTACGTCTCCTCCGTCAGCCGCTTCGCCTCGTGCGGCTGGCCGGCCTTGCGGAGCGAGACGGCAAGGCTCTTCGCGGTACGCAGCGCCTCCGGCACATCCGCGTTGAGGACCCGCTCGAATGCGGCTTTGACCTCGCGCAGGATCTGTACCGAGGACGCGTACTCCCCGACATCCCGCAGGTCCCGGCCCAGGTGTCCCTTGGTGGTCAGGGTGTACGGATGGTCCACCCCGAGCAGCGTACTGCGGCGCTCCACCGTGAGTTCGTCGAGCCTGCGCGCCGCTTCGCTGTCGCCGGTCAGGCGGTAGTCGATGGCCAGGTTGTGGGCGGCGACGAGGGTGCGCGGGTGAATGTCCCCGAACGTCTCGCCCATGACGTGATGGATCTTCCGGTCCCGGGCCAGCGCCTCGTCGAACCGGCCGAGTGCCCGGAGGTCGGCGGCCAGACTGCCGGTGGTGATCAGCAGGCTGGGGTGGTCCTCGCGCAGCAGCCGGGTCTGCCGGGCGAGGGTGTCCTCGTCCATCGTCCTCGCTTCCTGGTAGCGGCCCTGGGCACGGAGGGCATTGGCCAGTTCGAAGCGGAGATTCAGGGTCTGCAGGTCGTCCTCGCCCAGCTCCTGGGTCCAGGCAGCGTTGAGCTGGGTGCCCAGCACCCGGGCGCTCTCCAGATCCCCTCGCTTGAGTAGGTAACGGATCCGGTCGACCATGAGCTGCCGGGCCTCCGCCTCGTCGCAGTCGGCGATCCCCGACGGGCCGAGGTGCGGCCAGATCAGCTCGAAGGCCGGCCAGCTCTGCGGATCGTTGACCGGGTTGTCCTGGTCCGCCCCCTGGGCGGGGCGGGCCTCCGCCAGGATGCGGTGCACCTCGTGCACCGCCGTGGTGCGCTCCTCGGCGCTCAGTCCGGCCCGGACGGCGGCCTGGACGAGGCGGTGGATCTGGATGCTGCTGTCCGCCGGGTCGACCTTGGCCAGGGCGAAGCGGTTGAGTGCCTGGATGACCCTGCCGAGCATGTACCGCTCACGGAGATCGGGGTCGTACGGCAGCAAGGACCGGAACATCGAGTCGCTGCCGATGAGCGTCATCGAGATCGGCTCGGCGGAGAAGAACGAGCACAGTTCCAGCAGGCGGGCCGCCGCTCTGGACTCCTTGCGCAGCCGGGCGATCGAGATGTTCCAGGTCGCGCCGATCTTCTGCGCGTAGTCCTCGAGCCTGCCGAGCGAGAGCACTTTGGTGCTCTGCTCCTTGAGCTGTTCGACGTAGGCGTCGACCGGGGTCGCTGTCTCGGCGAGCCAGGCTGCCGCAACCTCCACCGCCAGGGGCAGGTCGCCGACTGCTTCGGCCACCCGGTCCGCGTCGCGCGGGGGCAGCTTTCGGACCCTTCGGCAGAGGTGTTCCACGGACTCGGCGCGAGTGAAGACCTCGACCTCTAGCGCATCCACCCGGCTGGATATCGGCTTGTTGCGGCAGGTGGCGAGAATATGACCGTAGAGACCCGAGGAGACTGGACCGGTCTCGTCCGGAAAGAGTGCAAGCGCCTGGTCGAGGTCCTCGACATTGTCGAAGACCAGCAGCCAGCGGGCGTACGACGCTCCACTGCGCAGAGCGTCCAGCGCCGCCCTGGCCGCTTCGGCGACCACTTCACCGGCCCGCAGGTCCATCCGCTCGGCCAGTTCCGCCAATGACGACACCACCCGGTCGGGCTGCTCGGCCTCGACCCACCACACCAGGTCGTAGTCGGCCCGGAACCGGTGCGCGTACTCCCGCGCCACCTGCGTCTTGCCGACGCCGCCGAGCCCGTACAGGACCTGGGGCAGATGCTGGTTCGAGCGGCCGTTGCCGCGTAATTGGTCGCGCAGCCGTTCCAGGACGGAGCCGCGTCCGGTGAACCAGGCGTGCCGGGGCCGCACATTCCACACCCCGGGGACGGCTCCGGGAAACCGGGGCCCGCCGGGCGCGACCGGGGGCCCGTCGGCGGATTCGGCCCGGTCCAGGGCGGTAAGCACCGCGGTGGCCGCTTCGCGTTCGTCCAGCCGGGCCACATCGACGATGCCCCGGCTGTTGAGCGGAAGCGTCAGCCGTACGTCACTGATCCGGACCGGGACGAGCTGGCGTCGGCTGTCCGAGGGGTCGAAGCCCAGGACCGACTCCCACAGGCTCCGGGCAAGGCTCGAACTCTGGTACGCCTGCGAGACGACCGGGACGATCCGGTAGGCGCCGGGCGACGCCCACTCCGCTTCGGTCCACGCCGCATGGGGGGTACGGACATCGACGGGCATGACATTGAAACCGGCACGGAGCAGGACGGCTTCCAGCCAGTCCGCCCACATCTGGTCCTCCGCCGCATAGGTGAGGACGATGTTGGACGGCGGCACCGGCCTGCGGCGGGTGTAGGCCGACACATAGGCCAGCCGTTCCGCCTCGTCGATGGGCGGCAATGTGTTCACCCGCCCCTCCGTGAGCACCGAGGTGAGCCGCTCGCAGGCGGTGAGCATGGAACTGGTGATGTTGGGGGCGTCCCCGAAGGTGGCCAGGATCTCCTCGTACGCGTAGAAGGGCCGATAGGGGATCTCCACCGTTCCCCAGTAGTTGGCGAGTTCCTCTTTGCCGAGTCCGCTGGGGAAGCCGGGAAAACTGTCCTTCGCAAGTGCCCGCCCGGCGTCGGCCTTCTCCTTCTCCCCGTCGTCGATCCGCATCGGCACGGGAAGGATGCGGATGTGCTTGTCGTGGAATCGTTCCTCGATGTCGCGGGCCACGGCGGACGCGCCCTCGATGCTCTGGTCACTCAGGGTGAAACAGACCACGAGTACCTGAGGCATCTGAACGGTGCAGATGTCGGCGATATCGCTGAGTCCGGTCCGACTGTCGATCAAGGTGAAGTCGTAGTGCTTCTGCATGTCGGCGCGCATGGCATCGAAGAACTGGCCGCCGCCGTAACGCTCGTAGAAGTCGTCCCAGTCCATCCTGCCGACGGTCGACGAATAGTCCCGGTTGCGACGGCCCGCGGAAAGGAAGTCGAGACTTCCGCCGTGCTGGAATGCCCAGTTGAGTGAGGTCGCATGCGGTCTGACCCGAGCGTATTCACGGTGCCAGTCCGGGTCACGCGGCGCGGGCCTGCGGGCCTCTTCCTGGTATTCGGTGATCAGATTGATCAGCCCGGGCGTGGCGGCCAGATCGGAAAGATCGAGAAAGGGGTGGAAGAACCGGTGCAGCCCCGGCGCTTCGAGATCCCAGTCCACGGCCAGGACACGATGGCCGTTCGCCGCGAGGATCCAGGCGGTATTGGCAAGTGCCATGGTGCGGCCGGTACCCCCTTTGTACGAGTAGAAGGTGACGACGGTCCCGTCACGGTTCTCGGTCATTCGATGGATCCTCCCCCTCGGAGGCTTCGCCGTCGTCGGCGCCGCCCTTGTCGTGGACCTTGCCGTGGACAGGTGGAACGGAATCGCTCGTCGAGCCGTAACCGACGCCGTCCAGCAGGAGTCTGGGGATCCCACCGCCCTCACCCGGCGGAGGGAAGGTCTCCGCGTGGGCCGCGTAGTGCCGTTCGGCGGCCTTCACCGCGCCGGGCAGTTCCTGGCTGAACGCCTCAAGCGTGGGAACGCCTCCGCCATGCGACCGGTGGCCGCTCTCCTGTTCGGAACGCTGTTCGAGCATCTCTTCGGTCACGGCACGCAGTTCGGACTCGCGACGGCCTGAGTCGGGATCGTCACGGTTCCAAGGCACCATGACGCTGATCCATGGGCGTCCCACCTCGCCCAACCGCCGCACCAGCTCCCTGCGGTGGGGCACGTCGAGGGCCCAGCGGTCCAGGAGGAGCAGCCCGGGAGCCGTCGGGCGGTCGCTCCCCAGCAGCCGTTCCGCCTCGGTCTCGAAGTCCCCCACCCTTACCTGGTAGTCGAGATTGCGGACGAGGTCGACTGCGTGGTCGACCAGCGGCCTGGACGACTTGGGATGGTAAGGGTTCCAGTCGCGCTGGGCCGGTCCGTAGCAGTCGGGGGCGCGGTCCGCCGGCAGATCGGAACGGGCGCAGGCAAGGACCGAGATCTCCATCTGTCGCGCCGGCCCCGGTGGCCCGAATGCACTGGGCACGGAGGCGTAGTCCTGGTGGGGATCGCCTTCGGGCATCCGGGTCTGTTCCGCCACCTTGACTATGCGTTTGGCCAGGAGATAGACGGCGCGTTCGTACTGGTCGCGCAGATAGCGCAGCTTGATCAGTCCGTAGAACCCCTCGTCGGCGTAGTCGTCGCCGAAGGTCGCATGGTTGAACTGGAGCCGCTCGGCAGGTTGCGGGAGCTGACGCGGCGGTACGGGGACCCAGAGCGCCGGCACGATTCCGGACATCTGGCTGCCATTGTTCCGCGCCGCCTGGTTATGGATCGCGCGGCTGGAGAATGCGTACCACTCACGTCCGCACTGTTCACTCAGAAAATAGCGTGGCGAGTAGAGCGGCACGAAGACCCTGCAGTACGCAAGGGATTCGGCGAGCCGCTCCTGCCATCCTTCGCCCGGCTGCATGTGTTGATCCAGAAAGCCGGCGGGCACTCCGGCGGGCAGCGACGTCAGTTGCAGAACATGGGCACACAGGTCCCGGTAGAACCGCTCGACCCAGAGATTCGGGTCCTTGTCCTTTGGATCGTTCCTGGGCGTATGGGCGTAACTGAGAAAGAAGTACGGTCTTGGCTCAGCTCCCCGCACTCCCGCTGCCTCAAGATCCAACGTCTCCCCCGGTCCACGTGTGGAAGCTCAGTCTAGGAAGGAGGGAATCATCGACGGAACAGCACTAACGCGCCTAATTGTTGATCCTGCCACGCAAATGTCGCTGTCGATCAATCAATTACCGCCATATCCGTCATTTTTGAAGCCAAGTGCGGTCAGCGGTGCGTGGCACGTGCCGGATTGCGCGCCTCCCAGTCGGCGCGGTGTCGTGCGGCGGAGCGTCTCGCCTCAGCCGACGCGGCGGGAGAGACGTCCTCCGCCGACCATTTCTCGACCGTGCGGGCCATCCCTGCGACGAAGCGGTCGCCGAGCGGTGTCAGGAGGCCGGACCCGGCAAGCACCTGGACGGCGCCGACGGTCTGCTCCCGCCACCGGGCGAACCGGGCCTCGGCCGTGCGCGCCGCCTGCCCCTGCGTGGTCAGTCTCCTTACGCGCCAGAAGTCCGTCACCGCGATATGCGCGTACGCCCCCTGGAGCAGACCGTCCAGCGGTCGAGGATCGTCGCGCCAGGGGGCGTAGAACAACCGACGGTCGCCAACGGGCTCATGCAGGTCGAAGCTGTCCAGGATCGCTCCCAGCTTGACGTGCTGGAACTCGTGGACGATCAGCAGGGCCAGCAGATCGGGCGTCTCGGGCCGCGCCGCCGCAACCGCCCCGAACGCCTCCCTGGAGGCGGCACTGACATCGCTGCCGTCCGGCGCGTGCAGAGGGGTGAGGACCCGGAGTCCTGCTGCCACGCCCGGTGCGTAACCGGGCAGTTCACTCTGGATCAGTGACCAGGCCTCGGCCAGGTCCTCCGCCCACACCTTCGCCTCGCCCGCGGAGAGCCGATCAGTGACCGGCCACTGGTGGCTGTCGCGCAAGGGGTCCGTGTCCTCCAGAGCGACGGCCCAGCCGGGCCGTTCCACGATCCGGACGGGATGCCAGTGCGGGGTGAGGCCGTTCAGACCTTCGTCCCAGCCGACGCGCATCTCGCAGCCGACCGCCCGGACCGTGAAGCCCTCCGGGTCCGCCGTCACCTCGGCGACGGATGCCTCGTCGGGAAGAATCACCGAACCGAGGCTCGGCAGCCGAAGCAGCCCGCCCCGCACGGGCACCGCGATCGTGTCGCCCTGGCGCGCCCGCATCGCACCGACAGCTGCGATCTCCGCGAGGCCGGACGCGATGGTCTGCGGAGCTCGGCCCTCCAGAATGCGCAGGGCCCAGGGCCGCGTGTACGGGTGAGCCACCGCCGCGTCCAGCGCCTCGGGCGCCCTGACGTCCAGGTCGACCATCAGCTGCCATGCTGCCGTCGCTGTCCGGTCGGTCCGCGGAGCGCGCTCGCTCACCGCGGCCAGCAGGTCCCAGTTGAGGTCCAGCTGGGCGGCGGCCAGCCGACTCACCGTCTCCGCGCTACCCAAACCAGAGGCCAATTCGTCCAGTTGGACGGCATCGAGGAGCTCGGCATGCCCCGCCGACGGAATGGGCGCCGAGGTCTCCCGGTCGCGAATGCTCATGATCAGTTCCATCAGATCGGGGCAGAACACGGACGGGTTGTCGAAGCCGCTGCTGGTCCGATAGCGGTGGGCATAGAGGCCGCCACCACAGGAGTTGACGACCGGGCAGGTGCGGCACTCCTTGCTCAGCTGCTGGAGGCCTTGTTGCCTGGCGAGCATGCCGGGATGACGGAGCACGTCGTCGAGCGTGTTGGCGACGACATCCATACCTGTGGCGGGCGCGGCATCGTAGGCCGTCTTCAAGCTGTCCGCCTGCTCGAACGTGCCGTCGGTCTCGATGACGACAAGGTCAGCCGGTGCCAGGCCGAGGGATTCGGTGAGGCTGCTCTCGCCGCGCAGGGTGCGCAGAACGGAGTCGAACATCCGTACAGGGACCGGCCGGCCCGCTGCGTCCCAGCGACGGTAGACGGTGAACAGCCAGTCCGCGTAGGGCGTTGCCGAGTCCCCGGGGCGGAGCGGCGGCACGTCCCACGTCGCGTGCGGCAGAAGAAAGTCGATGCGTGGCGGGTCGAGGGCGACCAGTGCGTCGTAGACGGCGATCGGGTCGTTGCGCACATCGATGGTGCAGAGCAGGCCGGCGAAAAGCCGCCGGTGGGCGGGCCGATTGAGCAGTTCGACGGCTCGCAGCACCTGGGGGTGGCTGCTGCGACCGTCGGCGTAGCGGCGGTGACGGTCGTTCGAAGCCTTGTCACCGTCCAGCGACACGCCGACCTTGATGCCGAGCTCGGCGAACAGCTCCAAGAAGTTCTCGTCGAGCAGCACACCGTTGGTATGGATGCGCAGATCGAGTGCGCTGACGCCGTCCAGTGCGCGGGAGAGCTCGTCGGCCGCGCGGCGGAGTCGGTCCGGGCCGGCCAGCAGCGGCTCCCCGCCGTGCAGCACCACGTGGATGGCCGGCAGTCGGTGGGCCCGGGCGTGCTCGGCAATGCGGTCCGCCACCCTGACCAGAGTGTCCTCGGACACCACCTTGGGCCGGCCGCGCCAACTCGTGTCCGCATGCTCGTACACATAGCAGTGGTCGCACGCGAGATCACAGCGACTGTGCATCTTAAGTACGAATTGGCTCAGCGAGGGCGACGGCCGGTCCATGGCGAAATTCTGTCCCGGCTACTCAGACCGACGACTGAAAGGCTGCGATCACCAGCGGGCTCGCCCCGGCGTCGGTCGACAGCAGCCGACTGAGCGATGCGGGCAGGGCCCCGCCGCTCTGGACGGCCGCCCGCTTGGCGAGCGGCACCCGAGGCGCGGCCGGAAGCCGCGGGGTGAGTCCCGGCCTGACGGCCGCCGAGACGAGTGTAGTGTTCATCTAAACCTCTCATGTCGATGGAGGCCCATCGGCGACACGCATGTCACCGATGGGTGCAGATCTCCATTCCCCATTGGCGGGGTAAATATGATTAAAGACAGGCAAATGGCGCATTGATATGCGTGTAGGCATGTCTCCGGCACTCAAACTCCCCACTGGACCCCGGAGTTTCGACCGAGAACGCATCGCACCCTTTCGAGCTAGCGGTCGGCCACCGTTCAGCCCACAAGGACCCGGACCCGGACATGACACACGACTCGACCAAGCCTCCCGCAGAGAGCGGGCCGGGTCAGCCGGTTGAGCCAAAACGTTGAACCAATTCACCGAAGGTCTTCGGGCTCAGCCCACCAGGACGCCGAGCCCCTCGACAAGCACCGCGTTCGGCAGCAACGCCAGGGCCTTGCCCGGGACGATCAGCTTGCCGCGGCGGCTGCCGCTGCCGATCAGGACCCATTCCTGATCGACCACCGCGGGATCGAGCAGCAGGGGCCATTCGCCCGGGAGTCCGATCGGGGTGATCCCCCCGTACTCCATGCCGGTCTCGCCGACTGCCGTGTCCATGGAGGCGAAGGAGGCCTTGCGGGCGCCGAGGTGCTTGCGGACCGCCCCGTTCACGTCGACGCGGGTGCGCGAGAGGACGACGCAGGCAGCCAGGGTGACATCGCCGCCGCGCTTGCCCGCCACCACGACGCAGTTGGCCGAGCTGTCGAGCAGCTCGGCGCCGTGGTGTTCGACGAAGGCGGCCGTGTCCGCGATCGCCGGGTCCGTGTCGACGTGCAGGATCCGGTCGGCGGGGACGTCGCCCCACCCCTCGCTCACCGCCTTGGCGACCGGTGGGGTGAGGAGGCCGAGTCGGTCGACGGCGGGGCCTGCGTTCTCGAAGGAGCCGATGGGTGCGCGCATGGAAGCAACGTAACAAGGCCTGCGCGGGATCCGGTTGGCCGTCTCAGCCGGTGAACTCAGCGCACCGGAGGAATGGAGACCGCCATGGTGATCTCGGCGGGCTCGGCGCCGTCGTTGCGGTAGACATGCGGGTGATGCGCCTCGAAGGTGGCGGATGTCCCTGCGGGTACGGAGTGCTCCTCGCCGTCGACGACCAGGGTGAGCACACCCGCGGTGACGTGCAGGAGTTCGACGGTGCCTTCGGGATGCGGGTCGGAGGCGCTGCCCTCTCCGGGCATCAGGCGCCAGGACCAGAGTTCGAGGGGACCCCTGGCCTCCGTGCCGACGAGGAGAGTCGTGGAGCTGCCCGCCTCGGTGGACCACATGCGCACCGCCTGACTCTCGGGCACCAGCCGCACAGGGGAACCCTGTTCGTAGTCGAGCAGGGTGGTGATGCTGACGCCCAACGCGTCGGCCAGCTTGACGGTGGTGCCGACGCTCGGGTTGGTGCGCGCCTGTTCGATCTGGATGATCATGCCTCGGCTGACGCCCGCGCGGGCGGCGAGGGCATCCAGGGTGAAGCCGCGTTCGCCACGCCAGCGCTTGAGGTTACGCGCGAGCGACTGCGTGAGCTGGTCGAGGTCAGACACATTCCGTCCAATATTCTGGATGACAGAGTCGAAAATACTGCACTACGGTGTGGTGCACCCAACCGTTCATCGCACTGTACTGCGAGGCATGTCATGACAGCACTGTTCGCCCTGGCCACCAGCCTGCTGTGGGGGCTGGCCGACTTCGGCGGCGGGCTGCTCACGCGACGTGTGCCCGCGCTCACGGTGGTCATCGTCTCGCAGACCATGGCGGCCCTCGTGCTGGGCGTCGTCGTGGTCGCGACCGGGGGCTGGAGCGAGTCAGGCCCGCAGCTCTGGTTCGCCGTCGCGGCGGGCGCCGTCGGGCCGGTCGCGATGCTGAGCTTCTACAAGGCGCTGGCGCTCGGTCCGATGGGGGTCGTCTCCCCGCTCGGATCGCTGGGCGTCGCCGTGCCGGTGAGTGTCGGGCTGATCGTCGGTGAGCGCCCCGGTCTGCTGCAGTTCGCGGGCGTCGCCGTGGCAGTCGTGGGCATCGTGCTGGCGGGCGGGCCGGAGCTGCGCGGGGCGCCGGTCCAGCGTCGGGCGGTTGTACTGACCCTGGTGGCGGCGTTCGGCTTCGGGACGGTGATGTCGCTGATCGCGGAGGCTTCCACGACGGTCTCCGGGCTGTTCCTGGCGCTCTTCGTGCAGCGCCTCACCAATATCGCGGTCGGCGGTACGGCTCTGTTCGTGTCGGTGCGCCGCGGAGGACGTGCGCTGCCCGAGGTGGGCGGGGCGGCCGTGATCCGGGCCTCGATGCCCGCCCTGGCGTTCGTCGGCCTCGCCGATGTCGCGGCCAACGGCACCTACTCGATCGCCGCGCAGCACGGCCCGGTCACCGTGGCCGCCGTACTCGCCTCGCTCTATCCCGTGGTCACGGCCCTGGCCGCGCGCGGGGTGCTGGGCGAGCGGCTGCGCGGAGTGCAGGCGGCGGGGGCCGGACTGGCTCTGGTGGGAACGGTGCTGCTCGCCACCGGTTAGTCGACGGGCTCGCACCAGGGGTGTCCGTCGGATCGGGCCGGACACCGCCCGGGCATGCCCCAGGAGAGGCCCTAGCTGTCTTCCAGTTCCGCGACGGCCAGCAGCTGCTCGGGCGTCACGCCCGCCGGGATCGGCACCGGGGCGGGTGTGCGCAGGGGCGGCTGCCAGCCCTTCTCCGGATCCCAGCTGCGTACGACGCGTGCGGGCGCACCGGCCACGACCGCATGGTCGGGCACCTCGCCACGGACCACCGCACCCGCCGCGACCACCACGTTGCGCCCGAGCCTGGCTCCCGGCAGGACCACCGCACCCGTACCTATCCAGCAGCCGGGTCCGATGGTGACCGGCTCCATGCGCGGCCACTGCCGGCCGACCGGCTCGTGCGGATCGTCGTAGCTGTGGTTCGTCGACGTGATGTAGACATACGGTCCGCAGTACGTGTTCGAGCCGATGGCCACCGTAGTGTCGGCGACGACGTGGCTGCCCCGGCCGAGCACCACGCCGTCCCCCAGGGTCAGGATGGGTTCCGAGCCGAGGTCCAAGTCCGGCATGAGTCCGGCGGTCAGGGTGACCTGTTCGCCGATGATGCAGTGGTCGCCGAGCTCGATCCACGGCTCCCCGAAGACCGTGCCCTGAGGGAACGCCAGCCGGGTCCCCTCGCCGATACGGCCGAACCGCAGCCCGCCCGGGTGTTCCGCGGTGATCGCGCCGGCCTCCTGTACCGCACGCCAGCCGCGGTGGACGGCTCGGGACAGGAGGCGCCGTCGCCAGGCGGTGAGGGAGGAGAACGTGTTGCTGTTCTTGGGCACTCGCTCACCGTAGTCGGCGCACCCGGGCCGGTCACCGTGGCCCCTTGTGATGTTCAACCCACTCACCGGCGGCCGCCCGGCTGTCGCATACCGTTCCCCTGGCGCGAACGGACAACCATGGTCGCAGACACGGAGGAACGGGCGATGGCAGAGAAGGCGTTGATCACGGGCATCGGCGGCCACGAGCCGGACATCGACGCGGACGCGTTCACCGCGCCGACGTCGGTCGTGATCGGCGAGGTGACCCTGGCAGCGGGCTCCAGCGTCTGGTACCAGGCGGTGCTGCGGGCCGACTGCGCTCCCATCGCCATCGGTGCCGGCAGCAACATCCAGGACAGTTGCAGCGTCCATGCCGACCCCGGGTTCCCCGTCACGGTCGGCGAGCGCGTCTCGGTCGGGCACAACGCCGTACTGCACGGCTGCACCGTCGAGGACGATGTTCTCGTGGGCATGGGGGCCACGGTCCTCAACGGTGCGCACATCGGCGCCGGTTCGCTGATCGCGGCCCAGACACTGGTGCCGCAGGGGATGAGGGTGCCGCCGGGCTCGCTCGTCGCGGGCGTGCCCGCCAAGGTCAAGCGCGAGCTGACCGAGGAGGAGCTCGAGGGCATCACGTTCAATGCCGTCGGGTACGTGGAGCTGGCCAAGGCGCACCGTCAGGCGCACGAGGGCTGAGTGACGGACGAGCGGGCGGCCCGGTGAGCCGGGCCGCCCCGGCTCAGTCCGCTGCCGGTACCGTCCCCGGCTCGGCCACGATACGGTCGGTGGACTGGGCCGCCGCCTTCTTGGCCCGGTGCCGGAGGACAAGCATCGAGGTCAGCCCGACCAGTACGGCGACCACCAGGCCGAGCCAGGAGAAGCGCTTGAGCCAGGCCTCGGCGACGACTCCGACCGAATAGACGACCGCTGTGGTCCCGCCCGCCCAGACGATGCCGCCGAGCACATTGGCGATCAGGAACTTCCAGTACGGCATGCGCAGGACGCCGGCCAGCGGTCCGGCGAAGATACGCAGCAGCGCGACGAAGCGGCCGAAGAACACCGCCCACATGCCCCACTTCTGGAACGACCGCTCCGCCATGGCGATCTGGTCCACGCCGAAGTGCTTGGGGAACTTCCCGCCGAGCCGGGCGAGGAGCGGCCGGCCGCCCTTGTGGCCGATGGCGTATCCGATCGAGTCCCCGATGACCGCCCCGGCGGTCGCGCAGACACCGAGGATCACCGGATTGATGCCGCTGTGTCCGGCGGCCAGCAGCGCCGCGCTCACAAGGACGATCTCGCCCGGGAGCGGAATGCCCAGGCTCTCCAGACCGATGACGACGCCCACCAGGACGTACACGCTGACCGCGGGGACTGTCTCCAGCCACTCCTGGATGTGCAACGCCGGTTCCTCCCGTACTGATGTGCCGTCGCCCGCCGGGCAACTCCTCGGCGCACGGCGGGCAGCCTACCTGCCGTGCCACCTGCCCGGACAGTGCGATGGGCCGCCCCGCACCCCCGATGGGGTGGGACGGCCCAGTTGGGGAGGCAGGCCGCTCAGGCGTTCGGGCGGAGCGTCCACACGACGGTCATCTCGCCGGTGACCGCGCCGTCCGCGCGCCGGATCTCGATGGCGACAGGAAATTCGGGCCGCTTGCCCGCGTCGAGTTCGGCGACGACGTCCGCCACCGGCCGGCCGAGGGTCGCGGTGGCGGTGACGACGCCCATCGCGAGCTTCTTGTAGCCGATCTCCGCCTTCACGGCGAGCGGTACGGCGCGGGACATCTGGTCCCCGAAGGCGGCGATGACGATCGCGCCGCTGGCCGACTCCGCGAGCGTGAACATCGCACCGGCGTGCGGTCCGCCGACGTGGTTGTGGTAGTCGGCCTGGTCCGGCATCCGGACGACGGCGCGCTCCGAAGTCGTCTCGAGGAACTCGAGGTTGAGGGTCCTGGCCATCGGAACCGTCGCGAGGAGCATGTCTCCGACTGCCATCTGTTCAGTGCTCATGAGCAGAAGGTTACTCACGAGTAGGACTGTTTGGCCATCCCCGGAGCGCGCCCGCACGACCTCCCGGCATCCGTGTGGCCACCGCCGTGACCGTTCCTTCACGGGGGCGGGCGTAGGCGACCGGTAATCGTCCCTCTATGGTTACTCGCCATGTGGCCAGGACAGCAGCCGCCCGGGGGCGAGCAAAACCCGCAGAACCAGAATCAGAATCCTTACCAGCAGCCGGGATACCAGCAGCCGAATCCCTATCAGCAGCCGGGATATCAGCAGTACGGCCAGCCGGGGCAGCAGCCGGGATACCAGCAGCCGAACCCGTACCAGCAGCCCACCGTGCCGCAGTACGCGGTCTCGGGCCCGCCCGGTGCACCGCAGCCCGGGGGCGACAACAAGAAGAAGACGACCGTCGTCGCGATCGTCGCAGCCACCGCTGTGGTCGTGGCCGCCGTGGTCACTGGCGTCGTGGTGATCAACAAGGACGACAAGAGCGGCACCGACGTCGCCGATGGCGGGAAGTCGTCGCCCGCAAAGCCGTCCGCCGACACGTCCTCCGCAGCGCCGAACCCGCGGGGCACCGATGGGGACGCCAAGCCTCTCGTCGCCGGCTGGAAGGTCGTCACCAACCCCAAGTGGGGAACCCAGTTCGACGTACCCGGTGACTGGGAGGTCGGGGCGCCCGGGACGTTCTCTTACTTCGAGGACGACAAGAAGGGCGACGGCTCACCCCTCATCGGCTTCTCCGCGCCGGCGTACTTCCAGAAAAAGTGGTGCGTCGACGACGAGGACAAGGACGGGACCAAGGAGGAGTACAGCCTGGCCAGTGCGGGCACCCGCGGCGCCGAGGGCGCCACGGACGCCGACGCCAACGCCCACAGCGAGGCCGGGACATGGGCATGGGCCGCCTACGCGCAGCACATGCCGCAGAAGACCATCAAGTTCACCAAGGCGAAGAAGTACACCACCCAGTCGGGTCTGACCGGCAGCCTCGTGACGGCCACCGCCCCCAATGTCACGAAGAAGAAGAAGTGCGACTCCGACGGCAAGACCTTCGCCTTCACCTTCAAGAACAAGAACGGTGACTTCTCCTCCTGGGTCCTCTACGGTGCCGACTCCGTCAAGGACGAGCTCCCGGACGCCACGATCATGAAGATCCTCAGCACGGTCCGGCTGACCGACGTCACCGCCTCCTGACCTGACGTGCTCCCCCCCGCTCCGGCACAAAGCACTTGGCAGGGCGGGAGCCCGGCAGCGATAGTTCCCCGGTGACTCCTGCCGGCATACCCCGTCCCCGCATCCGCCGTCCCACCTGGGCCGGCCGCAACTACAGTCTGCTGACCGCCGCCGCGATCATCACCGGCCTGGGTACCCACGGTGCGTTGATCGCGGCGGCGTTCGCCGTTCTGCAGTCCGGTGGCGACGGCGGCGACGTCGGCCTGGTGGCAGCCGCCCGTACCGCGCCGCTGGTGCTGTTCCTGCTCATCGGCGGCGCCATCGCGGACCGGGTGCCGCGCCACCGGGTGATGGTGGCGGCGAACGCGCTCAACTGTGTCTCGCAGGGCGCGTTCGCCTGGCTGGTCCTGGCCGGCGACCCGCAGCTGTGGCAGATGATGCTGCTCACCGCGTTGTGCGGTACCGGGCAGGCGTTCTTCAACCCGGCGGCCGAGGGCATGCTGATGTCCAGTGTCAGTGGCGAACAGGCCGGCCGCGCCTTCGCACTCTTCCGGATGTCGATGCACGGGGCCGCCATCGGTGGTGCCGCGCTCGGCGGTGCCATGATCGCGGCGATGAATCCGGGCTGGGTACTGGCCGTCGACGCGGCGGCCTTCGCGGTGGCCGGTGCGCTGCGCGCCTTCCTGGATGTCGCGCACATCCCGGCGCGGGAGCCGGGCGGCGGACTCCTGTCCGATCTGCGCGAGGGCTGGCAGGAGTTCATCGGCCGCCCCTGGCTGTGGTCGATCGTGGCGCAGTTCTCGGTGGTGGTCGCCGTGGTCGGTGCCGCCGAGTCGGTGTATGGGCCACTGGTCGCCCGGGACGAGCTCGGCGGCGCCCGCCCCTGGGGATTCGCGCTTGCCGCGTTCGGGGTCGGCACGCTGTGCGGGGCGCTGCTGATGATGCGCTGGAAACCCCGGCGGCTCCTGCTCGCCGGGACGCTCTGCGTCTTCCCCCTGGCCCTGCCGTCGGCGGCGCTGGCGGTGCCGCTGCCGGTGGCCGGACTCGGTGCGGTGATGTTCGTCAGCGGCGTGACCATCGAGGTGTTCGGCGTCTCCTGGATGACGGCCCTGCATCAGGAGATCCCGGAGGAGAAGTTGTCGCGGGTATCGGCGTACGACTGGTTCGGATCGGTGGCGATGCTGCCGCTGGCCACCGCGGTGGCCGGTCCGGTGGAGAACCTGGTCGGGCGCGGTCAGGCGTTGTGGGGCTGCGCGGCGCTGGTCGTGCTCTGCACGGGGGCCGTGCTGTTCGTACCCGACGTACGCAACCTGACCCGCCGGACGGCAACCATCGAGGTTGCGTCAGGGAAGACGCTGTCAGCCGATACCGAAGGAACCGCCGGGCGGCTCGGGTGAGGCGACCGCGTCGGCGTCCCCGACCGGCCGTGCCGCGCCGATGAGCCGGGCCAGACCGGCGCCGTGCTCGACCCGGGCGGGGAATACGTCTGCGGCGCAGCGGCGGGCCAGGGCCGCGGTGTCGAGGGGGCTGCGGGAGGCGACCAGGACGTGGTTCCCGAAGCGCCGGCCGCGCAGTACCGCCGGTTCGGCGATCAGCGCGAGCTCTTCGAAGACGGCGGCGAAGTTGGCCAGTTGCGAGCGGAGGAATGCGAAGGGCGCGCCGTCGGCGAGGTTGGCGGCATAGATGCCGTCGTCCCGCAGAACCCGCCCGGCCGCCTGCGCGTACTCGACGGAGGTGAGGTGCGCGGGCACGCGCGATCCGCCGAACACGTCCGCGATCAGGACGTCGACGGTGCCGGGCGGCGTCTGTTCCAGCAGTCCGCGGGCGTCGGTGCCGTGCACGGTGATGCCGCTGTCGTCGGGGAGTGGCAGCTGCTCGGCGACCAGGGCGAGCAGACCAAGGTCGGCCTCGGCGACGACCTGCCGGGAACCCGGCCGGGTCGCGGTGACATAGCGGGGCAGGGTGAGGGCGCCGCCGCCGAGATGGAGTACGTCGAGAGGCGCGTCCGGTTCCGCGGCACAGTCCAGGACGTGGGCGAGCCGTCGGGCGTACTCGAACTCCAGGTGGACCGGATCGTCGAGGTCGACGTACGACTGGGGTGCGCCGTCGACCGTGAGCAGCCAGGCCCGGTCCCGGTCCACGTCGGGAAGGAGTCTGGCGGTGCCCTGGTCCACGTCTCGGATCACGGGTATCGGCTCGTTCACTCCCCCATTGTGGGGTGCCGGTTCAGCTGCCGACGACCGCGGCGACCGCTTCGGTGTGCGCCGCGGACTGCGCGAGTCCGGCGCGGGCGGCGGCCGCCCGGCGGCTCGGGTCGAGCACATTGCGGCCGAATGCCTTCTTGGCGGCCGCGTCCGGCGTGATGACCACGACCCGGGCACCCTTCGCTTCGAGGTCGGTGGCCTGGGACCGGGGGGAGACGATCACCTTGTTGTCACTGGCCGTCGGTGCGATGACGACGACGCGCTCATACCCTGCGGCCAGATGAACGTTGGCCGGGGAGTACACCCCGCCGTCGATCCAGTCCTGCCCGTCGATGGTGGCGACCGGCCAGACGGCGGGGACCGCGCAGCTGGCAGTAACGGCGTCGGCCAGCGGGACACCGCTGTCCTTGTCGAAGATGTGGAGTTCACCCGTGTCCGCGCGGACGGCGGTGATCCGCAGCTGCCGCTCGGGCCAGTCGGGCGACAGGAGCCGGCTCGCGATCATCTCCTGCCGTTCGGCTGCGGAGATGGCGGTCCGGGTCTCCCGCGCCATCCGGGCCAGCTTCTGCCCGTACGCCTCCGGGGTACGCGACGTCAGCACCGCCCGGGCGTAGCGCATGAGGGCGGCAGTGCCGAGCTTCCCGCCGGTCTCGCCCTGCGGATCGGCCAGCTGACGTGCGTACAGTTCCGGGAGGCCGAGCAGTCCGGAGGCGAGCTGGGCGCCGACGAGGGCCCCGGCAGAGCTTCCGATGACGAGACCCGCGGTGGACAGGTCCACGCCCGCCTCGGCGAGGCCGTGCAGAATGCCGGTCTCCCATGCGCCGCCGGTGGAACCGCCCGCTCCGAGCACCAGTGCAATATCTGTCATGCCGTCAGTCTCGCGCATGGCGCCAAACCCGCCTCCCATGGGGTCGGTTGACGGGTTTGGCGCCCGGATCAGAGCAGGTCGGTGACGGTGCCCGCGCCGACCGTGCGGCCGCCCTCACGGATCGCGAAGCCGAGCCCGGACTCCAGCGGGGTGTCGCGGCCCAGTTCGACGGTCATCGTGACCGTGTCGCCGGGGCGCGCCACCGCCGCTTCGCCGAGGTCGATGTCCCCGACGACGTCCGCCGTACGGATGTAGAACTGCGGCCGGTAGCCGGTGGTGACCGGTGTGGTCCGGCCGCCTTCCCGCGCCGACAGGACGTACACCTGCGCGGTGAAACGACGGCTCGGCGTCACGCTGCCGGGCGCCGCCACCACGTGGCCGCGGCGGACCCGGTCGCGCTCCACCCCGCGTACGAGCAGCGCCACGTTGTCACCGGCCTGCGCGGACTCCATCGGCTTGCCGAAGGTCTCCAGGCCGGTGACGACGGTCTCGATGTCCGCGCCGAGCACGGAGACCCGGTCGCCGACGCGGACGGTGCCGCGCTCGACGGCTCCGGTGACGACCGTGCCCCGGCCGGTGATGGTCAGGACGTTCTCCACCGGCAGCAGGAACGGCGCGTCGGTGTAGCGCACCGGCATCGGTACGTACGTGTCGACGGCGTCCAGCAATGCCTCGACGGACGCGGTCCAGCGCGGGTCGCCGGCCAGCGCCTTCAGCCCCGAGACGCGGACCACGGGGACGGTGTCGCCGCCGTAGCCGTGCGCGGAGAGCAGCTCGCGGACCTCCAGCTCGACCAGGTCGGTCAGTTCCGGGTCGCCCGCGTCGGCCTTGTTGAGGGCGACGACGATGTGGTCGACGCCGACCTGGCGGGCGAGCAGGACGTGCTCGGCGGTCTGCGGCATGATCCCGTCGAGCGCGGACACGACGAGAATCGCCCCGTCGAGCTGCGCGGCGCCGGTGACCATGTTCTTGACATAGTCGGCGTGACCGGGCATGTCGATGTGCGCGTAGTGGCGGGTGTCGGTCTCGTACTCGACGTGCGCGATGTTGATGGTGATGCCGCGCTGTGCCTCCTCCGGCGCCCGGTCGATGCGGTCGAACGGGACGAACGTGCCGGTGCCGCGGTCACTGAGGACCTTGGTGATCGCGGCTGTCAGGGTGGTCTTGCCGTGGTCGACGTGGCCCATGGTGCCGATGTTGAGGTGCGGCTTGGTGCGCACGTATGCCGTCTTGGGCATGGCTCGTTCCTTGGAAACTCGAAGCTGAGAGAGAAGACCCCAGGGCCCCGCCGACCCTCCCCTTACGGGGTCCGCCGGACTGTCGGGGGAGGGTCAGCTTCGGGCGCCGCCGATGGGCGCTGCGGCAGCGCTGAACGCTGCTGCGTCGACTGCGGCTGCCGCCACGGTGATTGCGGCAGGAGCGAGGAAGGAAGGGATGACGGCAGCCTTCGGCGCGTCCGCGACTGCGGACTGCGCTGCGAGGAAGGCGTACCGGAACATGGGTCCGATCATGGCCGACGGCCGCGGCCCCGTCGAATGGTTTTCCAGCGGGCCCGGAAAGGGGGTTCGGCGCCGACGTGCCTCAGAGGTGCTTCATGGCTTCGCGTACGGACAGCGGCGAGAGCCGGTCCCGGGCGCTGTCGACGAAGCCCCTGACAGCACGCGGATCGGTCTTGGCGTACTCGCGCAGACACCAGCCGATCGCCTTGCGGATGAAGAAGTCGGGATGATCCGCCCGGCGCAGGCAGTAGCCGAAGAGCCGTTCGGTGTCGGTGGCGTCCCGGTAGCGCAGCTGGTGCAACAGGGCGGTGCGGGCGATCCACAGGTTGTCGTCCTCGATCCACTCGTCCATCACCGTCTTCAGCTCCGGGTCGGCGGCGACGAGCGGTCCTGCGACATGGGCGGAGAGCACATCGACGGTGTCCCACCAGGGGACGGTGGAGACGAGGTGCCGTACGACGGGCAGGAACCGGGAGGAGCAACGGGGCACGTGGCGGCGCAGATAGTCGGCGGCGAAGTACTGGTACTCCCGCTCGGGCAGCTGCCAGCAGCGCAGGGCGACAGCCGCGCAGTCCACCTCGTCGGGACGCCCGGTGCCGTCCAGGACCGTACGTGACAGGGACCGGCGCTGCGGGGTGGGGATGCCGAGGAACGGGGCGACGTGCTTCATGTACGCGGCGGCGGAGGCGGCCCGCCCACGATCGGCGGCCGTGGGGTAGAGGAGCGTCAGACGCGCCAGCACGGTGTCGGCGAGCTCGCTCGGCGGCACGTCGGGAGCGGCATCGGCTGCGGTGCTCATACGGTGCACATTACGGCGATCAGAAGGAGATGTCGGTTACTCTCCCCGAATGCTCGACCCCGTCCCCGCCGCCCGGCCCGCCACCGGCCTCGCCGTGCGCTGTACGAGGGCGCTGCTCTCGCCCTGGTCCCGGTTCTCGCTGCTCGTGGCCATGCTGCTGGCCGCCGCGGCGACCACGCTGCTTCTCGATCCGCAGCGCCTCCTGGCCCATGGCTGGCCGTCGCAGCTGAGCGGTGGCGGCGCAGCGGTCCTGCTGTTCGGCCTCGCGTACGGCCTGTCCACTGTGGCATTCGTGCCTCGGCCGCTGCTCAACCTCGCCGCGGGTGCGCTGTTCGGGTCGCAGGCCGGTCTGGCAGCCGCCCTGGCGGGCACGGTGCTCGGCGCGGGCATCTCGTTCGGGCTGGGCAGGGTACTGGGGCAGGACGCGCTCCGTACGCTGGTGCGCGGGCGCTGGCTGACGGCTGCGGACGGGCAGCTGAGCCGGCACGGCTTCCGTTCGATGCTGGCGCTGCGGCTCTTCCCGGGGGTTCCGTTCGCCGCTGCCAACTACTGCGCCGCGGTCTCACGGATGGGGTATTCGCCCTTCCTCGTGGCCACCGGGCTCGGCTCGATTCCGAACACCGCCGCCTACGTCATCGCGGGCAGCGAGGCCTCGTCCCCGACATCGCCCGCGTTCCTGGCGGCGATGGGCTTCATCGTGCTGACGGGCGTCGGTGCGGCCGTCGTCGCCTGGCGCAAGCGGCACCGCCTCGCCAGGGACTGAGCCTGTGAGCCGGTCTGCGGTCCAGTTCCCCCCTGACATCACCGGCGGTTCGCGATGGGTGCGGGGGCAGTCGTACCCCTGTTCACCCAAGGGCGATACGCTGCCCGCGCACCACAGACGATCACGGGCCCGACGTGGCCCGTCCCTCATATTGACCGCAATCCGCACGCTGTCGACGGCTCTGAAGGCCGTCGACCGATGCACGATCACTTCCGGGATGGCCAAAGCCCCATGAGCTGGTTCGAATCGTTCGTCCTGGGCCTCGTTCAGGGACTGACCGAGTTCCTGCCGATCTCCTCCAGCGCGCATCTGCGGCTCACCGCAGCGTTCGCCGGCTGGCAAGACCCGGGGGCGGCCTTCACTGCCATCACCCAGATCGGCACGGAGGCCGCAGTCCTCATCTACTTCCGGAAGGACATCGTCCGGATCGTCTCGGCCTGGTTCCGCTCGCTGACCAACCGGTCGATGCGCGGCGACCACGACGCGCAGATGGGCTGGCTCGTCATCGTCGGCTCCATCCCGATCGGCGTCCTCGGCGTGACCCTCAAGGACCAGGTCGAGGGCCCGTTCCGCGACCTGCGACTCATCGCCACCACGCTGATCGTGATGGGCATCGTCCTCGGCATCGCCGACCGCCTCGCCGCCCGCGACGAGGTGGGTGGCAAGCACCGGGCTATCCGGGAGCGCAAGTCCCTCAAGGAACTCGGCGTCAAGGACGGCCTGATCTTCGGCTTCTGCCAGGCGATGGCACTGATCCCCGGCGTCTCCCGCTCGGGCGCCACGATCAGCGGCGGCCTGCTGATGGGCTACACCCGCGAGGCCGCGGCCCGCTACTCGTTCCTGCTCGCGATCCCGGCGGTGCTCGCCTCGGGTGTCTTCGAACTGAAGGACGCGGGCGAGGGGCATGTGTCGTGGGGGCCGACGATCTTCGCGACGTTCATCGCCTTCGGCGTCGGATACGCGGTCATCGCCTGGTTCATGAAGTTCATCACGACCAAGAGCTTCATGCCGTTCGTCATCTACCGGATCATTCTGGGCATTCTGCTCTTCATCCTGGTCAGCGCGGGGGTTCTGAGCCCGCACGCGGGCGAGTCCACCGGTTGACCGAGTCGCCGCACCTAGCACCATCCAGCGCATTCTGACGATTTCACGCATCCATGCGTCATGATCGCCTCCCACTTCTCTCCCACTCGGGAGACCGGGAGACGCACGGCTGAACAGCTGTGCGACAGCAAATCCGGGGACCGAAAGAAGGGCCTGCACAGCCTCAAGCTGTGCAGGCCCTTCTACGCGGCGGCCAAGTCCTGGTCGGTCCAGGTCGAGGCGAGCCGGTGGGCCCTGGACGCCCTCGGCGAGCGCCTTCTCCGGGTCCGGGCTGATCGTGGCCAGGGCCACCGCAGCGCTCACAAGGACGTCGCTCAACTCCTTCTCGACGTCCGACCAGCCGTGGCTGTCGCCCTTACGAGGGTTGGCGCCGAGGGCGCCGGTGACGGCCTCGGAGACCTGACCAACCTCCTCCGCGATCTTGAGGTGGCAAGACCGCCTCCGCGTCCCGAACTACCTCGCCGTGATCGAGTACGGCCAGCGCCTTCCACTGGACCTGACCCATCCGGTCCACCGCCGCGTACTGCGCACCGCCCTCGACAACGCCCGGCGCCTGGATCTGCGCGAGGTCCCCGCCGGCGACGTACAAGGCTGGATCGGAAGGGCGCGCGAGATACGGCTCTCCCTGGGCCTTCCTCAGCCCGAGAACGCCAATGCGCCCCGGCCACACCCCGCCACACCAGCTGCACCCGGGCGGCACCTTCCCGGGCTGGCGCCGCCCTCCACGGCCAGCTCCACGCCCACCCGCGCCACTACGACGAGATCCTGAGTCGGCACCTGCTCCGCCCTCTCGCCGCATTCGGCGACACCCCGCCGATCTCGTGGTTCACCCAGCACCGGGAGATGGCCCGCCCGGACGCCGATCAGAGCCTCGACCTCACACTGCACCTGCCGCAAAGCACGTACGGCACCACGGCCGAACACACCCACACCTAAGGGCTGTCACTCTTCACGCCGTCGGCCTGGCGTCCGGGCTCGTCCTGGCCACCCGCCAACCGCAGACCGGGCGCTTTGTCCACCAGGCGGCCACGACGACGCATGCTGCGACGCGAATTACGTTCCAGGTCATGGCGAAAATCGGACCCTGTGAATCCGCCTCTGTGCTCAATCGCTGAGTGGCGTCGAAGGAGGCGATCAATGGAACAAGCAGGCGGAACAGAAGGCCATCAACTCCGGGCGTTCGCGCTACGTTCCCCACGAGTCCCACAGGCGCACCGAACACGAAAGCCGCTGTTCCCCACACGAGAATTTGCCCCTCGCTGGAGGCGCCAGAGGCGGGTGGGCCTCGAAGACGCCTGGGATCTCCTCGACGACGCGCACTGGATCGAATGGCGCGGCGGACGGGCCCACCGGTACGAAGCGGCGTGACGTGTATCGAAAGTAGATCTTGACCGCGCGATGATCTCGGCAAGTGCCGCCGATGTCGCCGACCGGTCAGCCACCGGGTCCTCCACTGCCAAAAGCCCCACCGTTGTCACCCTTGCGTACGTTCCTTAGCGAAGAGGGCCGATTGATCTCATATGGGCTGAGACCTTCCCCGAAATCATCTGCAGCCCTCAAAGGCCGCTGGCTTCGAGGGGACCGCTCGGCTCGCAGTCCCTGCTGTCGTGCCCGAGACCGACGGCGCGCGTCCCACCAGAGGAGGCCAAGCAGAACAGCGACTACGGCCACTGCTATGCCGAGGGGGAAAATCCAGCGCACAGCCGAAGCGGCCACTGTGATGTCACCGATGGGCACCTGGCTCACAAGATGGCTCATCTGGCCCACGTCCTTCCTGAGGGGATTCCACCGCTCACAAAGCGAGGCAGAGGCTTCCGCTCATTGGAGAGAGCCCGCGATGGCCGGAGCCGTGGGAAACTCCAATCCCGCCACCCTTGGCGGGATCAATCTCGCGCGGCCCGCCCGAACTGGACGTCTGGCAAGGCTCAAGCTCCCTGATAAGTCTACGGCGGGGAGCGTGCGGGGGGCCGCTGGAGCAAGCGCAAAAGGCTGCATACAGCTATTTGCTGCGCGCGGCCCTGCGAGCCTTGTGGCGCTCTACGGGGCCGCCTCTCCCCCGGCGGTCAGAAACCTTGATAGGCGAGGAACACGAGCACCATAGCGACGATCACGGCGGTGACCCAGCGCTCGATGGAATCCATGTCCGACCACCCCTCGGTGCGGTGGCAGTCGATGCGATCGCCGACCGGGATGCGGCCCCCCGGCACCTCCTCCTCTCCCGGTGCCTTCTCCCTTTCGAGTTCTTCCTTCGCCTTCCTGGCCTTCTTCCTCGGGCCCCGTTTCCTGGGCGCGGGTGCCTCTTCTGCGGCGGGCTTCAGCGGGGCCGGCCGCCGGACGAGTCGATCGGACGCGGCAGCGATGAGGACCTGGTGCCCGATGGCGAGGCGTTCGGCGGTGCCGCCCAGACCGCGGTGGGCCCAGTCGGCAATGCGGGTGGTCAGACCGGGCATGTCAGAAACCGCCTTCGACGGCGGCGATGACCTGGGCGCCGACCTCGTTGCAGAGCGGGACGAGGGACTTCTGGACGAGGCCGCCGTAGCCGCCGGTGTAGGTGAGGCAGACGCCGCAGAACAGGCCGCCGATGAGGCGCAGACGCTGAGCCGGGCGCCACCACGTCGCTCACACAGTGCAGACTCGCGGGTCGCTTCCCACTTGGGTGCGAGTTCTTCGAGCAGTTCGCCGAAGTGTGCGCGAGAGACTCCGCACAGGGCAGGATGGGAGCAGGCCGTACGGGCCCAGGTCAGCTTCACAACTTACCCAACCCGTACGGCCCTTCTCATGTCACGGACCAAGCCCTCCCGCATTGCCCTCAAGGTCGTAACGACCTCGGGAACGATCGACTCACCGTTGGTGAGGCTTCTGTCAGACCGTTTCGCGAGCTTCTTGTAGCAGGTCAGGGTGGCGGCCAGGCCGAGGAAGACGAGGAAGTGCGAGCCCTTTCGTTCGTATCGGACGGTGAGGCGGCGGTAGCCGAAGAGCCAGGCGATCGACCGCTCGATCTTCCAGCGGTGCCGACCGAGGCGTTCGCCGGACTCGATGCCGGGCCGCGCGATGCGCGCGACGAGCCCGCGCTCGCGCAGCCAGGCCAGGTGTTCGGCGGAGAAGTACGCCTTGTCCGCGCGGAGTTTGACGGTCGGCGCCGCCGTGGTCCCCGGCGGGACCGGACGGCGGGTATGCCGCGGATGAGCGGCTTGAGGGCGAGGCTGTCGTGCATGTTCGCGCCGGACACGGCGACGGCGAGCGGGATGCCCTGGGCATCGGACAGCACGTGCAGCTTGCTGCCCTTCTTGCCGCGATCGACCGGGTTCGGCCCGGTCAGCGATCCCCGCTTTTGGCGCGAACGGAGGACGTGTCGACGATCGCCGAGGTCCAGTCCACCTCGCCCCGGGCCCCGAGTTCGTCCAGCACCGCCCGGTGCAGCCGACGCCAGAGACCGGCCTCGGTCCATACCGTGAAGCGGCGATGCGCGGTGGCGGGCGACGTGCCGAACGTCGGCGGCAGATGTCGCCAGGCACAGCCGCTGGTCAGCGCGTACACCACTGCCGTGAACACGGCCCGCTCGTCACACGGAGCGGTCCCACCACCTTGCGGACGAGCAGCGAACGACGGCAGCCACGGGGCGGCCAGCTCCCAGAGTTCATCAGGAACCGGACGCTTCGATAGATCAGCACCCACGACCGGCATCATGCCGCACGAACATCACGTCACGTGAGACAACCTCTAAGCCTTGATTGGTGCGGCCGACCTGGCGGCCTGCTCGATCTTCGCGCAGTAGGCTGCACGGGCTTCCTCGTCGATCTGCTTCTCGTGTTCGGCGCGCAACCCGGTCCGGCCGTCGAGGCCCTCGCGCAGGATATCGGCGTGCCCGGCATGCCGGATGGACTCGCCGAGGACATGGACCATGATGGCGAACAGGTTCGTGTCGGCATAAGGCTCCGGCCACCACGGCACGTGGCCGGGGGCGCCGAGGGGAAGCTCGTTGATCGTCGCGTCCGAGTGTTCCCACGTGCGCCGGTAGAACCCGATGATCTGATCGCGGGTCTCGTCCTCGGTCGCCCACAGATCGCTGCCGTTGGAGTCCTGCCACCGGGGCAGCGGTTCCGGGGACGGGCGGTCGAAGACCTCGCCGAAGTACCTGGCCTCGACGGTGGCCACGTGTTTGACCAGGCCGAGGAGGTTGGTCCCGGTCGCTGTCAAAGGTCGGCGGGCGTCGTATTCGGACAAGCCGTCGAGTTTCCAGAGCAGCGCCTTGCGGTCCCGCCGCAGTCTCCCGTGCAGGTTGTCTTTCGCGAATTCATCGATCATGCGGCATGAGCCTGCCATGGGCTGCTCGTGGTCTCAAGATCCCGTACGTGGTCCGCAACGACCGGCAGAGCCGAGGCCTGGCCATGGCCGCCGCCCTGACCTGCTACAAGAAGCTCGCGAAACTTGCCACGTGAGACAACCTCTTAGTACTCCAGTCTGACTCCGTGATTACCGACGCCAGCCTGGCCACGGACGTCCCGGCGCTCGCCTCGATGCTGCGGGACGACGTCCGGTGCTCGATGCCGCCCACGCCGGGCCTGTACGTCGGCCGCGACGCGGTGGTGAACGACTGGGTCGAGAGCGGCTTCGAGGGCATGAAGGGCCTGCGCGGCGTCCTCACCTCCGTGAATCGGCAGCCCGCCGTCGCCTTCTACCTCTGGCGGAAGCGGGAGGGCGCGTACCTGCCGCTGACGATCGACGTCGTGCGCGTCACCGGCGGGGCGATCACCGAGATCGTCATCTTCCAGGACGACCAGTTCCCGCGGCTCGGGCTGCCGGAGCGCCTGCCGGCGGACGGCACAGTCCCGGTGTCGACGCTCGCGCTGCGCGGTGGCGCGCGTGTCGCGGTGGTCGCGGTGGTCGCGGCGGAGTGGTGCGACGCGTTCGGCGTCGTCACCCGCGGGCGGGTGCAGCTGGAGCTCCACGTCGGCGAGCCCGGCCTGTTCGACTGAGCTAACCGGGATCGGGTCCGTCGTGGATGGTCAATGCTCCGGCGAGGTCGAGGTCGGCGACAGTGCCGTGTGCCCCGGCGCGGACGAGCAGCACTGCGCCGAGCGCGGTGCTCCAGAACGTCCTGGCCTCCACGTCGAGCGGTCGACGGGCCGTCCAGCCGCGACTGTCGACGAGCTGGCTCACGAAGCGCTCGGATTGCCGGAACAGCAACTGGAGGTGCCGGTCGACCACGGGGGCGAGTTCGGGCTTGGAGATCCCGGCGGCGAGTGCTCGCGTGACTGACGGGAGCGAGGGCATGGCCAGTACGGCGCGGGCGATGTTGCGCCGGAATGTCGCCGCATCGGGGGCTTGGCGACCGATGCGCTCAATCCGTCGGGCGTCGTGCAGCAGGCCGAGGAAGGCGGCGTGCACGAGCAGTGAGTCCTTGGAGCCGAAGTGGTAGGTGACCTGATTGGGGAAGACGCCTGCCGCGTTCGCGATCTCCGCGACGCTCATCTCGGCGCCGGGCCGCTCCTTGCAGAGCTGCGCAGTTGCCTCGATCAGCCGGCGCCTCGTCGCGCGACCGCGGTCACGCGAACGGGCCGGCGTTGATCGGGCTTCGGTTCGCTTCTTCTTCACACCAAAATTGTATGTGATACAACAGGGATTGTTGTTTGTATCGCATACAAGAAAGGTGGAGGGGCATGCACCGGACTGAAGTCGTCGTAACCGGACTCGGCGCGATCACACCACTCGGGGCAGACGTGGCGTCCACCTGGGACGCCCTGCTTGCCGGCGAGTCCGGCATCCGCGGCGGCGTCCTGCGCGGCCACGAGGACGTCGGCCTTCCCGACACCGTCGCGGGGACAATGGCGATCGACCCCGCCGAATTGCTGCTGCCGGTACAGGCCAGGCGGCTCGACCGCTCGCAGCAGGCGGCCTTCATCGCGGCGGCCGAAGCCTGGGCCGATGCCGGTGCCCCGGAGGTGGACCCGGACCGGCTCGCCTCGGCGATCGGCACGGGCATCGGCGGCATAGGGACGCTGCTGAAGGAGGACGACGTACTGGAAGCGGCCGGGACCCGGCGCGTCTCGCCACGCACGGTCCCGATGCTCATGCCCAATGCGGCGGCGGCGCTGATCAGTATCGAGTACGGCGCACGGGCCGGGGTCTACACGCCCGTCTCGGCATGCTCTTCCGGTGCCGAGGCGATCGCCCTGGGGGCCAGGCTCATCCGTGCCGGCGAGGCGGACGTGGTCATCGCGGGCGGGACCGAGGCCGCAACCACCCCGATCACCGTCGCCGGCTTCGCCCAGGCACAAGCACTGTCGAGGCACACCACCGAACCCGCCTCAGCGTCACGGCCGTTCGCCGCGGACCGCAGCGGATTCGTCCTCAGCGAAGGCGCCGCTGTCATGGTGCTCGAAAGCGCCGAGCATGCCAGCGCCCGAGGCGCGCGCGTCCACGCCGTGCTCGCGGGCGCCGGCATCGCCGCCGACGCCCACCACATCACGGCGCCCGCTCCCGACGGCTCCGGTCAGATCTCCGCCATGCGGAAGGCCCTCGCGCAGGCCGGTTTGGCTCCCGAGCAGATCAGTCACATCAACGCCCACGCCACCGGAACTCCGGTCGGCGACGTCGCGGAGGCACACGCGATCGGGGAGGTCTTCGGCCACGCCACCGTGACAGCCCCCAAGGCCGCGCTCGGTCATCTCTTCGGCGCCGCCGGCGCGATCGAAGCACTCATCGCCGTCCTCAGTGTGGAGCACGGCGTCATCCCGCCGACCCGCAACCTCACCGCGGCCGGCATCGATCCCGACATCGATCTCGATGTCGTCGCAGAGCGACGAGACGTCCCCCAGGAGGCGGTGCTCAGCAACTCCTTCGGTTTCGGTGGGCAAAACGTCTCACTCATCGTCACCGGCTCACGGCACCACGCGTCCCGCACAGCCCCGACCACACCATGACCCACGCGAACGCACCGTTGTCCGTGCAGGCTTGACCCGCTTGGGTCGGCGGGCCGCCAGGAGCGCGGCCAGCACCGGCATCGAGAGCCGTTCGGGGGTGCCGGAGACCAGGCGGTGGACCTGGGACGCGGAGAGTGTGATGCCCCGCTCGGACAGGTGGGGCATCAGCTCGGTGACGGTGAACATGCCGCGGGCGGCCATCAGCTCGCGCAGACGCCACCGGTAGCTGATCTGGCGTGGCATCAGGAGCTCCTCCCCGGCCGCAGGGCGACGTCGACGGTGGCGTCCAAGACGCGGCGCAGGGTGCGAGTGCGCAAGTCGGAGGAGACGCAGGTGTAAATCGCGGTGGTGGACGCATGGTCGTGGCCGACCTGGTGCTGGACAAACAGCGGGTCGAAGCCAGCCTCGATCAGATGGGTGATGTAGGTGTGCCTTGTGTCCGCAGAAGCTGTGTGCGGGTGACCTCGTGTGGCCATTGAGCGGGGCTGTTGCCGAGAGGGGATTCGTCTCTGGGGTGGTGCGAGGTGTGCGATTCCCGGTCCGCGGACGTGATGCAGATAACTTTGGCCAGGGCCCTCGTGGTCGGGCTGTCGGTGGTGCGGCAGAGTGGCCGCATGGGAACGAGTCTTGGAACCGTGGTGGTCACCGGTGCGGCCGGGCGAGTCGGGTCGGCGGTGCGGGTCGGCTTGCGTGGTGAAGTCGAGCGCTTGGTGCTTGTTGATCGTGTTGGTCTCGCCGTGCAGGACGCGGTCGAGGAGGTGCGGCAGTTCGACCTGCGTGACGCCGAGGCTGTGACGGCGGCCTTGGCGGGTGCCGATGCAGTGGTGCATCTGGGCGGGGTCCCGGATGAGGCGCCCTTGCCGGACCTGCTGGATGGCAATGTTCTGGGGACACATAACGTGCTGGAGGGCGCGCGGCGGCAGGGGGTCGGGCGGGTGCTGCTCGCCAGCAGCAACCGTCTCACCGGCTTCTATCCGGCGTCGGAGACCGTAACTCCCGAGATGCCGCCGCGACCGGACGGTCTCTATGGGGTGAGCAAGGTTGCGATCGAGGCCCTGGGGCGCCTGTATGCGGACAAGTTCGGCCTGTCCGTGGTGTGCCTGCGCATCGGGAGCTTCGAAGACGTACCGACGGAGCATCGTCACCTGGCGACATGGCTGAGCCCTCGCGACTGCCTCGGTTTCATCCGTGCGGCTCTCCAAGCCCCCGACATCCACTTCGAGACCGTCTATGCCGTTTCCGCCAATGCCCGCCGGTTCTGGGGCATCGAGGCCGGAGCGGCCTTGGGATACACGCCCGTTGACGACGCGGAAGTCCATGCGCCGGGTATTCCGCCGGACAGGGACACGGCGGCGAGCGGCCTGCAGGGCGGCGCCTATGCCGATGCGGAATACACACTCCGGCATGTGTAAAGGTGGCTGGACGCTATGGCCGGGCATGTCAGCTGCAGGTCCCGATCACGGTGGTCCGAGGTGCCGGAAGGCGGCTGACTCGGCTCGTCTGGGCGGCGGCCTCGCGAAGGTGCACGAGCCCAGCAAGCCATCCGCTCCCAAGGGCGGAGGGCAGCCGCATGAACGGGCCGATCGACCTCCGCACGGCCGTCCTGCTGCTAGTGGCTCGTCAGGCAGCCTTGGCCGGGTAATGCGTCCAGGAGCGGATGGGTGAGTCGGGGGCGAAGTTGGTCTTCGGTTCGGTGCGGGCATTGCGCCAGCGGACGTAGGCGGCGATGGCCGCGTTCTGCTCGTCGTGGCTGCGATGGTCGGTGCCGTTGAGTGCGAAGTAGCGCAGGGCTGCGAACTCGGCCTCGATCCAGTTCAGCCAGGAGCCGTAGGTCGGCAGGAAGACCAGTTCGATGTCGTTGTCGGCCGCCCAGGTGCGGACCTTGGCGTGCTTGTGCGGGGAGAAGTTGTCCAGCGCCACATGCAGCCTCTCCCCGGGCCAGCGGGCGCGCAGGGCCTTGAGGAGGGCGAGGAATTCGCGCCAGCGCTTGCGCGGGCGGATGCGGTAGTACAGCTTGCCGGTGGCCAGATCGAGGGCAGCGAGCATGTGCCTGACGCCGCTTGTGCGGTTGTAGGTGGCCCGCAGCCTGCGCGGACGCCTCACCGGCCCCCACGCCTTGCCCTTGCGGGGCATCAGGTTCAGCGGTCCGAACTCGTCGACGCATATCACCCGCCCGTCGGCGGGCGGGGTGTCGTACAGCGCCAGGATGCGGTGCATCTTGGCGATGAACTCCGGGTCGGTGGACGCTTTCCACGTAGTGGTGGTCTTCCAGGAGACTTTGCCCTCGCGCAGGATCCGGCGCAGGGTCTCCCGGCTGATGGCCGCGGCCACCTTCTGCTTGACCAGGTGCTCGGCGAGCTTGCTCAGGCTCCAGGTGGAGAAGGCGGTGATCTTCCAGTCGGCGGGGGACGTCCGGGCGATCAGGCAGATGTGCTCGCGTACCTGGTCACTGATTGTCTTGGGGCGTCCCCCGCTCCATTTTGGGTCCAGCGCGTCGAACCCCCGCTCGTTGAAGGCGTGGATGACATCGCGGACGTAGTCCTCGCCGACCTGCATCAGCGTGGTGATGTCCTTGACCGTCTGGCCCTGGGCGGACATCAGCACCACGATCGCCCGGCGGAGTTTCACCGGGTCCTTCGCGGTCCGGCTGATCCGCTGCAGCCTCCGGCCCTCGTCCATCGTGACCGGCCGGACGAACACACTCGGTCGACGTCCCACGCCCACCTCCAAGATCAGGTCTTGGAGACAGTCTGCTGACCGACGAGCAGGTCGTACGACGGGTCTGAGCAATTCGGTTGGCGAGTCGGCAGGGCGCAGTTTGCGAACGGACCCCCCATCACACCGCCGGCGGTTCCAGGTCGACCCCGTCGCTAAACCGGAACCCCAAGGCGTGAACGAGCGCGAAGACCAAGTCCTCCGCCAGCGGATCACACTCAGCCACCAGGGCAGCCCTGAGCGCCACCGGGTCCGGCTGAAGGCCAGCCCCTCGAGCCCAGGCTGCAGCTCGCTCACCTACTTCGACCGAATCACCGATCCACTCACCAGGGAGGCCGTAATTCCGCGCCATCTCCGGCGACAAAGCACATTGCCATGACCGGCCATCGGGACTCGCTGCCTGAACTGTCGCGAAGTCGCTGTCAATCACATGACAGACCAGGACAGAAGTGCGCGTCTCGCTGATGATCGAAGGGTCAGGATCTGCGACAGGGCACGCTTGTACGATCTGCCACTCGCCATCACGCGCCCACCAGAGCGGCACATAGTCCGAGGCCCGCATCGCCGCCAACTCCGTCAGCGGCCGACCGGCTCGCGCCACGATGAAAGACCCCGAGAACCCCATGACCGGGAACCATAGTCGCGATCACTGACAGTGATAGTGGTATCCGGGTTCCCGGTGGTCGTGACTCGATCACTGACTGACGTCCTGCTGGGCTGTCTTCGCCTTGGTCTGTCCGGCTGCC
>NZ_JBLVKW010000044.1:0-71232 GCF_048270745.1 Streptomyces sp. NPDC056231 | reverse complement strand
CCGCAGGACGACGAACGGATACCCGGTCTTCCCCGCGTATCCGCCGAACGTTCGTCGTTTGAGGAGACACCCCGGAGGGGCCCCGGACCACCACCACCCGGGCAGGCGCGACGGTGCCACCAGGGGCCAGGGCGGACACCCCAGCCCGTCCGGCGCTTGAGGACGGAACCGCCCACCCCGGGGGCCCGAACCCGCCGGACACGGCAAGCCCGCACACCCAGCCCGACCGGCGCTTGAGGACGGAACCCCCACCCCGGGGACGCGGCAAGCCCGCCAGGGTTCAGCTGCCGTCGCGCAGGTCGTCGAGACCGGACGGCCGGAACGCGATCCGGTCGAACGACGCCCGGCAGCCCTCGCCGGTCGGCGACTGGACCAGGAAGCCGATGGCCGCCGTCTGCTCCGCGGCGCCGAGGGCGAACGTACGGACAAAGGTCCACTTCTCCCCGTCGGCGGAGGCGTGGAAGGCGTAGGCGCTGCCGGTGCGGCTGAGCCGCAGCCAGAAGCTTTCGCCGTCCACGACGAAGGAGTTGGCGTCGTCGGAGTGACCGCGGGTGACAACCGTGCAGACGGTGGGGTCGGCCGGGGAGAGCTCCAGGCAGACCTTCGCCCACTCCCGTTCCCCGACATGCAGATAGAGCACCCCGGCGTCGAAGGCGGCGGCGAAGCCGACCTTCACCCGGGCGCTCAGCCGGAAGTCGCCGTCGGGCGCGGTGCCGAGCAGACGCGGTGCGTCGCTCACGGATTCGAGGCCGTCACCGCCCGGCGGCACGAACCGGTCCTGCCGGGCACCCGCCCGTCCGATCAGCACACCGCCCTCGTACGCCCACTGCCCATCGGGTCCGAACGGCCGCAGCTCAAAGGGGAGTTCAGGAATGTTCACCTTCATGCGCGGCTCCCGTCGACGCGGCGCGGCAGACCCATCGGGTTGTCCTCTCGCAGCTCCGGCGGCAGCAGGGCCTCCGGAGTCGTCTGGTAGCTGACCGGGCGCAGCCAGCGCTCGATCGCGGTGGCGCCGACCGACGTGGAGGTGGAGGTGGTGGCCGGGTAGGGACCGCCGTGGTGCTGGGCGGGAGCGACGGCGACTCCGGTCGGCCAGCCGTTGACGAGGACCCGGCCGGCCAGCGGGGTGAGGGCCGCGAGGAGTCCGGGGGCGTCGGCGTCGGCGCCCCCTGTGGCGATCTGGAGGGTGGCGGTGAGGTTGCCCGGGAGCCGGGAGAGGACGGCGGTGATCTCGTCCTCGGAGGCGTAGCGGGCGACGACGGTGACCGGGCCGAAGCATTCCTCCAGGAGCGCGTCGTGCGGCCCTTCGGTGGCGAGCAGCTCTGCCGGAACGGTCAGGAAGCCGGCGGAGACGGTGTGGTCGCTGCCCGCGCCGGGGGTGACCGGGGCATCCACGCCGGGGAGTTCGGCCCGTTCGCGTACGCCTGCGACGAAGGCGTCCCGCATCCGGTGGTCGAGCATGACCGCGGCCTCGCTGTCGCTGACCGCGTCGGTCAGCGCCTTCAGCAGCCGGTCACCGGTCTCGCCGGCGGGTGCCAGGACGAGGCCGGGCTTGGTGCAGAACTGGCCCGCGCCCAGGGTCATCGAGCCTGCGAGCCCGGCACCGATCTGCTCGCCGCGCTCGGCGGCGGCCGCCTCGGTGACGACGACGGGGTTGAGGGAGCCGAGCTCGCCGTGGAACGGGATCGGGGCCGGCCGGGCGGCCGCGGCGTCGAACAGCGCCCGCCCGCCGCGGATCGAGCCGGTGAACCCGGCAGCGGCCACGAGCGGGTGCTTGATCAGCTCGACGCCCGCCTCGAATCCGTGCACCAGGGTCAGTACGTCTTCGGGCAGCCCGACCTTCGCGGCGGCCCGGCGCAGCACGGAGGCGCAGAGCTCCGAGGTGGCGGGGTGGTCCGGGTGTGCCTTGACGACGACCGGGCAGCCGGCCGCCAGGGCGCTGGCGGTGTCGCCGCCGGGCACGGAGAAGGCGAGCGGGAAGTTGCTGGCCGCGTAGACGGCGACGACGCCGAGCGGGATCTTGTAGCGGCGCAGGTCCGGCCACGGCGGGGTTCGGGTGGCGTCCGCGTGGTCGATGTGGATGTCGAGGAAGGCGCCCTCGTCGACGACCTCGGCGAACGCGCGCAACTGGGCGTTGGTGCGGGCCAGTTCACCGGTGAGCCGGGCCGGTCCGAGCGCGGTCTCGGCGTCGGCGGCCTCGATGACATGCTCCCCGGCCTCAGTGAGCAGATCCGCCGCGGTACGCAGGAATGCGGCGCGTACGGTGCGGTCGGCGAGCGCATCGCGTACGGAATGTGCGCTCCGGACCGCACGGTCGACCTCGTCCGCCGTAGCCTCCACGGCAACCTGCTCACGCGGGTTACCAGTGCGGGGGTCGACGCTCCAGACTGGTGCTGCTGCCACCGTGTTTCCTTTCGGCCTCTGCCACACATCAGGAGTTGTTCGGTATTCTGAACGCAGTTCCTGATCGTGAATTTGTGGGGACTCTATTTCCGGGCGTTCAGCGTTGGCAAGAAGTGGGTGGGAAGGGACGCGGGCGATGTCGGTTGCCGAATCAGGCGGGGCACAGGTCAAGTCCGCGGTACGGACGGTGGAGCTGCTCGAGTACTTCGCCGGGCACCCCGGCATGCATTCGCTGGCGGCCGTGCAGGAGGCCGTCGGCTACCCCAAGTCGAGCCTCTACATGCTGCTGCGCACCCTGGTCGAGCTGGGCTGGGTGGAGACCGACGCGACAGGGACCCGGTACGGCATCGGCGTCCGGGCGCTGCTGGTCGGCACCTCGTACATCGACGGCGACGAGGTCGTCGCGGCCGCCCGCCCGACGCTCGACCGGCTCTCCGACGACACCACCGAGACCATCCACCTCGCCCGTCTCGACGGTACGAACGTGGTCTACCTCGCCACCCGCCAGTCCCAGCACTATCTGCGCCCCTTCACCCGCGTCGGCCGCCGGCTGCCCGCCCACTCCACCTCGCTCGGCAAGGCGCTGCTGGCCACCCACAGCGACGAGCAGGTCCGCAAGATGCTGCCGGAGACACTGCCCGCACTGACGGAGCACACCCTCACCGACCGCGAGAAGCTGATCGAGGAACTGCACCTCATCCGCGAGCAGGGGTACGCCGAGGACCGCGAGGAGAACACCCTGGGGCTGCGCTGCTTCGGCGTCGCGATCCCGTACCGCACCCCGGCGCGCGACGCGATCAGCTGCTCGGTGCCGGTCGCCCGGCTCACCCCGGCGCACGAGCAGATGGTCAAGGACGCGTTGTTCGACGCGCGGGACCGGCTGACGCTCGCCACCCGCAGGTTCTGACCCGTGGACTCCCCCGAGGTCACGCTGCGCGAGGTGCGCGACAGCGATCTGCCGCTCTTCTTCGCGTACATGTCCGATCCGGAGTCGGTCCGGACAGCCGCGTTCACCAGTGAGGACCCCGGCGACCGGCACGCGTTCGAGGCCCACTGGGCCCGGATTCTGGACAGTCGCACCGTGGTGATGCGGACAGTGCTCGCCGACGGCAAGGTGGTGGGCAACGCCGGGGTGTACGGGTCCGAGGGCGACCGGCAGGTCACGTACTGGATCGACCGGTCGCACTGGGGCCGGGGGTACGCGACCGCCGCGCTCCGGGCGCTGCTGGACGCCGTACCGGAACGGCCGTTGCACGCCCGGGCGGCGGCCGACAACGCCGGTTCGGTGCGGGTGCTGCGGAAGTGCGGCTTCACCGTCACGGGCAAGGACCGTGGCTTCGCGCACGCCCGCGGCGAGCTGACCGACGAACTGCTCTTCACCCTGGACTGAGCCGCGGGTGACGATCCGTCTCCACCGCGCGGCGGAGACGGATCGTCACCGGGCAGGACGTGCGGACGGACGGGGCGCGCGAGCGTGGATGTCATGACACAGACACCGACGGCGCCCGCCACCCGGACCGCACCGGCGCAGCCCGCGCCCACCGGTCGGGCCCGCGCCGTGCTCCGCACCCTGGCGATCGCCTCCTGCCTGCCGTACATCTCGCTCAAGGCGGCCTGGATCGCGGGCAGTCACGTCGGCATTCCCGCCGACAGCATGCTGCTCGGCCACCGCACCGCGATGCTCGTCGCCAATGGTGCGTCGGTGCTGCTGGACTGCACGGTCGTGGTCCTCGCCCTGCTGCTCACCCAGGCGTGGGGGCGACGGGTCCCGGCCTGGCTGCTCGCCGTGCCGATGTGGGTGGCGACCGGGCTGCTGCTTCCGATCATGACCGGCTTCCCGCTGCAGCTGCTGGTGAAGGCGTTCGGCGGAACGACCGCCGGGTCCGGCGGAGACGGGCGCCCCTTCCTCGACGAGTGGGTCTTCGGCGTCGTCTACACCGGCTTCATCGTCCAGGGCCTGACTCTCGGCGCCCTGTTCGTCCTGTATGCCAGGGAACGCTGGGGTCATCTGTGGCAGGGCACGCTGAGCGACCTGCCACCGAGCCCGACCGGACCGGCGCTGCGGGTCGTCGCGGTCGTGGCCGCACTGCTCGCGCTCGTGCCCGGCGTCGTCCATCTCCTCTGGGCGACCGGATCGACCGCGGGTCTGAACGAGACCCGGATCGCGGAACGTACGAGCGACTTCTACGCCCTCGAAGCGGTCTACACAGTGTTCACGGCGGTCACCGTCACCGGTGTCCTGCTGCTCGCGCTCCGCCGCCGCGGTGCGCTCGCCCTCAAGGTGCCGCTCACGCTGGTCTGGGGCGGCTCCGGGGTGCTGGGCTGCTGGGGCGGCTATCTGTGTCTCGCCGCGCTGGGCCCGGTCGACAACATCGCCGACCGGCCCGCGGCCGGGATGCAACTCACCTACGCTGTGCAGATGCTGGTCGGGATCCTGGTCGCCACCCTGGGCGCCTACTTCTTCGCGGAACGCGCTGCGGCGGCGAAACCGGCGGGGCCATCCGCGTGACCCTGCTCCTCGGCCGGCAGGCCCGGCTGCGCTGGCTGCATCTGATCATCGGCGGCGCGCTGCTGATGCCGTACTTCCTGGTCGGCACCGTGGTCGTCGGCACATACCACCGCGACGGCAGCGCCTTCACATCGCTGCCGCTGCAACTGACCGCGTTCGCGTACGCCCTGCCGATGGCCGCGGTCACCGGTCTCTTCCCGCTCGCCCGGCCGCTGTCGGTGGCCGCGGTCCGCGCCCTGTGCGGTATCCCCGCGGAGCGGCTCGCCGACGGTCCGGCCAGGACCCGGCAGGCGAGAGTACGGACCGCGGGCTGGTTCACACTGCATCTGGCGCTCGGCGCCGTCATCAGCGGGATGACGCTGGCGTTGACACCCCTCGCGGTGAGCCTGATGGCGCTGCCGTTCTTCTCCGCCGTACGGAACTCGGCGGTGCTCGATCTGCCCCGGGCACTGACCCGGCCGTGGGTGCTGGCCCTGGCGCCGTTCGCCGGTCTTGCGATGCTGGTCGCCCTGGCCGGCTGCGCGGCGGCGGCCGGGGCACTGCTGGCCGGCCGCGCTCCGGTGCTGCTGGGCCCGACCCCCGACGACCGGCTGGCCGCCGCCGAACGCCGGGCGGCCGACCTGGCGGTCCGCAACCGGCTGGCCCGGGAGCTGCACGACTCGGTCGGCCACGCGCTCAGCGCCGTGACGCTCCAGGCGGGTGCGGCCCGCCGGGTACTGGACAGCGACCTGGAGTTCGTACGCGAGGCGTTGACCGCGATCGAGGAGACCACCCGGCGCACGGTCGGTGAACTCGACTCCGTGCTGGGCCTGTTGCGACAGGGGGAGGACGGGCCGACGGGACCGGCGCTCGACGCACTGGACGGGCTGCTGGCCCGCTGCGGGGTCCCCGTGTCGTACATCGCCCGGGTCGATCCGGGCACGGTCCCCGCCGCCGTGTCCCGTGAGGCGTACCGGATCGTGCAGGAGGGTCTGAGCAACGCGCTGCGGCACGGTGGGCGGGCGGCACCGGTGGAGCTGCGGATCGCGGTGTGCGACAAGGAGCTGGCGATCACTCTGGACAACCCGCTGTCCGGGCGGGCACCGGTGGTGCGGCCCGGCGGCGGCCGCGGGCTGCGCGGCATCACCGAACGGGCCGTCCTGCTGGGCGGCCGCGCCGAGGCCGGACCACACGACGACGACAGATGGCGGCTCACCGCCCGGCTGCCCCTGCACATCCCCGCACAGGAGAAGCAATGAACAACGACATCCGGGTCGTGGTCGCCGACGACGAACGCATGGTCCGCACAGCCCTGCGCGCCATCCTCGACGCCGAAGCCGGCCTGCGGGTCGTCGGCGAGGCGGCGACCGGCGCCGAGGCCGTCTCCGTCGTGCGGGAGCTGCGCCCCGATGTGGTGCTGATGGACGTACGGATGCCGGAGATCGACGGGATCCGCGCCACCGAGCAGATCCTCGCCTCGCTCGACGCGCCCCCGCGGATCGTCGTCGTCACCACCTTCGAGAACGACTCCTATGTCTACGACGCCCTGCGCGCCGGAGCCGCGGGCTTCCTGCTGAAGCGCGCGGCGGCCGAGGACCTGGTCCAGGCGGTGCGGCTGATCGCGCGCAGCGACTCCCTGCTGTTCCCGTCGGCGGTACGGGGACTTGCGGCCGAGTACGGCAGGCGGCAGGCGTCCGCCGCACCGCCCTGGGTGGCCCGCCTCACCGAGCGGGAGGCGGACGTGCTGCGGCTGATGGCGGCAGGGCTGACCAACGCGGAGATTGCGGAACGGCTGCGGGTGGGTCCGGCCACGGCGAAGACGCATGTGGCGGCGGTGCTGGCAAAGACCGGAGCCCGGGACCGTACTCAGGCCGTGATCGCGGCGTACGAGTCGGGGTTCATCACGCCCGGCTGACCCGGGCCCCGTGGCGCGCAGTATGAAGAATGGGTGAGAAGCGGCACAGACGGGAACGCGCCGGACGCCGCCGCTCGTCCCTCCAGCGGGATGAACAGAACAATCAGGCACACCGCGGTCTTCTGCCTGCTGCTGGTCCTCGCCCTGCTGGGGCGGGCGACCTGGGTGCAGGCGTACCAGGCCAAGGCGCTCGCAGACAACGACCACAACCGGCGGAAAACCATCGCGCAGTACGCGCAGCCGCTCGGTGACATCATCGTGGCCGGATCACCGGTCACCGGATCGAAGAGGACCCAGGGCAGCGATCTCGCTTACAAGCGCACATACACCCAGGGCGAGCTCTATGCCGCTGTCACCGGGTACAGCTCACAGGCGTACGGCGCCACCCAGCTCGAGGGGATCTACAGCCATGTGCTCGACGGCACGGACGACCGGCTGAAGAATCCCGTCGACGTGGTGACGGGCAAGCAGACCGCGCCCGGCAGTGTGCTGACGACGATCGACCCCGATGTGCAGAAGGCGGCGTACAAGGCACTCGGCAACGACAAGGGCGCGGCCGTCGCGATCGACCCCACGACCGGGAAGATCCTGGGAATGGTCTCCACCCCCTCGTACGACCCGTCGAAGATCAGCGGGACGAACGACGGCGACGTGTGGCAGAAGCTGCTCTCCGACCAGGACAAGCCGATGGTCAACCGTGCTCTGAGGCAGCCGCTGGCGCCCGGTTCGACGTTCAAGCTGGTGGTGGCGTCGGCCGCACTGGAGAACGGTCTCTACAGCTCCGTCGACGAGCGCACGAACAGCCCCGACCCGTACACACTGCCCGGCACCACCACGGTCCTGAGGAACGAGAACGCGTCCGCCCCCTGCGAGAACGCCACGCTGCGCACGGCGCTCCAGTACTCCTGCAACAACGTCTTCGCGAAGGCCGCCGTCGATCTCGGCCAGGACAAGGTGCGGGCGATGGCAGAGAAGTTCGGCTTCAACACGGAGAAGCTGGATGTCCCGGTGCGCGCCTCGGAGAGCCTCTACCCGTCGGGGATGGACAAGGCGCAGACGGCGCTGACAGGCATCGGCCAGTTCGAGGTCACCGCGACCCCGCTGCAGATGGCCATGGTCTCCTCGGCCCTCGCCAACGGCGGTGAGCTGGCGGCCCCGCACATGGTGTCGAAGGTGACGGACGCCAAGGGCAACACTCTGCAGGACTTCGCGGACGGCGACACGAAGCGGGTCGTCTCCGCCTCGACCGCCGAGCAGATGCGCAGCGCGATGGTCACCGTCGTCGAACAGGGCACCGGCACCAACGCCCGGATCGACGGGGCGGAGGTCGGTGGCAAGACGGGCACCGCGCAGAACGGCGTGGGAAACAGCAACACGCCGTACGCCTGGTTCACCTCGTACGCGAAGTCGAAGTCCACCGGCAAGGAGGTCGCGGTCGCCGTGGTCGTGGAGGACTCGGGCTCGGCCCGCTCGGAGGTCAGCGGCAACGGGCTGGCGGCGCCGATCGCGCAGAAGATGATGAAGGCGGCGCTCAAGGGGTGAGAAAGCCGGGCGCGGAGGGCCGGCTGCGGCCGTCAGAATCCGGATCACGCCCCCTGCGCCTTCCGACCCCCGCACGCATCCGGCGGTGGCGACCGGCGAGCGCGACGCTCCTCCGCTCCCCATCGAGCCGTGCGTCCGCTGCACGGGCAACAGGACGGGTGTCGAGCCGGCCGAGACGGGCAGCGGCCCCCGCGGCACGTACTGCCGCTGCACCGCCTCGGACATCACCTACGACTGACCGGGGTCACCTGCCGGCCGCGGTGGGTGTGCCGTCACTGGCCCGCCCACCGCTTCACGGTCGCCTCCGCAGCGTCCCGGTCCGCGGGCTTCAGCTTGGAGATCAGGGCGCCATGGTTGCTGTTCGGTGCCTCGAAGAGCATCGAGTCGTGCTTGCTCGGCTTGAACCGCTCGGCGCTCCACGGGTCGTTCTGTCCGTAGATGAACATCATCTGCTCGCCGCGAGTGGCGACCCAGCGGTCGACGTCCTTGATGGTGCGCCCGTCGTACCCGACCCGCATGTCGGCGGGCAGCACCGAGTTGGGCTGATAGATGCCGGGGTAGTGGCGGACGTCGGCCAGATGCTTGAACTTGAGGTCGGCCCAGCCCAGTTGGGCGGCGGCCTGGCGGTAGTAAGGTCCGCTGCCCTCGGCGCCGTTGCCCTGGTCGGCGTACGGGCTGAGTCCGTGCCCCAGCGACCAGGTGTACAGCTCGTCGTCGGTGGCGGTCCTCGCGTCGGGGATGGCCGGGCAGTCGGCGTACGTACCGCTCTGCCAGAAGTTCCACACCTGGTCCAGTACGGAGAACTCGTAGGCCCGGTCGGCCGATCCGAGGTATTGGAAGGTGAGGCCCTGTTTCTCGGCGGTGGCCTCGAAGCGGGGCAGCATCCGGTCCCGCCGGACCAGCATCTCGCGCTGCACGGCGTTCAGGGCGGCCCGGCATTCGGGGGTGCCGACGGTCTCGAAGAACTTCTCGTAGCCGCTGTCGTCGTTGTTGGCGGCGTCGTTCGGTGCGACGTACGCGACGACGGCGTCCAGGTCGTCCGGGTAGAAGCGCTCGTGGTAGACCTGCGTCATCCCGCCCTTCGACGCGCCCGTGCCCAGCCACTTGGCCCGGTAGATCGTCTTGAGGGCCTGGACGACCGCGTGTTCGTCACTCGCCTCCTGCTGGACGGTCAGGTCGTTCCAGTCGACCGTCGCGGGCCGGGACTGGCTGAAGTAGCGGTGCTCGATGCTGACCTGGTTGGCGTCGAGAAGCCTGGTGATCTCGCGGGTGGAGCTGGAGAGCGAGTAGCCGCCCGTGTAGAGGACCATCGGCGCGGTCTCCGACTTGTGCCAGAGCGTGAGGCGCTGCTCGAACGTGCCGCGGTCGGGGTGCTCGTGGTCGATCGGCTGGGTCAGCGTGAGGGTGTAGTAGGGGAATCCCTCCTTGGTGGTCTGCGAGACGACCGTGAGTCCCGGAATCCGGTCCAGCTGCTCGCGTACGTCGGTGGCCTGAGCAGTCGCCTCGGCGGCGGAGGTGGGGCCTGCGGACGGGCTGGGAGCGGCGGCGGTCGCGGCCGTGCCGGTGAGCAGGCTGGTGGCGGCGACGAGCCCGGTGCAGAACAGGGCGGGAAGCAGTGAGTGGCGCAACGCGGAATCCCCTCGGACGGGTGTGGTGCGATGGACACGACGGCGGCATATTAACCGCTTGCCACAACCATGTGATCACCCCGCATCGAGAAGATCCGCAGGCCGGTGGACGCCCAACGACTGTTGTCAGCAAAGACTCTTGGCGATTCGTGGGTCAGCGGGCGGGTGACGCGGTGGTGCTGCCCCTCTGCCGGAGGAGGGACCGGCGGCGGAGCGCGACCCGGACCGCCAACGGTCCCGTCACCGCGGTGTCGGCCGTGACGTGACGGACGTCCGTGTCGGCGAGCGCGAGTCGCAGGATCTCCCGGTGCTCGGCCGCCTCCGCTCCCAGGACGGGATCGGAACTTCCGGCAACCTCGGTGTAAGGCATCTGCCCGATGCCCCGGCCCGTCCTTAGTCGCCAGCCTGAGTCCGTAACGGAACCACAGGTCAACGAGGTACGGGGAGCGCAATGACGGGGTCGGCGGCAGGAAAGGTGCTACGGGATCGCAACGCCGGGCTGTATCTGACGGCGGTGGTGGCCTCCGGCTTCGGGACGTCCGCGATGTGGCTCACCGGCGGGATCTGGGTCAAGTCCCTCACCGGGTCGAACAGTCTGGCGGCGCTCGCCGTGTTCGCCATGTGGCTGCCCGTGCTGACCGGTCCCGCACTCGGCGCGGTCGCCGACCGGGTGCCCCGCAAACCCTTGCTGATCTGGGCGAATCTCGCCATGGCAGGGCTGCTCGCCTCGCTGCTCGCGATCGATTCGGCGGGGCGGATCTGGATCCTCTTCGCGGTGTTCGTGCTGTACGGGGTGAGCGGTGTGCTGATGGACGCAGCCGAGTCGGCGCTCGTCGCCCACACCGTCGCCCCCCGGCTCCTCGGCGACTTCAACGGGTTCCGGATGATCGCGAACGAGGGCATGAAGCTCCTCGCACCGCTGACCGGCGCCGGGCTCTATGCGCGGTTCGGCGGCGGCGCGGTGGCGCTCCTCGACGCGGCGTCGTTCGCCCTGGCCGCCGGCGTCTACGCACTGCTGCGGGTGCAGGAGCCGACCCGGCCCGCCCGCACGGACCGGCGGGGCGAACTGACGGCGGGGATCCGGCAGGTGTGGGAATCACCGGTGGCGCGGCCGCTGGTGCTGGCGGGTGCGGTGACGATGCTGTGCGCCGGGCTCAACGGAGCCGCGCTCTACGCAGTCATCGACGACGGGCTCGGGCACTCCCCCACGTACGCGGGTGTGCTGTACGCAATGCAGGGCTGCGGGTCGGTCACGGTCGGGCTGCTGGCCGGTCCGCTGCTCCGGCGCCTGCCGGAACGGATGTTCACCGCGGCCGGGATCGCCCTGTTCGCGCTGGGAGTGGGGGTGCGGGCGCTGCCGTACGACGCGGTGGCGCTGGTCGCGAGCGTCGCGATCGGGGCGGGGCTGCCGTGTGTGCTGATCGCCGCGATGACCGCGGTGCAGCGGGAGACGCCGGACGCCGTACTGGGCCGTACGAGCGCGACCGCCAACTCACTGATGACGGTGCCGAACCCGGTGGCGCTGGCGCTCGGTGCCGGGCTGGTCGCGGTGCTGGACATCCGGGTGCTGCTGCCACTCATCGGTGCGGCGGGCCTGCTGACGGCGGCGCTGTTGGTCACGAACCGGGCTCCCTGAAGAACAGGAGAAGGAGGAGGCCCGGCTCCTTGTCCGTTCTGCGCGGCCGTGGTCCGCAGAACGCCGTGCGCTCGCCCACGCGCGGCAGGATATTCGCGCGACACCGCACCCGTGGACCGGGCAGGATGCGGATCCATGCCGAAACCATCCGGATTCCTGTACGAGCAGCACGCCGATGCGAGCGTCGCCCTCACCCACCACGGCCGCCCCGCCGGAACCCTGCGCGGAAGCCGGGCGGAGAAGTTCCTGGCCGAGGTGGTGTCCGGGGACGCCCAGCTGGTCATGGCCCGCTGGACCGGCGCGTACAAGCACGGCAACGAGCGGGCGGCCCGCAGCCACCCCCGCAACCGAGCCGGCCGAAGGTAAGGGAACGGCAAAGCGGAGTCGTTCGTTACCCCGGGCATGACCGCTATGACACCTGGCTCGAACATCCCTCTCTCCGCCGCCCGTGTGGCGGTGGACGTCGCCGCCCCGGTGCGGCTCGACGTCTCGGGCCTGCTGCTCACCGTCGACGGCAAGGTGCGTTCCGACGACGACTTCATCTTCTACAACCAGCCCACGGGCCCGGGTGTGACGTACCGCTCAGGCGGCGGCACGGCGCCGGACGCGATCGTGGTGGACACCGCTGCGGTGCCGCCCGGCATCGAGAAGATCGTCGTCACGGCCAGCCCGGACGCGGCGGGCCAGACCTTCCAGGGCATCGAGCCCACCGCCACCCTGCGCAACGCGGACGACGGCAGCGTCCTCGCCACCTTCACCCCGCCCCGGCTGGGCACCGAGACGGCGCTCGTGGTCATAGAGGTCTATCTCCGCAACGGCGCCTGGAAGGCCCGCGCGGTCGGCCAGGGCTATGCAAACGGACTGGCCGGCATCGCCACGGACTTCGGCGTGTCGGTCGAGGAGGAGCCGGCTGCGCCGCCCGCCCCGGTCGCACCCCCGGTGCCCGCCGCCGCCCCCGTGGACCCGCGGATCGCCGCTCCCCCGGTCCCGGCCGCGCCGCCCGCTGCCGCTCCGGCGCCCGCCGGCGCGGGCAGGATCAGCCTCGACAAGGGCCGGGTCAGCCTCCAGAAGAACCAGACGGTTTCCCTGGTCAAGGGCGGCCGCCCGCTGCTGTCGCAGGTCAAGATGGGGCTCGGCTGGGAGCCCGCGTTCCGCGGCAAGGACATCGACCTCGACGCCTCGGTGATCGCCTACGGCCCCAACCGGAACCACCTGGACAGCTGCTACTTCGGCAAGCTCTCCATCCTGAACGGCGCGGTCAAGCACTCCGGTGACAACCTCACGGGCGAGGGCGCGGGCGACGACGAGGTGATCGTCGTGGACCTCGGCCGGATCCCCTCGGAGGCGACCGGACTGGTCTTCACGGTCAATTCGTTCAGCGGCCAGAAGTTCACCGAGGTCGCCAAGGCCCACTGCCGGCTGATCGACGCGGCGACCGATGAGGAGCTGGTCCGCTTCGACCTGACCGGCGCCGAGCCGCAGACCGGCGTGATGATGGCGAAGCTGATCAAGCAGTTCTCCGGTGAGTGGGAAATGACGGCGATGGGCGACTTCGTGAAGTCGCGCACCGTCCGCGGCATGGTCAAGCCCGCCGCCCAGGCGCTTTAGGGGAGCTCACGGGATTACGGGACAGCCCTTAGCGGCGTCCGGCACGGCTTCAGGGGCACCTGCGGGTGCAGGTGCCCCTCAAACCGGAAAGCGTGGCGGGAAAGCGGACACTGCGCGTGCTCGTCACCTCTCTCGTGGGGGAGGCCGTCAGAGCTTGGTCAGCTTGGAGTACGGGCTCAGGATCCTCCCCTGTCGCCCCGAGAAGTCAATGAGCACTGCGTCGTTGTCGCCCTCGACAGCAAGGACTCGACCGAGTCCGAACTGGTCATGCGACACCCTGTCGCCCACATCGAACAATTCGACCGGTGGGGCCGCCTGGGCCGGGCGGTTGAAGGGACTGGAAGGCAGGTGACGCCGGGATCCGGCTGACTGTTTCATTACCTTGAGTATGCGCCCTGGGAACGCCCGGCGCCATGCCCGACCACTCCTGGGGCCGCGCTGATGGCGGATTCGACATCAGCGATTCCAGGGCCAGTCGGCGTCCTTGCCCGCTTCCAGCAGGGGCACCATGCGGAACGCCGCATCCGAAAGCCCCCCGAAGGTGTGGCGGTTCGCGCTTCCTGAAGGGGCGTGACCGACCCGGTAGCCGGCCAGATTCCAGGTGTAGACAGGCACGTCGGACGGCACGGCCGCGGTGGCATCCGCGGCATAGGAGAACGACGCCTGCTCGTCGGTGATGATCAGTACCCGGTCGTGCTTCCGGAAGTGCCGGCGCACGGCCTCCGCGGTGTTGGTACCACCGAGGTCATCGAAGCGGTCCAGGACCTTCAGTACGGATTCGCCCTTCCGGTACGCAACCGATGCGCTGTTCGTGCCGAACTGCACCAGATCCGCCTCGTCGGCCCGCAGCGCCAGCGCCGCACCGAAGATCGCGGCGGCGTCTGCCCGGTTGAGCCGGGAGCGGTCCGAGAGCGGCGACCACATCGAGCCCGAGCGGTCGACCAGGATCAGCGTCCGCCCGTGCAGGGCGGGGACCTGAGCCAGCGAGTGGCCGAGCGCCTGCTCCAGCGGGTAGGCCCAGCGCAGCGACGGAGCGTGCCGGTACGCGGCGAGATAGCGGAACGGGAACTGCCGCGATGCGGCGACCACGGCCGGGTCGGAGATCTTCGCCGCCACCCGGGCGGCGGCCTCGTCCGAGACACCGGCCTCGTCGAAATTCCGCAGGTTGCGGACGAGTGCCATCGCCCCCATCGACGGGATGACCGCCTCCCAGGCCGCGGCGTCCATCGGACCCTGCAGCCAGCCCGCGAGTGCCTCCCACGTCATGCCCGCCGCGGCCAGTCGGCCGGCCCCACCGGGTGCGGTCACGACGGCCCGCCGCTCCTCGACCGGCAGCTCCATCAGCGCCCGGTGGGCGGTGAGGATGCGGTTCGAGGCGGGCGGAACCGCCGCCTCCGGGTGGTGCCTGCGATCGAGCGCGTAACGGAACAGCTCGCCCTGCCCTGCCTTTTCCGGGTCGGGCACGGCGTGCACCAGGTTCAGGATGTCGCCGAAGCGGTAGCCCTTGGACGCGGTGTCGTACTTCAGCAGCGACGTCGCGTGGTAGAGGCGGCGTACGGCATCGGCGATCCCGCGCTTGACGGGCTTCGGCACAGCGCGGCCGTATCGCGAGGTCCAGTACCCGAGCAGCTCACCGGGCTCGTCGGCGCGCAGCAGGACGGAGTCGACGACCTGCCGGTTGGACGGTCCGTCCTCGGCACCCGCGTCGAGCCGCGCCTTCACGTACTCGGCGGCGCCGACGATCGACGCGGTCCGCATCCCGCCCTCGCAGCGCAGCCACCCCAGCAGGCCGGCGGTCCACTCGGGGTCGCCGACGGCGAGGATACGCACCAGCTCCGCGAAACGGTTGTCGCGCTGCTCGGCGTTCTCGTAAAAGGTCTGCTGCGAAACAAAATTGGCGACCGCGAGCAGAAAGAGCTCGGAGCGGTTGTCGCGAAGATATCCGCGGCCGCCCTGGCAGGTGGGCGCGGTACGCCCGGTGGACTGCACGGGCGAGGCAACACGGGGCTTGACCGTACGGGTGTTGAAGCGGGTCATGATGAATTCCCCCGAATTCATTCGGAGAAGGAACAGCGCGTGCGGTGCCCGAGATCAAAAGGCGGCGACGGCATTTCTGATGCTCTACCCAGTTGAGCTACCGGCCGCGGCCGGACGGGACTTGAACCCGTAACCGTCAGTTCACATGAAGTAGCCGTCGCCTGCGCACCGGGCACCACCGGCGCTGCGCCTCCCGAGATCAGAGTCGGCGACGGCGGAACTTGTTTCGAAGAAGTAGCCGCAGCCTGCGCACCGGGAGGTGCATGCAGTTCGTGAGGTTGTCTGTGCCCAGAGATCGCAGTCGGCGGAACCGACGAGGGCGTTCCTCCCCTGAACCTCACCGGTCGGAAAACCGGCGGCGGGACTCGGACCCGCAGTCTCCCCCTTGGAAGTAGGTCCTGCCTTCGCACCTGGACACGGACAGCAACCTAGAGGATCAACCCCCGGACGCACCAAGGCTTTTCATCGGGTACCCGCGCGGCGTCATTACCGGTTCGGCTGGCGCTTCCACGGGCCGGTGATGGCGAGCATGATGCCGGGCGTCTGGATGTTGGCGAACAGCGTCTTCCCGTCAGGCGAGAAGGTGACCCCGGTGAACTCGCTGTACTCCGGCTTCTCAGCGGTGCCTGCGTTCAGCTCGTTGCGCGCGATCGGGTACGTACGGCCGCTCTCGGTCGCCCCGAAGAGGTGCTGGATGCCCTCGCCGTCCTCGGCGATGACCAGACCGCCGTAGGGCGAGACGGTGATGTTGTCCGGGCCGTCGAACGCGCCGTCCTTCGACGGGTCGGCGTTCACCCCGAGGAGCACCTTCAGCGTCAGCGTGCGGCGCTTCGGGTCGTAGAACCAGACCTGGCCGTCGTGCTGGACGGGGCTCTCCGCGCGGGCGAACGAGGAGACGATGTACGCGCCGCCGTCACCCCACCACATGCCTTCGAGCTTGCGGGCACGGGTGACGTCCTGGTTGCCGAACTGCTTGCGCACGGAGACGGTCTTGGCGTCACGGTCGACGACGTCGACCCAGTCCACGCCGTACACGGTGCCGATCTTCGTGGCGCGGGACAGGTCGTCGACGAACTGACCACTGCTGTCGAAGCACTTGGTGGCCTGGAGGACACCGGCGTCGTCGGCGAGCGTGCGCAGCTGGCCGCGGCCGTGCTTGAAGCCGTGCGGCGGGACCCAGCGGTAGAGCAGCCCATTGGGACCGGCCGCATCCTCGGTCAGGTAGGCGTGGCCGCGCTTCGGGTCGACGACGACGGCCTCGTGGGCGTACCGGCCGAACGCCTTGATGGGACGCGGGTCGCGGTTGGCGCGCTTGTCGTACGGGTCGACCTCGAAGACGTAGCCGTGGTCCTTCAGCAGACCGTTCTTGCCGGCCCTGTCCTCGGTCTCCTCGCAGGTGAGCCAGGTGCCCCACGGGGTGGCGCCACCGGCGCAGTTGGTGGACGTGCCGGCGATGCCGACCCACTCGGCGGTGTGGCCGTCGCGGCGGGTCTCGACCACGGTGCAGCCACCGGCGGCGATCGGGTCATAGACGAGACCCTCGGTGAGCGGGACCGGGTGCTCCCAGCCGGCCCGGGTGCCGCTCAGCTCGTGGTTGTTGACCAGCAGGGTGACGCCGCGCGGGCCCTCGAAGGTGGCCGTGCCGTCGTGGTTGGAGGGGGTGTACTCGCCGGATTCCAGCTTGGTGACACCGCTGTGCGTGATGATGCGGTACGAGAATCCGGCGGGAAGCGCGAGTATGCCCTTCGGGTCGGGGACCAGCGCCCCGTAGCCGGGTTCGTCGTTCTGACCGTGATCCGGGTCGTCGTCGTGACCCTGGCGGGAATCCTCGGCGGCAAGGGCTCCGGGGGCGGTGGCCAGGGCGGCGACGGTACCCGTCAGGGCAATGCCGGCACCGGTGAGGGCGGACTGCTTGGTGAATTCCCTGCGCGTGAAGGGCATCACGAACTCCTGGTGCAGCTGGGGCGGGTGGGTTGCGGGGTCACGCTCCCGCCCCTGCGCTAACGGAAGTTGAACTGACGGCGACTTCGAATGGCACGCTTCCTGTGAACCTTCACGGAGTTCCTACCGCCGTCATTTCCTCGGCTGCCCGCCCCGGCCGCCGTATCCCGCTTCAGCCGCCCGACCGCGACCGCGCCTTGAACGCCGCCTTGCGGGCGTCCTTCGCCTTCTTCTTGTCACCGTGCAGCCGCCCCATCGCCTCCAGGACGTCCGCCGTCGCGGGGTGCTCCACCCGCCACGCCTGGTCGAAGAAGCCGCTGTGCTGGCCGGACAGCCCTTCAACCAGTCCTTGGAGCTCGTCCAGGTCGCCGGCCGCTTCCAGCTGCGCGGCAATCGTGTCGATAGCGAGCCAGAAGATCATCGACTCCGGCGGCGGGGGCACATCCGCCGCGCCGTGCTCCGCGAGCCAGACCCGGGCGAGGCCGCCCAGCTCCGGCTCGTCGAGCACCGCGCGGACCGCGGGCTCCGCCTCCGCGCCGACCAGGGCGAGGGCCTGCTGGCAGTGCAGCCGGCGGAGCGGGGCCTGCTGGTCCGCGCCGCGAGCGGCGTCCAGCAGTTCGGCCGCGGCGCCGTCCGCCCCGCGGCGGGCCAGCCACTGCTCGACCTCGCTGCGGGCCGCCGCCTCCGGGTAGTACGCGACGCCCCCGAGGAGCGCGTCGGCGTCCTTGTCGGCGAGATCGCCGATCGCGGGGGCGTCGACACCGGCTTCCAGCATCCGGGCCCGGATGCCGTACAGACCGAGGGGGGTCAGCTCCACCATGCCGTACCGGCTGACGTCCTCGTCGTCGGCGGGCGGCTCCGCCGGGTCGCCCTCCTCGACGAGCAACGCCTCGTCCATCGGCTGGTAGGCGACGAGCCCGATCAGCTCGAGGAGCCGGAACTGGTCGTCGAGGCGCATCATCGCCGCCGACACCTGCTCCAGGATGTCGTCGGTGGGCTCGCCCATGTCGTCGGGCACGATCACCGACGCGGCGAGCGCGGGCAGCGGGACGGGTGCCTCGCTGCCGCCGCCGTCACCGACCGTGAGCAGGTACAGGTTACCGAGCACGCCGTCGAGGAATTCGGCTTCCGCCTCCGGGTCCCAGTCCAGGGCGTCGAGGTCGATCGAGCCGTCCTCGCCGACGAGGTCGTCGAGGTCGTCGAAGAAGGGCGCGGTGGCATCGGCGTGCACGGCTTCCAGGCCGTCGAGCCAGATCGCGAGGACATCCTGCGGAGAGCCGCCGGTCAGCAGCCCCAGATTCTCGCCCGCGGACACGGTCCCCTCCGCGTCGTCCTCCTCCGCGTCGACCTCCGGTTCGTGGACGTCGAGGAGCCCGGTGTCGACCGCGAGCCGCCATGCCTCACTGGCCTCCGCTGCACCGTCCTCGTCCGCCGCCAGCCCGAGGTGCTCGGCCGCCGCGGGCAGCTGTGCTTCGACGAGCTCGCCACCGGCGCCGACCCGGGTCTCCGGTCCCGCCCAGCGGGCGAGCCGGACTGCGCGGGCGAGCAGCGGAGCGACGAGCGCGTCCCGTGCCAGCTCCGCCTCGGTGTGCAGCCGTACCGGCGGCAGGGTGGGGCGCTCTGCGGACATCAGGTGGTTCTCCTCGGGCGACGGGTTTCAGTCCGGCCGGCAGTGGGGGCAGCGTCACGGGGCTCGGGGACGCACCTTCTCCCGCCCTGATGTGCCGGTCGGACTCAGGCCGCCCAAGCGTAGACGCTTTTCGCCCGATGCCGCCTGGTTCATGCAACAGAGGGCGGGCCGCCGCCCGGGGAGACCCGGCAACTCGCTTACACAACCAAGAGATTGACGCGCATGGATCTCTCCCCGGCGCCCGCATCGGCCACCGTTCCGGACCGCTCGGCGGGGCTGGGTGTGTGCAGCTGCAGGGCGGAGGAGGGAGGCAACGACGACATGCCCGTTGATCCCCGGGACCGATGGCCGGGGCCACGCACACCCTACTGCTCGGTCACGGGGCCGCACCGGCATCCGGCCACTGGCCTCTCCGGCGCCCGTGCCAGACTCCGGAGCATGATCCTCCGCGTCGCCACCCGCCCCGACCTGCCCGCCGTCCTCGCGCTCCTCGCCGACGAGGGGCGGGTCGTCGCCCCGGCCTCGGTCGTGGTCGACGAGGCGTACGAGAAGGCCTTCGCCGCCATCGAGAGCGACCCACGCAACGAGGTGCTGGTGCTGGTGGACGGCGACACCGTGCTGGGCTGCCTGCAGGTGACGTACATACCGGGGCTCGGCAGGCACGGCGAGGAGCGGGCGCTGATCGAGGCGGTACGGATCAGGGCGGACCGGCGGGGCGGCGGACTGGGTCGGGAGCTGATGAAACAAGCCGTCGACCGGGCCCGGCTGCGGGGGTGCGGGCTGGTGCAGCTGACCAGCAGCAAGCGGCGCACGGACGCGCACCGGTTCTACGAGTCGCTGGGCTTCGCCCGCAGCCACGAAGGCTTCAAGCTCGCCCTCTGATCCCCGCCCGGGGCATACGGGGGCGAAACGGCTCGCCAGGCTGTCATGTTCAGCTCGTCGAGCAGCCGTACGTCGCTCCCCTCCAGCGGGAACGTCCGCGCCTCCAGCCCCGGAGCCGGCGCGATCGCCAGCGCGTCGCCCTCGATGAGGTCGCCGCCGGTCGGGGTGGACACCCAGGCGAGCAGCGCGTTCAGCGCCTCCCCCGGCTTCAGCATGACCTCCTTCGGCCCCCGGTCGGTCCCCATGTACGACGAGCCCGGGTTCACCGGAACCGGCAGCGGATCTCCCTCGTCGTCCAGGGCCCGCACGGACGGGTAGCCGTCCACTCGGAACGGCTTGCTGCCGCAGTTGGTGAGGGTGAGCGACACGGCCCGGTGGCCCAGCGCCGCTTGCACCTCACCCATGTCCACGACGACGCCGGAGGACGGGCAGTCGCCGGTGACGACGGCGCTCGGGGTGGGCGTGGGGCCAGGAACGCCCCCTGGGGGCGGCCGGTCGGGGGGCGGGGCGATGGCCAGGTCGGACGGATCCAGCTTGTCCGCGTGCACGTCCGGCGTGTACGACGCGCTCGGAGTCGGCTCCGGCTCACCCTCGCCCGCCGGTACGAGAAATCCGGCGCATCCCGACAGCGTCAGAGCCAGCGCCCCGGCGAAGCAGGCGGCCACCAGCGCGTGTTTCGAACGTCCCGCCTGCCGGGCGGACGACGCTCCTTTCGAAGCACGCCCCAACCCTCTCCGCGCTCCGGTGCCCGTCCTGGTACCCCCCGGTCCCCGCATATCCGTGCACCCGCCCCCGCATCGGCCTGCCGCATAGGCGTTCGATCATGCCAGACCGCGGTCCCGGCCCTCAGACCAATGGTTGAGCATTTCTACTCCTTCACCTCAAGCAGAACTAAGTAGACCTTCACGGTCGGGGCGGCGGACACTTCGGACATGACACCCCCTGAAGCCCCAGCCACCCCCGCAGCCCCCTTCGGCCGCGCCCTCTGCGCCATGATCACGCCGTTCACCGCCGACGGCGAGCTGGACCTGGACGCTGCCGGGACCCACGCCGCCGGTCTCGTCGCCGACGGCTGCGACGGCCTGGTACTCAGCGGCACCACCGGCGAGTCCCCGACCACCACCGACGCCGAGAAGACCGCGCTGCTGCGCGCGGTCCGTGAGGCGGTCGGCGCAAGTGTGCCGCTGGTCGCCGGGGTGGGCAGTGCGGACACCCGGCACACCGTCGAGCTTGCCCAGCAGGCCGAACGGGCGGGCGCGGACGGCCTGTTGGTCGTGACGCCCTACTACAGCAGACCGCCGCAGCCCGCCGTCGAGGCACACTTCAGGCGCATCGCCGACGCGACCGGCGTTCCTCTGATGCTGTACGACATCCCCGGCCGCACCGGCACCCGCATCGAACCGGAGACCCTGCTGCGGCTCGCGGACCATCCGCGCATCGTGGCGGTGAAGGACTGCGCGTACGACCTGCTCGGCTCGACGAAGGTGATCGGCGCGGGCTCGCTCTCGTACTACTCGGGCTGCGAGGAGCTCAACCTGCCGCTGTACGCGGTGGGCGCGGCGGGCTATGTGAGTACGGTCGCCAATGTGGCGCCCCGGCAGCTGCGGGCGGTCCTGGACGCTTTCGACGCCGGGGACACCGCCGAGGCGGCCCGGCTCAATCGGCTGACCGTTCCGCTGGCCGAGTTGATGATGTCGTCCGGGCTGCCCGGCACCGTGACGGCCAAGGCGCTGCTCGGCGCCGGACCGGTCCGGGAACCGCTGCAGCCCGCCGGGCGCGAGGCGGCCGACGGGCTGCGGAAGGCGTACGAGGAACTCCTCGCCGCTACACGCCAGGGCGTGTTTCTGAAGTAGCGTCGTCCCCCCGTCTGCCGCCTGGCAGACGGGGTTGTCGAAACGCGCCCTAGTTGTGGCTGTGCAGGACCGCGTTGAGACCGTCCCACACCGCATTGTTCGGGCGGGCCTCGACGGCGCCGGTGACCGAGTTGCGGCGGAAGAGGATGTTCGAGGCACCGGAGAGCTCCCGCGCCTTGACGATCTGGCCGTCCGGCAGGGTGATGCGCGTACCCGCGGTGACATACAGCCCCGCTTCGACGACGCACTCGTCGCCGAGCGCGATCCCGACGCCCGCCTCGGCGCCGATCAGGCAGCGCTCACCGATGACGATGCGCTCCTTGCCGCCGCCGGAGAGGGTACCCATCGTCGAGGCACCGCCACCGATGTCGGAGCCGTTGCCGACGACGACGCCCGCGGAGATGCGACCCTCGATCATCGACGTGCCAAGCGTGCCGGCGTTGAAGTTGACGAAGCCCTCATGCATGACCGTCGTACCGGCGGCGAGGTGCGCGCCGAGCCTGACCCGGTCGGCGTCGGCGATCCGGACGCCCTTCGGGGCAACGTAGTCCGTCATCCGGGGGAACTTGTCGACCGAGGTGACCTGGAGGTGCAGGCCGTCGGCGCGGGCGTTCAGCCGCACCTTCTCCAGGTCGTCGACGGCGACCGGACCGAGCGACGTCCAGGCGACGTTGGTCAGGAGGCCGAAGACGCCGTCCAGGTTCTGGCCGTGCGGCTGGACGAGACAGTGCGAGAGGAGGTGCAGGCGCAGGTACGCGTCGTGGGCGTCGAGCGGCTTGTCGTCGAGCGAGGCGATGACCGTGCGCACGGCGACGACCTCGACACCACGGCGGGCGTCCACGCCGACAGCCTTGGCCGCGCCCTCGCCGAGGAGGTTCACGGCCTGGTCGGGGGTGAGCCGTTCGGTTCCGGCCGGGCCGGGCCCGGTGGAGAGCTCGGGGGCGGGGAACCAGGTGTCGAGAACGGAACCGTCGCCGGCGATGGTGGCGAGGCCGGCGGCGACGGCGCCGGTGGTGCGGGAAGTCGTGTCGGTCATGACACGAACCTAACCGGCAGGGCCCCGCCGGAGCCAACCGGTCTCGCCGGATGGTCGCGGCGGGGCCCCACCCGCCCGGACCACCTGGTCAGCCGGGCTGCGCCTGTCGCTCGGGCATCGGAGTCCGCGCCGGGGACACCACGCCCACCGGCCCCCGCAGCCGCCGCGCCGCCAGCACCGCCATCCCCGCACCGCCGGCCAGCACCGCGCACACCGGCCAGAGCAGCTCGGGTGCGGCCGCGTAGAGCGCGCCGCCGAGCGGCGGGGCCAGCACCTGGCCGCTGATGGACGCCCCCGCGTACAGGCTCTGGAAGCGGCCCTGCACATGGCCGGGTGCCTGGTCGGCGACGTACGCCGTGGCGGTGGACTTGTACAGGACCTCGCCCGCGGTCAGCGACACCATCATGGTGACAGCGAACAGCACGCCGGCCCCCGGGATCAGTGCCGCGAATCCGAGCCCCACCAGCAGCAGCCCGGTGCCCACGATGCTCAGCGGAGCCCGTCGGCGCAGCGCGTGCGCCACCGGGAGTTCCAGGCAGAGGATGATGCCGCCGTTGATGGCGAGCAGCCACCCGTAGAACTGGGCGCTGCGGCCGTGATCGGCGAGGAATACGGGCAGGGTGGAGTACTGCTGCCGGTAGACGAAGTCGGCGCAGAGGCTCGCGGCGAGCAGCACCAGCACCGCAGGCCTGACCGACAGCTCCCGCCAGAGCCCGGGCGCGTCGGGATCGTGCGCCGGCCGGGTGTGCACGGTGCCGCGCGCCGGGAGCACCTTCGATGCGTAGGCGGCGAAGAGCAGCGTCCCGAGGCCGTCGGCGACGAACAGCGGGCCGTACGAGAAGTGGGCGGCGATCAGTGCGCCGAGCGGCGGGCCGACGGCGAAGGCGGCGTTGCTCCCGGCGCGCATCAGGGCGAAGCTCTGGCGCCTGCCGCCCTCGGGAACGGAGACGGCGACGAGGGCCGCGTTGGCAGTGCGTACGACGCCTGCCGCGTACTGCGCGAGCGGCAGCACCCCGTACATCGCCACGACCGGCAGGACCGGCAGGGTGACGAGCGCCGCGCCGCTCACCAGCGCGCCCATCAGCAGCATCCGGCGGTGACCGTAGTGGTCGCCGAACCATCCGCCGGTGAAGTTACCGGCGACCAGGCCGATGCCGCCGATGCCCGCGATCACTCCGGCCTGCGGCACGGTGAGTCCGCGCGGTCCGGTCAGATAGACGAAGAGATAGACGAAGGTGAAGCTGACGACTCCGTTGAAGAAGGCCCCCAAGGTCAGCAGCCGTACCGTCCGTGGTACGTCCCGCACCATCCCGAAGATCCTCATCCGCAGCACCCCTCCCCAGTGAGTTCCCTTTGGGAACGGACTATGACAGCATGCCTTGCACAGGTCAATCCGGTAAGGGGCGACCTCTGCACGAGCAAGAACGGAAGAAGACGAAGCCATGCCGCAGCGCACCAGCCTGTCCGACGCCGATTGCGCGATCGCCCAGGCCCTCGATGTCGTCGGCGACTGGTGGACCCTGCTGATCGTGCGCGACACCGCGCGCGGGGTGCACCGCTTCGACGCGCTCCAGCACGAGCTGGGTGCGTCCCGCAAGGTGCTCACCGAGCGGCTGCGGCTGCTGGTGGACGCGGGCGTGCTGTCCCGGGATCCGTACCAGGACCGCCCCGTCCGGTACGAGTACCGGCTCACCCCGCGCGGCCGCGCGCTGCTGCCGGTACTGATCGCGCTCCAGGACTGGGGCGACACCTGGGTGATGGGAGACGGGGAGACGATGGCGACGGCCACGGAGGCGTCCAAGGAGGTGGCGCGGGTGCACGCCCTGGTGGGCACCCGCCTGCCGGAGCTTCAACTCCTCAACCACGACGGCGTTTTGAGCGACCCGGTCGCCGACACCCGGTCCACCGTCCTGTACTGCTTCCCCGGCGCGTACGCCCGCCGGGAAGCCTACCCGCCGGGCTGGGCCGAGATCCCGGGCGCGAGCGGATGCACCCTCGAATCCTGCACGTACCGCGATCAGTTGGCCGAGTTCACCGCAGCGGGGGCGACGGTGCACGGGGTGTCCACCCAACGCCCCGACGAGCAGCGGGCGTTCGCGGACGCGGAGGGGCTGCGCTTCCCGCTGCTGTCCGATGCGGAACTTGAGCTGGCGGCGGCGCTGCGGCTGCCGACGTTCCGGGCGGCGGGAGTCAGCCGGCTGAAGCGGCTCACCCTGGTGGTGGACCGGGACCGGACGATCCACGAGGCGCTGTATCCGATCACGGACATCGAGGCGAGCGTGCAGGCGGCCCTGGCGGCGGTCCGCCGCTGACATCCCGACGCCCGCCCCGGGCCGACCCGCCGACACCCCGGGGCGGCCGACGTGGTCAGCCGATGATCCGCGCCAGCATCTCCCGCGCGTACGCCGCGTCGTAACTCCCGCCCGTCAGCAGCACCTGCAGACAGATCCCGTCCATCAGTGCGATCAGTGCCCGCGCGGTGGCCGGGTCGGTGCGCCCGGCCAGCAGCTCGGCGGTGACATCCGTCCACTCCGCGGCGACCGGCTGCAGCACGGGTCGGCGCAGCGCGGCGAGGTAGAGCTCGTACTCCAGCTCCAGGCGCCCGCGCCCGCCGGAAAACCACTCCTCCAGCAGCCGGGCCAGCGCCTCGGCGAGATCCGCGTCCGGAGCGAGGAGGGCCTCGCTCTCCCGCATGGCCCGGGAGAAATTCTCGTTCGAGCGGCGCAGCGCGGCGACCAGCAGCTCGTCGAGCGAGGCGAAGTGATACGTCGTCGAGCCGAGCGGCACATCCGCCTCCGCGGCGACGGACCGGTGACTGAGCCCCGCGATGCCTTTGGTACCGACCACCCGGATCGCCGCATCGATGATGCGGCCGCGCCGCTCGGGGTCGTACCGGCGGATCATCAGTGCGCTCCGCCCAGGTTGAGCACGACCACACCGGCGATGATCAGCGCGATGCCCGCCATCTTGACCAGGTTTCCGGACTCGCCCATGAAGAGGACCCCTATGGCGGCGACCGCCGCCGTGCCGATCCCGGCCCAGATGGCATAGGCGGTGCCCATGGACAGCGTCTTCAGGGTCTGTGCGAGCAGCGAGAAGGCGAGCAGATAGCCGACGACGGTGATGAGCGAGGGCCAGAGCCGGGTGAAGCCCTCGCTGTACTTCATGGCCGTCGTCCCGGCCACCTCCGCCGCGATGGCCGCGGCCAGCAGTCCGTATCCCATGTGTACGAGAGTACGCATCGTTGCGTACACCCGTACACATAACCCGGTGCGCAGAAGGGATCCACTGCTCCACCAGGAGCGCTACCGTGTCCCGGCCAGCACATGTACCCCGACACGACGGAGCAGCAGTGACGCAGGACGCAGGGTGGGGCGGCGGTCCTCCGGGACCTCCGTACGGAGGAGTGCCGTACGGAGGACCCCCCGGACCGCCGGGATGGGGCGGCTGGATGCCGCCGCCGAAGCCAGGAGTGATACCGCTCGCGCCGCTGAACCTCGGGGACATCCTCGGCGGCGCGTTCTCCACGATGGGCCGCTACTGGAAGCAGCTCTTCGGCATCGGTGCGGCCGTGTACGGCGGGGCCGTCATCGTGGTCGGCGCGGCGGTCGCGATCGCGTACTCCGCGGTCAGCGACCATCTGCACCGGGTCGTCGAGCTCTCCGCCGAGGAGAGCGCGCCCACGGAGGACATCGCCCCGCTGGTGATCGCCTTCGGCGCCGTCTGGCTGGTCGCTCTTCTGTCACTCATGATCGGCACCGCCATGATGTACGCGACCGTACCGGCGGTCCTGCAGGACGCGGTCCTGGGGCGGCGGACCACGTTCGGCATCATCTGGCGCCGGGCCTGGGCACGCGTACCGGCGGTCATCGGCACGGTGATCCTGACCGGACTGATCACATTGATCCCACTGGTCTTCATGATTGTCACCATGGTGTCCGCCGTCGTCGCGGCCGTCACCCTGGATGCCGGGTCCGGCGCCACGGCGCTGATTCCGTTCAGCTTCCTCGGCGCCCTGGCGACGTTCCCGCTGGCGGCCTGGCTCTGGGTGAAGTTCTCCCTGGCACCCTCCGCCGTCGTCTTCGAGGGGCAGAGCCCGGTCGCGGCGCTGCGCCGCTCCTCGCAGCTGGTGCGCGGCGACTGGTGGCGGATCTTCGGCATCTCGCTGCTGGCGCTGATCATGGCGGCGGTGGCGAGCTACCTCATTCAGGTGCCGTTCTCGTTCCTCGGCCTGTTCCCGGGCATGCTCAGCACAGCGAGCCTGGACTCGGACCCGAGCGTCGCGGCCGTCGTCGTCGCCGTCAGCGGCTACCTGGTGGCCATGCTGCTGGGCCAGCTGATCGGCCAGCTCGTCTCGGCGACGTTCCCGCAGCTGGTGATCGGGCTGCTGTACGTGGACCGGCGGATGCGCAGCGAGAACCTGGGCCCGGTCCTCGCCGAAGCAGCCGCCGCGCCCCCGCAGTTCGGTCCGTGAGCGCGGGTCACGCCACTCAGTCGATGAGCGAGTTCTTCGGTCTCAGCACGCAGAACTCGTTCCCCTCGGGGTCCGCCAGCACCACCCAGCCCGCATCGGCCGCCTGGCCGACGTCCAGCCGGGTGGCCCCGAGGCCGATGATCCGCGCGACCTCCACGGCCTGGTCGTCGGGGACGAGATCGATGTGCAGCCGGTTCTTGACCGTCTTCTCCTCCGGTACTTGGACGAAGGTAATGCCGGGCACGGCGCCCTTGTCGGCGCCGATGACGATCTCGCCGTCGGCCTCGAAGAGCACCGTCCAGTCGAGCACCCGGCACCAGAACCGGGCCTGCGACGGCAGATCATGGGCGTCGACGACGACGGAGTAGAAGGAAACGGCCATGACCGCCAGCCTGCCCGGCGGTCATGGCCGTTCGCCACACAGAATCGCGAAGCCGCGCTCGTCCGCAGGCCGTTGACGGTGTACCGGACGGAGCGGGAGTCGCAACCGGCGGACGAACAACGCCGAACGGCCTCCGGCTCGAGCCGGAGGCCGTTCGGAAGCGCAGAGGATCAGACGTTGAAGCCGAGCGCGCGCAGCTGCTCGCGTCCGTCGTCCGTGATCTTGTCCGGGCCCCACGGCGGCATCCAGACCCAGTTGATCCGCAGCTCGTTGACGAGGCCGTCGGTCGCGGACTTCGCCTGGTCCTCGATGACATCGGTCAGCGGGCAGGCCGCGGACGTCAGGGTCATGTCGAGGGTGGCGATGTTCGCGTCGTCGATGTGGATGCCGTAGATCAGGCCCAGGTTGACGACATCGATGCCCAACTCGGGGTCGACGACGTCGTACAGCGCCTCGCGGACCTCCTCCTCGGAGGCCGGCTTGGTGGTCAGCACCTCTGGCGTGCCGTGATCGCTCATGCCATGTTCCCTTCGGACAGCGCCTTCGCCGTCGCGTCCTTCCACGCCATCCAGCTCAACAGCGCGCACTTGACCCGGGCCGGGTACTTCGAGACACCGGCGAACGCGACCGCGTCCTCCAGCACCTCCTCCATCGCGTCGTCCGGCTCGAGCTGGCCCTTCGACTGCATCAGCTCCAGGAAGGTCTCCTGGATCTTCTGCGCCTCGCCCAGCTCCTTGCCGACCAGCAGCTCGTTCATCACGGAGGCGCTGGCCTGACTGATGGAACAGCCCTGGCCCTCGTACGACACATCGGCAATGGTCTCGCCGTCGTACTTCACCCGGAGCGTGATCTCGTCTCCACACGTCGGGTTGACGTGGTGCACCTCGGCGTCGCCGTCCCGCAGACCGCGCCCGTGGGGGTGCTTGTAGTGGTCCAGGATTACTTCCTGGTACATCGAATCAAGCTTCACCAGTCAACCCTCAGCCGAAGAAGTTCCGTACGTGCTCCAGACCGTCCACCAGGGCGTCGACCTCGGCCGGCGTGGAGTACAGATAGAACGACGCTCGCGTCGTCGCAGGAATTCCGTACCGCAGGCAGACCGGCCGCGCGCAGTGGTGTCCGACGCGGACCGCGATGCCCTGCTCGTCGAGGACCTGGCCCACGTCGTGCGGGTGGATGTCGCCGAGCGTGAAGGAGATCGTGGCGCCGCGGTCCTCCGCGGTGGACGGACCGATGATCTTCAGGTCCGGAACCTCCAGGAGGCGCTTCACCGCGTACTCGGTGATCGCGTGCTCGTGCCGGAAGATCTTGTCCATGCCGATCGCGGAGAGGTAGTCCACAGCCGCGCCGAGGCCGACGGCCTGCGCGATCGGGGGCGTACCCGCCTCGAACTTGTGCGGCGCCGGGGCGTACGTCGACGAGTGCATCGACACGGTCTCGATCATCTCGCCGCCACCGAGGAACGGCGGCAGGTCCTCCAGGAGCTCCTGCCGCCCCCAGAGCACGCCGATGCCGGTCGGGCCGACCATCTTGTGGCCGGTGAAGGCCACGAAGTCGGCCTGCAGCGCCTGCACGTCGAGCACCATGTGCGGGGCCGCCTGCGATGCGTCGATGCAGACCAGCGCGCCGACCTGCTGGGCGCGGCGGACGATCTTCTCGACCGGGTTGATCGTGCCCATGATGTTGGAGACCAGCGTGAAGGAGACGATCTTCGTCTTCTCCGTGATGATCTCGTCTATGTTGGACAGGTCGAGGCGGCCGTCGTCGGTGATGCCGAACCACTTCAGCTTCGCACCGGTGCGCTGCGCGAGCAGCTGCCACGGCACGATGTTGGAGTGGTGCTCCATCTCCGTGGTGACGATCTCCGTCTCGTGGTCCACCCGGTAGGGCTCGTCGGCCCAGCCGAGCATGTTGGCCACGAGGTTGAGCGACTCCGAGGCGTTCTTGGTGAAGATCACCTCGTTGCGGCTCGGCGCGTTGATGAAGGCGGCGACCTTGTCACGGGCGCCTTCGTACAGCGCCGTGGCCTCCTCCGCGATCGTGTACACGCCGCGGTGGACATTGGCGTTGTGCCGCTCGTAGTACTCGCTGAGCGCGTCGAGGACCTGGCGCGGCTTCTGCGAAGTCGCCGCGCTGTCCAGGTAAACGATCCTCTTCCCGTCGTGGACCGTACGATCCAGCAGGGGGAAGTCCTTGCGGATCGCCTCGGTGTCGAGGAGGCCCGGCAGCTGTGTCACGCGGAAGCGCCACCCTTCACATATGCCTCGTAGCCCTCGTTCTCCAGCTTGTCGGCGAGCTCGGCGCCGCCGGACTCGGCAATACGGCCGTTGGCGAAGACGTGCACGAAGTCGGGCTTGATGTAACGGAGGATCCGCGTGTAGTGCGTGATCAGCAGCGTGCCGACCTCGCCGGTCTCGCGCACCCGGTTGACGCCCTCGGAGACGACGCGCAGGGCATCGACGTCGAGGCCGGAGTCGGTCTCGTCGAGGATCGCGACCTTGGGCTTGAGAAGCTCCAGCTGAAGGATCTCGTGGCGCTTCTTCTCACCGCCGGAGAAGCCCTCGTTGACGTTGCGCTCGGCGAACGCGGGGTCCATCTGGAGGTCGGCCATCGTCTCCTTGACCTCCTTCACCCACGTACGCAGCTTGGGCGCCTCGCCGCGGACGGCGGTGGCGGAGGTACGCAGGAAGTTGGAGACCGAGACACCGGGAACCTCGACCGGGTACTGCATGGCCAGGAACAGGCCGGCGCGGGCGCGCTCGTCGACGGTCATCGCGAGGACGTCCTCGCCGTCCAGGGTCACCGTGCCGCTGGTGATCGTGTACTTGGGGTGACCTGCGAGGGAGTACGCGAGGGTCGACTTGCCGGACCCGTTGGGGCCCATGATGGCGTGCGTCTCGCCCTGCTTCACGGTCAGGTCGACGCCCTTGAGGATCTCCTTCGTGGCGTTGTCGGCCTCGACGGAGACGTGCAGGTCGCGGATTTCAAGCGTTGCCATGGGTGACTCAGGACTCCTGGGTGACGGAGACGAGCACATCGTCCCCTTCGATCTTGACGGGGTATACGGGGACGGGGCGCGTCGCGGGAAGGCCGGACGGCTTGCCGGTACGCAGGTCGAAACTGGAGCCGTGCAGCCAGCACTCGATCATGCAGTCCTCGACCTCTCCCTCGGACAGTGAGACGTTCGCGTGCGAGCAGATGTCGTTGATCGCGAACACCTCCCCCTCGGTACGGACGAGAGAGACCGGCGTTCCGTCGAGTTCCACCCGCTTCGGGGTGTCCTCTTCCAGCTCGCTCAGCGCACAGACTCTGACGAAGGCCATCAGACGGAAGCCTTCAGCTCGGCCTCGATCTTGTCGAGCAGACGGGCCTCGACGTCCGGCAGACCGATCTGCTGGACCAGCTCGGCGAAGAAGCCGCGCACGACGAGCCGGCGGGCCTCCTCGGCCGGGATGCCGCGGGACATCAGGTAGAAGAGCTGCTCGTCGTCGAAGCGGCCGGTCGCGGAGGCGTGACCGGCGCCGACGATCTCGCCGGTCTCGATCTCCAGGTTCGGCACCGAGTCGACCCGCGCGCCGTCCGTGAGGACGAGGTTGCGGTTCATCTCGTAGGTGTCGGTGCCCTCGGCCCTGGCCTGGATGAGCACGTCACCGATCCACACCGCGTGCGCGCCGTCGCCCTGGAGCGCGCCCTTGTAGACGGCGTTGGACTTGCAGTGCGGGGTGTTGTGGTCGACGAAGAGACGGTGCTCCTGGTGCTGGCTCCTGTCGGTGAAGTACAGACCGAAGAGCTCCGCCTCACCGCCGGTGCCCGCGTAGGAGACCCGCGGGTGGAGGCGGACCAGGTCGCCGCCGAAGGTGACGACGATCGACTTGAAGGTGGCGTCCCGGCCGATCAGCGCGTTGTGCTGAGCGGCGTGGACGGCGGTGTCGTCCCAGTCCTGGACGGAGACGACGGTCAGCTTCGCACCGTCACCGAGGACGTAGTCGACGTTGCCCCCGAGGACCGCGTCACCGGTGTGGTCGATGACGACCACGGCCTCGGCGAAGGCTCCCAGCTCGATGACCTGGTGGGCGTAGGCCACGCCGCCCTCGCCGTGCACCGCGATCCGGATCGGCTCGGCGAGCACGGCCTCCTTGGCGACCGTGATGACCGAGGCCTTCTCGAAGGACGAGTACGCCTGAGCGGCGACGCGGTCCACCGGGGTGCCCGCCCTGCCGATCCGCGCATCGTCGCGGCCGACGGTCTCGACGGTGACACCCTCGGGAACGTCGACCTCGACCTTGACGGCGCCACCGGTCGCGACGGCCGTGCCGTCGTGCAGGCCGCGCAGCCGCTCCAGCGGCGTGAACCGCCACTCCTCCTCGCGGCCGTGCGGGACCGGGAAGTCCGCGACGTCGAACGACGGGGGCGCGCTCATGCGCGTGGCGACGGTCGACTCGGCGGCCACCGCGATGGACCCGGTGGTGGTGGACCCCGCCGGAATGTTCTGAGCCTCAGCCATGGCTGTCGTAGTGCTCGCTTTCTCTGTCAAAAGTCGGGGGATTCGGTCGTCAGGCTGTACTAGCCGACCGAACCCTCCATCTGCAGCTCGATCAGCCGGTTGAGCTCAAGCGCGTACTCCATGGGCAGCTCGCGCGCGATCGGCTCGACGAAGCCGCGCACGATCATGGCCATGGCCTCGAACTCGGTCAGACCGCGGCTCATCAGGTAGAAGAGCTGGTCCTCGGAGACCTTGGAGACAGTGGCCTCGTGACCCATGGACACATCGTCCTCACGGACGTCCACGTACGGGTACGTGTCGGAGCGGGAGATCGTGTCGACCAGGAGCGCGTCGCACAGCACGTTGGACTTGGAGCCCGCGGCGCCCTCGCCGATCTCGACCAGGCCGCGGTACGAGGTACGGCCGCCGCCTCGCGCCACCGACTTGGAGACGATGTTGGAGGAGGTGTTCGGCGCCATGTGGACCATCTTGGATCCGGCGTCCTGGTGCTGGCCCTCGCCGGCGAAGGCGATGGAGAGCGTCTCGCCCTTGGCGTGCTCGCCCATCAGGTAGACGGCCGGGTACTTCATGGTGACCTTGGAGCCGATGTTGCCGTCGACCCACTCCATGGTCGCGCCCTCGTACGCCACGGCGCGCTTGGTGACCAGGTTGTAGACGTTGTTCGACCAGTTCTGGATCGTCGTGTAGCGGCAGCGGCCGCCCTTCTTCACGATGATCTCGACGACGGCGGAGTGCAGCGAGTCCGAGGAGTAGATCGGCGCGGTGCAGCCCTCGACGTAATGGACGTAGGCGTCCTCGTCGACGATGATCAGCGTCCGCTCGAACTGGCCCATGTTCTCCGTGTTGATACGGAAGTAGGCCTGCAGCGGGATGTCGACGTGGACACCCTTCGGCACGTAGATGAACGAGCCACCGGACCACACGGCCGAGTTCAGCGAGGCGAACTTGTTGTCGCCGACCGGGATGACGGTGCCGAAGTACTCCTTGAAGAGCTCCGGGTGCTCCTTCAGCGCGGTGTCCGTGTCGAGGAAGATGACGCCCTGCTCCTCCAGGTCCTCACGGATCTGGTGGTAGACGACCTCGGACTCGTACTGCGCGGCGACACCGGCGACCAGGCGCTGCTTCTCCGCCTCCGGGATGCCGAGCTTGTCGTACGTGTTCTTGATGTCCTCGGGCAGGTCCTCCCAGGACTCCGCCTGCTTCTCGGTGGACCGCACGAAGTACTTGATGTTGTCGAAGTCGATGCCCGACAGGTCCGATCCCCAGTTCGGCAGGGGCTTCTTGTCGAACAGCCGCAGGCCCTTGAGGCGGAGCTTCAGCATCCACTCGGGCTCGTTCTTCTTCGCCGAGATGTCACGTACGACAGCCTCGGAGAGGCCGCGCTTGGCCGCCGCGCCTGCCGCGTCGGAGTCGGCCCAGCCGAATTCGTACGTACCCAGACCCTCGAGCTCAGGGTGGGCAGTCTCCGTAGGGAGCGTCATGCGGGGTTCCTCCCGGCCGTGCTTGCAGATGCTGATGTGGTGGTCTGTGCGGTTGGGGGTCCGCCGCGCGGTACGAACGTCGTGCACACCCCGTCGCCGTGGGCGATGGTGGCCAGACGCTGCACATGGGTCCCGAGCAGGCTGGAGAAGATTTCCGTCTCCGCCTCGCACAGCTGCGGGAACTGTTCGGCGACATGGGCGACCGGGCAGTGGTGCTGGCACAGCTGCTCGCCCTGCTGGGGGCCCGGCGCGCTGCGCGCCGTAGCAGCGTACCCGTCGGCGGACAAGGCCTTGGCCAGCGCCTCGGTGCGCTCCTCGGGGTCCACGGCCTCGATCGCCTTGCGGTAGGCCACTGACTGGGCAGCGGTCCTGGCACGGGCGAAGACGGCGACCGCTTCATCGCCCGCGGTCTCGGCGATCCAGCGAAGAGCGTCGGCGGCAAGTTTGTCGTAGGACTGGTCGAAGGCGTCCCGGCCGCAGTCGGTCAGAGCGAACACCTTGGCCGGGCGGCCACGGGTCCGCGCCCCGTACACCCGCTGCTCGCGGGCCTCGACGACATTGTCGGAGAGGAGGGCATCGAGATGACGGCGGACGGCGGCCTGGGTCAGTCCGAGCCGCTTCGCCAGGTCGGCGACGGTGGACGGGCCGTGGTCCAGGATGGAGCGCGCGACCCGGTTGCGCGTCGAGCGCTCGCCGGTCGCGAGTTCCTCCTGTCGAGCCTCGCCCTGGTATTTCACAACGCCATTGTTGCGTAATTCCTCCGGCCCTGACAACCACGGTCCGGAACGATCAACGGTGGAGTTCGTCACTAAGGGTTACCTAATCCGGCCCCCGGGGACTCGCCCGCCGGGCCGCTGCCTAGACTTACCGGCCATGAAGAACGAGCCGGTCGTGCAGATCCGTGGCCTGGTGAAGCGGTACGGCGCCAAGACCGCGGTGAACGGCCTCGACCTGGGTGTACGCACCGGTACGGTCACCGCCGTCCTCGGCCCCAACGGCGCCGGCAAGACCACCACCATCGAGACCTGCGAGGGCTACCGCCGCCCCGACGCCGGGAGCGTACGCGTCCTCGGCCTCGACCCGGTCGCCGACGCCGCGGAGCTCCGCCCCCGGATCGGCGTGATGCTGCAGTCGGGTGGCGTCTACTCCGGAGCGCGCGCCGACGAGATGCTCCGCCACATGGCGAAACTGCACGCCCACCCGCTCGACGTCGACACGCTGATCGAGCGTCTCGGCCTCGGCAGCTGCGGCCGGACGACATACCGCCGGCTCTCCGGCGGCCAGCAGCAGCGCCTCGCCCTGGCGATGGCCGTCGTCGGCCGCCCCGAGCTGGTATTCCTGGACGAGCCGACCGCGGGCCTCGACCCGCAGGCCCGCCGCTCCACCTGGGATCTCGTACGGGAACTGCGCGCAGACGGCGTATCGGTCGTCCTCACCACCCACTTCATGGACGAGGCCGAGGCGCTCGCCGACGAGGTCGCCATCATCGACGCGGGCCGGGCCATCGCCCAGGGCAGCCCGGAGCTGCTGTGCCGCGGCGGCGCCGAGAACACCCTGCGCTTCACCGGCCGCCCCGGTCTCGACCTCGGCTCGCTGCTGAAGGCGCTGCCCGACGGCACGCAGGCGGCCGAGCCCACCACCGGCACCTACCGCATCACCGGCCAGATCGACCCACAACTGCTGGCCACCGTCACCTCCTGGTGCGCGCAGCACGGCGTGATGCCCGAGGGCATCTCCGTCGAGCGTCACACCCTGGAGGACGTCTTCCTGGAACTGACCGGCAAGGAGCTGCGCGCATGAGCGCCGGTACGTACGCCCCGCGGCCCGGGGCCGCCCCGCTGCCCCGCATGATCGGTGCGCAGACCGCGCTGGAGACGCAGATGCTGCTGCGCAACGGCGAGCAGCTGCTCCTGACGGTGATCATTCCGACGCTGCTGCTGGTGCTGTTCAGCGCCGTCGACATCGTGGACACCGGCGCGGGCAGGTCCGTCGACTTCCTGGCGCCGGGCATTCTGGCGCTCGCCGTGATGTCCACCGCCTTCACCGGCCAGGCCATCGCGACCGGCTTCGAGCGGCGGTACGGCGTGCTCAAGCGCCTCGGTGCCTCACCGCTGCCCCGCTGGGGGCTGATGACCGCGAAGACCCTCGCGGTACTGGTCACCGAGGTGCTGCAGGTCGTGCTGCTGACGGTGATCGCGTTCGCGCTGGGCTGGTCGCCGCACGGCAACCCGCTCGCCGTCCTGCTGCTGCTCGCGCTCGGCACCGCCGCGTTCTCCGGGCTCGGCCTGCTGATGTCCGGGACGCTGAAGGCGGAGGCGACGCTCGCCGCCGCCAACCTGGTCTTTCTGCTGCTACTGGTCGGCGGCGGAGTCGTCGTGCCGCTGGACAAGTTCCCGGACGCGGCGCAGTCCGTGCTGGGGCTGCTGCCGATCGCGGCCCTGTCCGACGGGCTGCGGGACGTGCTCCAGCACGGCGCCTCGATGCCGTGGGGCGATCTCGGGATCCTCGCGGTCTGGGCGGTGCTCGGGCTGGGCGCGGCGGCAAAGTTCTTCCGTTGGGAATGACCTGCGGCAACGTGCGCCATGACGTTTCGAGGTAACTCGTCCCCCTCGTGAAAGCTTGCACAAGCCGCCGCTTACGATGGTGCGCGTGCCCAAGCTGACCCGAGCCGAAGTCGCTCAAGCCGCGCGGAACCCGCTCCTCTACATCGCCGAACGCTGGACCCCGTCCCCCCGGACGGTCCGCCGTGCGGCGATGTCGGCCGTCGTGATGGCCGTCGTCATCGTGGTCACCGGCGGTGCGGTGCGGCTGACCGGCTCCGGTCTCGGCTGCCCCACCTGGCCCAAGTGCACCGACGAGTCCCTGACGGCGACGAGCGCGATGGGCTTCCACGGCGCCATCGAGTTCGGCAACCGGATGCTCACCTACGTGCTGTGCGCGGCGGTCGGCTGGGCGATCATCGCGGCCCGCTCCGCGCAGCCCTGGCGGCGCAGCCTCACCCGGCTCGGCTGGGCGCAGTTCTGGGTGGTCATGGGCAACGCCGTGCTCGGCGGCATCGTCGTGCTGGTCGGCCTCAACCCGTACACCGTCGCGGCGCACTTCCTGCTCTCCACCGCGCTGCTCACGGTCGCCGTCGTGACCTGGCAGCGGGTCCGGGAGGGCGACGCGGAGCCGCGTCCGCTGGTCGGCAAGGCGGTCTCGCAGCTGACCTGGCTGCTGGTGACCGCGGCCGGCCTGCTGATCGCCGTCGGCACCGTCGTGACGGGTGCCGGACGGCATGCGGGCGACTCCAGCGAGGTCCACCGCATCCCGCTCGACTGGAAGATGATCGCGCAGCTCCACGCAGACCTGGCCTGGGTCGTGGTGGCGCTCACGGTCGCGCTCTGGTTCGTACTGAAGGCCGTCGACGCGCCGGTCGGTCCGCTGCACCGCACCCGTGATCTCTTCCTGGTGCTGATGGCGCAGGGTGTGATCGGGTATGTGCAGTACTTCACCGACACCCCGGAGATCCTGGTCGGGCTGCACATGCTCGGTTCGTGCCTGGTGTGGATCGCCGTCGTGCGGGTGCTGCTCTCGCTGCGCGAGCGCCCGGTGGCGACCGCCCCGGTGCCCGCCCCGGCCGCGGAGACCCCGGAGCCCGCAGCCGCCGGCTGAGCCCGCTGCGAGGGCCGCCGGTCCAGCCCGTACAACCGGCGCGCGTTGCCGGACGCGATCATCGCCGCGACCCGCGTGGCGTCAGTGCGCGACCACGCGCCGTCCGCCACCCGGCACCCTGCCGAGCGCCTCACGGAACTGCCCCGCGCCCACCACATGCGGCTCCGGCAGTCCATGGGCGCCGCTGGAGAACGCCAGCCTGCCGAACGCGGCGAGCTCCGGGACCTCCGCGAGAACGGCGGTGGCGGCCGCGGTGTGCACGGCCGCCACGAGGTCGGCGAGAAGCTCTCGAGGGTGCCCGAGGTGTCGGCGACCGGCTCGGTGCGGAGCACCCCGTGAGATGCGCCCGACGGTGTCCCGGGCGGCGGCTCAGCCCTTGTCGGAGGGGCCTCCGACCTGGATCCCGGCCATCCGCGTCCACTCGTACGGGCCGGTGCGGACCTTGGCGGCGAACTCTCCGTCGAAGGACTCGTGCATCGTGATCCCGGCCTTCGCGGTGGCCTTCTCGGCGACCGCGTACGAGGGTGCGACCAGGTCGCCCCAGCCGCCGTCCTCGCCGACCAGCACGATGCGGGTGCCCATCTGCCCGATGTAGGCGAGCTGCCCCTCGGCGCCGCCGTGCGCCTTGGCGAAGGCGCCGATCTGCTTGGCGAGCCTGGCTGCCCTGCGCTCCGCGCGGGCGGCCTGCTTCCTGTCGTGGACCTGCTGGGTCTCTGCCGTGTCTGCCGTGTCTGCCATGCAACGGATGCTACCGATGGGTAGATCAACTGGCGACGGGCGGGGCACGTGGCATGGGCCACGTACCCCGCCCGTCGGCAGGAGCGAAACGGTGTCAGCGCAGGAACGGGTCGACCGCGACGGCGACGAACAGCAGCGACACATAGGTGATCGACCAGTGGAACAGTCGCATTTCCTTGAGCTTGGCACCGGACACGCCGGCCTTCGCCCGGTTCTGCAGGCCGTGCGCCTCCCAGAGCCAGAACCCGCCGGTCAGCAGCGCCACGGCCGTGTAGAACCAGCCGGTGTAGCCGAGCGGGGTCAGCAGCAGCGACACCGCCACCATCACCCAGCTGTAGATGACGATCTGGCGGGCCACCACCCGGTTGGACGCGATGACCGGGAGCATCGGTACGCCGACACGGGCGTAGTCGTCCTTGACCTTCATCGACAGCGGCCAGTAGTGCGGCGGCGTCCAGAAGAAGATGACGGCGAAGAGGATGACCGCGGCCCAGGACATGGAGTTGGTCACTGCGGACCAGCCGATGAGGACCGGCATGCAGCCCGCGATACCGCCCCAGACGATGTTCTGCGAGGTGCGCCGCTTCAGCAGCATCGTGTAGACGACGACGTAGAAGAGCAGCGCGCCCAGCGACAGTGCCGCCGACAGCCAGTTGACGAGCAGCCCGAACCAGACCGTCGAGATCACCGCGAGGGCAATGCCGAAGGCCAGGCACTCGCGCGGGCTCACCATGCCGGTGACCAGCGGACGCTGCGACGTACGGTCCATCAACGCGTCGATGTCGCGGTCGATGTACATGTTGAGTGCATTGGCACCACCCGCGGAGAGATATCCCCCGATGGTGGTGGTGAGCACGAGCCACAGGTCGGGCACACCCTGAGCGGCCAGGAACATCACCGGAACAGTGGTGATCAGCAACAGCTCGATGATCCGCGGCTTGGTAAGCGCCACGAATGCCTTGACACGGGCCCCGAACGGGCGATGGCCCCCTGGGCTCGGAGTCAAGGCGACCCCTGCGGGTCGGGACTCGACGGCCGTCACGCACACCCCTGACAGAGAAATCCCAGCAAGCTCCGGACATGAAGGCCCAGTAAAGACTTGCGCGAACCAGACCACTGTAGACGTTGGAGACACGCCGTTCTTCGCGGGGGTGGCGTCGTGTTGGAGTGGCGCAGAAACACGGTGTCCGATGAGCGCATAAGTAAGGAGTGATGCTCATCCGAGTGGCGCAGAAGTGAGCCGTTGCGCTCATACGGGAGGCGAACTCCACAGGCCGCCCGCACCCTGGAAAGCACCCGGAAAATGCGTGCTGTGTCGGGGGTAGGCTCGACGACGCCCGGTGCGGTCACCAGCCACCGGTTTACAACAGTGGAGAGGAGCCCTGACTCAGGGTGAGCACCAAGCCGACCACCACAGACCTCCAGTGGACCGAATTGGACCAGCGGGCCGTGGACACCGTCCGCGTCCTTGCCGCTGACGCCGTACAGAAGGTCGGAAACGGCCACCCGGGTACGGCGATGAGCCTGGCTCCCGCCGCATACACGCTCTTCCAGAAGGTGATGCGGCACGACCCCGCCGACGCGGACTGGACCGGTCGCGACCGGTTCGTGCTCTCGGCGGGTCACTCGAGCCTGACCCTCTACATCCAGCTCTACCTCGCCGGGTACGGCCTGGAACTCGACGACCTCAAGGCGTTCCGCACCTGGGGCTCGAAGACCCCCGGTCACCCGGAGTACGGCCACACCACCGGTGTCGAGACGACGACGGGCCCGCTGGGCCAGGGCGTCGCCAATGCCGTGGGCATGGCCATGGCCGCCCGCTACGAGCGCGGCCTGTTCGACCCGGAGGCGGCCCCCGGCACCTCCCCGTTCGACCACATGGTCTGGGTCATCGCCGGTGACGGCTGCCTCCAGGAAGGCATCTCCGCGGAGGCCTCCTCGCTGGCCGGGCACCAGAAGCTCGGCAACCTGGTCCTCCTGTGGGACGACAACCACATCTCCATCGAGGGCGACACGGAGACCGCGGTCTCCGAGGACACCCTGAAGCGGTACGAGGCGTACGGCTGGCACGTTCAGCGCGTCGAGCAGCTGCCGAACGGCGACCTGGACCCCGCCGGTCTCTACCGGGCGCTCCAGGCGGCCAAGGCCGAGACCGAGCGCCCGTCGTTCATCGCGGCCCGCTCGATCATCGCCTGGCCGGCCCCGCACGCCCAGAACACCGAGGCCTCGCACGGCTCGGCGCTCGGCGAGGACGAGGTCGCGGCGACCAAGAAGGTCCTGGGCTTCGACCCGGAGAAGACCTTCGAGGTGGCCGACGAGGTCATCGCGCACACCCGTGAGGCGCTGGACCGCGGCCGCGAGGCCAAGGGCGAGTGGGAGAAGACGTTCGCCGCGTGGCGCACCGCCAACCCGAAGCGCGCCGCCGAGTTCGACCGGATCTCCGCGGGCGAGCTGCCCGAGGGCTGGGAGGACAGCATTCCGGTCTTCGAGCCGGGCAAGAGCGTCGCCACCCGCGCCGCCTCCGGCAAGGTGCTCCAGGCTCTCGGCGAGATCGTCCCCGAGCTGTGGGGCGGCTCCGCCGACCTCGCGGGCTCGAACAACACGACGATCGACAAGACGTCGTCGTTCCTCCCGGTGGGCAACCCGCTGCCGGGCGCGGACCCGTACGGCCGCACGATCCACTTCGGTATCCGCGAGCACGCCATGGCCGCGGCCATGAACGGCATCGCACTGCACGGCAACACCCGCATCTACGGCGGCACCTTCCTGGTGTTCTCCGACTACATGCGCAACGCCGTGCGGCTGTCCGCACTGATGCACCTGCCGGTGACGTACGTGTGGACGCACGACTCGATCGGTCTCGGCGAGGACGGCCCGACCCACCAGCCGGTGGAGCACCTGGCCTCGCTGCGCGCCATCCCGGGCCTGAACATCGTCCGCCCCGCCGACGCCAACGAGACCTCCGTCGCCTGGCGCGAGATCCTGCGCCGCTACACCAAGGTGTTCGGCAAGGGCACCCCGCACGGCCTGGCGCTGACCCGTCAGGGCGTGCCGACGTACGAGGCGAACGAGGACGCGGCCAAGGGCGGCTACGTGCTGTTCGAGGCCGAAGGGCCCGAAGGGCAGAAGACAGAGCCGCAGGTCCTCCTGATCGGCACGGGTTCCGAGGTCCACCTCGCCGTCGAGGCGCGCGAGGAACTGCAGGCGGCCGGCATCCCGACCCGGGTGGTCTCGATGCCGTCGGCCGAGTGGTTCGAGGAGCAGGACCAGGCGTACAAGGACAGTGTTCTGCCGCCGTCCGTGAAGGCCCGCGTCGCCGTCGAGGCGGGCATCGGGCTGACCTGGTACCGGTACGTCGGAGACGCGGGCCGGATCGTCTCGCTGGAGCACTTCGGTGCCTCGGCCGACGCCAAGGTCCTCTTCCGCGAGTTCGGTTTCACCGGTGCGCACGTTGCCGCCGCAGCGCGGGAATCTCTCGCCGCCGCCGCGCGCTGACGCCGTTATACGACTAGTAGGAGATGCAATTCTCATGACAGACGCACTCAAGCGCCTCTCCGATGAGGGCGTGGCGATCTGGCTCGATGACCTGTCGCGCAAGCGGATCACCTCCGGCAACCTCGCCGAGCTGATCGACCAGCAGCACGTCGTGGGCGTCACCACCAACCCGTCCATCTTCCAGAAGGCGATCTCGCACGGAGAAGGTTACGAGCAGCAGCTCACCGACCTGGCGACCCGCAAGGTCACGGTCGACGAGGCCATCCGCATGATCACGACGGCGGACGTCCGCGACGCCGCCGACATCCTGCGCCCGGTCTTCGACGCCACGGGCGGCCAGGACGGCCGGGTCTCCATCGAGGTCGACCCGCGTCTGGCCCACCACACCCACGCCACGATCGCCGAGGCCAAGCAGCTGGCCTGGCTGGTCGACCGGCCGAACACGCTCATCAAGATCCCGGCGACGAAGGCCGGTCTGCCGGCGATCACCGAGGTCATCGGCAAGGGCATCAGCGTCAATGTCACGCTGATCTTCTCGCTGGAGCGCTACCGCGAGGTCATGAACGCCTACCTGGCCGGCCTGGAGAAGGCGCAGGCCGCAGGCCTGGACCTGTCCAGGATCCACTCGGTGGCGTCGTTCTTCGTGTCCCGTGTGGACTCCGAGATCGACAAGCGGCTCGACGCGATCGGCACCGACGAGGCCAAGGCGCTGAAGGGCAAGGCGGCGCTCGCCAACGCCCGGCTGGCATACCAGGCGTACGAAGAGGTCTTCTCCTCCGACCGCTGGGCGGCTCTGGACAAGGCGCAGGCCAACAAGCAGCGTCCGCTGTGGGCCTCCACCGGTGTCAAGGACCCCGCGTACAAGGACACGCTGTACGTCGTCGACCTGGTCGCCCCCGGCACGGTGAACACCATGCCCGAGGCAACCCTGGAGGCCACGGCCGATCACGGGCAGGTCACCGGCAACACTGTCGCCGGCACCTACGAGCAGGCGCGGGCCGAGCTCGACGCCGTGGCAAAGCTCGGGATCTCCTACGACGACGTCGTGCAGCTCCTCGAGGACGAGGGCGTCGAGAAGTTCGAGGCGTCCTGGATCGATCTGCTCAACTCCACCGAGGCGGAGCTCAAGCGCCTCGCTCCTTCGGAGGGCTGACCACATTGTCTGGTGTTCTCGGAGCCAACCCGCTCCGTGACGCCCAGGACCGCCGGCTCCCGCGTATCGCGGGGCCGTCGGGTCTGGTCATCTTTGGCGTCACGGGCGATTTGTCCCGCAAAAAGCTGATGCCCGCTGTCTACGACCTGGCCAACCGCGGCCTGCTGCCACCGGGCTTCTCGCTCGTCGGCTTCGCGCGCCGCGAGTGGCAGGACGAGGACTTCACCCAGGAGGTCCACGACGCCGTCAAGCAGCACGCCCGCACGCCGTTCCGTGAGGAGGTCTGGCAGCAGCTCGTCCAGGGGATGCGCTTCGTCCAGGGCAACTTCGACGACGACGAGGCCTTCGAAACCCTCAAGGCCACCATCGAGGAACTCGACAAGGAACAGGGCACGGGCGGCAACTTCGCCTTCTACCTGTCCGTGCCGCCGAAGTTCTTCCCGAAGGTCGTCCAGCAGCTGAAGAAGCACGGACTGGCGGACCAGAAGGAGGGTTCCTGGCGGCGTGCCGTCATCGAGAAGCCGTTCGGTCACGACCTCACCAGTGCGCAGGATCTCAACCAGATCGTGCACGACGTGTTCCCACCCAACGAGGTCTTCCGGATCGACCACTATCTGGGCAAGGAGACGGTCCAGAACATCCTGGCGCTGCGGTTCGCCAACACGATGTTCGAGCCGATCTGGAACCGGAGCTACGTCGACCACGTCCAGATCACGATGGCCGAGGACATCGGCATCGGCGGCCGGGCCGGCTACTACGACGGCATCGGCGCCGCCCGTGACGTCATCCAGAACCACCTGCTGCAGCTACTGGCGCTGACCGCGATGGAGGAGCCCGGCTCCTTCCACCCGAAGGCCCTGGTCGCCGAGAAGCTCAAGGTGCTCACGGCGGTCGAACTGCCGGATGACCTGGGCAAGCACACCGTGCGCGGCCAGTACGCCCACGCCTGGCAGGGCGGCGAAGAAGTCCTCGGCTATCTGGAGGAGGACGGCATCGACCCCAAGTCGAAGACCGACACCTTCGCCGCGATCAAGCTGACGATCAACAATCGCCGCTGGGCGGGCGTGCCGTTCTACCTCCGTACCGGAAAGCGGCTCGGCCGCAGGGTCACGGAGATCGCGGTCGTCTTCAAGCGCGCCCCGTACCTGCCGTTCGAGTCGGGGGCCACGGAGGAACTGGGCGGCAACGCGCTGGTCATCCGGGTCCAGCCGGACGAGGGCGTGACCGTGCGGTTCGGCTCCAAGGTGCCCGGCACCTCCATGGAAGTCCGGGACGTCACGATGGACTTCGCCTACGGCGAGTCCTTCACCGAGTCCAGCCCGGAGGCGTACGAGCGGCTCATCCTCGATGTGCTGCTGGGCGACGCCAACCTCTTCCCCCGCCACCAGGAGGTCGAGCTCTCCTGGAACATCCTCGACCCCATCGAGGAGTACTGGGACAAGCACGGCAAGCCCGCGCAGTACCCGGCGGGCACCTGGGGTCCGGCAGAGGCGGACGAGATGCTCGCACGAGACGGACGGAGCTGGCGTCGGCCATGAAGATCGACCTCACGGAAACCACCTCCAGCAAGATCAACCAAGCGCTGGTGTCGGCTCGGCGTGCCGTCGGCACGCCGGCCATCGGCATGGTGCTGACCCTGGTCATCGTCACCGACGAGGAGAACGCGTACGACGCCCTCAAGGCGGCGAGCGATTCCTCCCGCGAGCACCCCTCGCGGATCATCGCGGTGATCAAGCGGGTCAGCCGCTCGCCGCGCAGCCGGCGCGACGCGCGGCTCGACGCCGAGCTACGGGTCGGTTCCGACTCGGGCTCCGGCGAGACCATCGTCCTGCGCCTCCACGGTGAACTGGCCAACCACGCCCAGTCGGTGGTCCTGCCGCTGCTGCTGCCGGACGCCCCGGTCGTGCTGTGGTGGCCCGAGGACGCGCCGTCCAGCCCGGCGAAGGACCCGCTGGGCGCGCTCGCCCAGCGTCGGATCACGGACGCCTACTCGGCGGAGGCGCCGAGCGCCGAACTCGTGGCGCGCGCCCAGTCGTACACCCCGGGCGACACGGATCTGTCATGGACCCGCATCACCCCGTGGCGCTCGATGCTGGCGGCCGCGCTCGACCAGAAGCCGGGCGAGGTACTGTCGGCGACGGTCGAGGGCGAGTCGGAGAACCCCAGCTGCGAGCTGCTCGCCATGTGGCTCGCGGACCGGCTCAAGGTACCGGTGCAGCGCACGCTGTCCGCCGGCCCCGGTCTGACGGCCGTACGGATGGAGACCAAGGACGGCACCATCGTCCTGGATCGCCCGGACGGTTCGCTGGCCACGCTCTCCATGGAGGGACAGCCGAACCGTGCGGTGGCGCTCAAGCGGCGGGAGACCGCCGAGCTGCTCGCCGAGGAGCTGCGCCGTCTGGACCCGGACAACACGTACGAGGCCACGGTGAAGTTCGGTGTGGAGAATCTGGCCGGCGCGGCAGCGCCCGAGCCCGCCGCAGCGAAGGCGTCCGAGCCCGCCGCCACCCCGGCCCCGGCGAAGAAGAGCGCGGCGAAGAGGGCGGCAGCGAAGTGAGTGCCCCTCAACTTGTCGTGCACCGCGACAAGGAGCTGATGGCTCAGGCCGCCGCGGCCCGGCTGATCACGAAGATCGTGGACGCCCAGGCCGCGCGCGGCTATGCCTCGGTGGTCCTCACCGGCGGGCGCAACGGCAACGGCCTGCTGGCCGCGCTCGCCGCCGCGCCCGCCCGGGACGCGATCGACTGGTCGCGGCTCGACCTGTGGTGGGGCGACGAGCGGTTCCTGCCGGACGGCGATCCGGAGCGCAATGTCACGCAGGCCCGTGAGGCCCTGCTGGACTCGGTGCCGCTCGACCCGTCCCGGGTCCATGCGATGCCCGCTTCGGACGGTCCCTGCGGCAACGACGCCGAGACCGCCGCGGCCGCGTACGCTGCCGAACTGGCCACCGCTGCCCGTCCGGAGGACCACGGCCCGGTCCCGACGTTCGATGTGCTGATGCTGGGCGTGGGCCCGGACACGCATGTCGCGTCGCTCTTCCCGGAGCTGCCCGCGGTACGGGAGACCGAGCGCACCGTCGTCGGTGTGCACGGCGCTCCGAAGCCGCCGCCCACCCGTATCTCGCTGACGCTGCCCGCGATCCGGGCCGCGCGCGAGGTGTGGCTGCTCGCGGCGGGCGCGGACAAGGCGGAGGCCGCGGCCATCGCACTGTCGGGCGCCGGAGAGATCCAGGCCCCGGCGGCGGGCGCGTACGGACGCAGCCGCACGCTGTGGCTGCTGGATTCGGCGGCCGCCTCGCAGCTGCCGCGCGCGCTGTATCCGCCGGCCTCTTCCTGAGCGGTCGTCAACGCGACTGACAACAGGCCCGGTTCGCTCCCAGGAGCGGGCCGGGCCCGTCTGTGTCCGGTACCCCCAGTCGTCGACGGCCCGAAGGGGGCGCAGGCGGAGGACGTCCGATCCGCCTGACACCGGAGCGGGGTCAGGCGTGCGGCGGCGTGCGCTCCAGGAAGGGCTCCAGCAGGCCGGGGGCGGCCTCGGAGGCGAAGTCGAGGCCCTCGCTCGTACCGGCGTCGTACACCGTGTAGGCGCCCGCTCCGGCCGCCGTCGTGGCGGTCACACTCAGCAGTCCCGCCCGCCGCTGGAAGTACGACTGCCTCACCGTCCAGCCGATCACTCCGGCCCGCTCCAGTGCGGCGGTGGAGCGCCGCACGGTGCCGGAGCGGGTCACCAGATAGTCACCGCTGAGAGCGTGTCCCAGGCCGCGGTACGCATCACGGGCCAGCACCACGCCGACCGGCAGCCCCACCACGGCGCAGCCCAGGGCAACCCAGAGCAGGACGGGCGTCAGCAGCACGCCCAGGACACCAAGGATCAGCACGGGCGCCAGGACGGCCCGGGCCGCCCGGCGCAGCCGTCTGCCACGGGCCGCGAGGGGGTGCGGGATCAGCGGGGCACGGGTCGGGGCCGTGGACTCGCGCAGCGCGGCGGCGGCCACGGCGTCGGCGACGCTGCGGGGCGCGGCGGGCAGCAGGGTGTTGTGGTCGCCGTGCTGCTCCTCGTCGTCCTTGGCGAGGCCGGTGGTGATCGCGTCCACCCGGGCGGCGCCGAACAGCCGGATGCCGAGCGGTTCGACGACGTCGACGCCACGCAGTCGGCGCTCCTCGATGGTGACGGACCGGGAGGTGAGGAGCCCGCGCCGGATCCGTAGGGTGCCGCCTGGTTCGCGCTCCAGGCGGTAGCTCCACCACATCTCGATCCAGAGGCCGAGCGCGCCGAAGACCCCGGCGACCGTCACGGTGACGGCAAGGATCACGGCCGTCGTGAGCAGCGAGGTGTCCCGGAAGCGGTCGCCGATCCAGTGGAGCACCTGGCCCTGTTCCCCGAACCAGTCGCTGACCTGCAGCACCGCCCCGGCCGCCGCCCCGCCGAGGGCGGGGGTGACGAACGAGACCGGTGCGTAGCGGATCCAGCGCGGGTCGAGTGCGGCGAGCTCGCCCTCGCGGTGGGTGCCGGGCGCGCCGGTGGCCGCGCGGCTCAGCAGTTCGTGGCGGAGCCGTTCGCCCTCGCTCCTGCGGACCGGGTCGAGCTCCAGGGTGGCCTCGTTGCCGGCGTGCTCCCCGGTGCCGATCCGGACGGTGACGAGGCCGAGTATCCGCAGCAGGGGGTGGGCGGTGAGGTCCACGCTGCGGATGCGTTCGCGGGCCAGTGAGCGCTTCTTGAGCAGCAGCAGCCCCGTGTGGAGTTCGACGCGCTCGGCACCGATGCGGTAGCGGGTGCGGCGCCAGCGTACGTAGTCGCCGCCCGCACCGCAGCCGATCAGTACGAGCGCGCCGGTCAGCACCCAGGCAACGGCGGCCGCGAGGCCGAGCCGTCCGGCCAGGCCGAGCGTGGTGGGCACGGCAGCGCCGGCCGCCACGCCGGCCGAGACGAGTGCGGTGACGAGGACCGTACGCCGGTCGAGCTGCCGCCAGCCGGCTCCTGCGGTCGCCCCCGGATCCGTACCGTCCCGGTCCGATATGCCGGCCGGTGAGGCGAGCCGCTCGCTGCCCGTGCCGTCCGCGACCTCACTCATGTGGCGTCCCCGGGCGTGTCCTGGGTGATCCGGGTCAGCCGCTCGGCCAGTTCGGCGGCGAGCTCGTGGTCGAGGCCCTCGATCTTCAGGGAACCTTTGGCGGAGGCGGTGGTCACGGTGACCGAGGCCAGCCTGTACAGCTGCTCCAGCGGGCCTCGCACCGTGTCGACGGTCTGGATCCGGGACATCGGCGCGATCCGCCACTCCTGCCGGATCATGCCGGTCCTGATGTACACCGCCTCGCCGGTGACCTCCCAGCGGTGGGTGCGGTACCACCAGCGGGGGAAGAGGACGGCGCAGGCCGCACCGAGGACCGCGAGGACCACGGCGGGCAGCAGCAGCCAGAACCGGGCGGGCGCGATGAGTGCACCCAGCACGGCCAGGACGGCCACCGGCGCCGCGGTCAGCAGCAGCCACTGGGTCCGCCACCAGCCGACTGCCCTCGGGTCCAGCGTGTTGTTCGGCGGCCGGAGCCGCACCGTCCCCTCCCCGGCGGTCATCGGATCAGCGGCCCCGCAGCGTGCGGTACGCGGCGACGAGGGCGGCGGTCGAGCTGTCCAGCTGCTCGCCCCCTGTCCCCTCGGTCAGCACCGGCTCGATCTTCTTGGCGAGGACCTTGCCGAGCTCGACGCCCCACTGGTCGAAGGAGTCGATGTTCCAGACGGCGCCCTGGACGAAGACCTTGTGCTCGTACAGCGCGATGAGCTGGCCGAGAACGGACGGCGTCAGCCGGTCCGCGAGGATCGTCGTCGTGGGGTGGTTGCCCCGGAACGTCTTGTGCGGCACCAGTTCCTCGGCGACACCCTCCGCGCGGACCTCGTCCGGCGTCTTGCCGAAGGCCAGCGCCTGGGTCTGGGCGAAGAAGTTGGCCATCAGCAGATCGTGCTGGGCGACCAGCCCGGGCAGCAGGTCGGCCACCGGCTCGGCGAAGCCGATGAAGTCGGCCGGGATGACCTTGGTGCCCTGGTGGATCAACTGGTAGTAGGCGTGCTGCCCGTTGGTGCCGGGCGTGCCCCAGACGACCGGCCCGGTCTGCCACTCGACCGGACTTCCGTGCCGGTCAACGGACTTGCCGTTGGACTCCATGTCCAGCTGCTGCAAGTAGGCGGTGAACTTGGACAGATAGTGGCTGTACGGCAGTACGGCATGCGACTGGGCGTCGAAGAACGCGCCGTACCAGATGCCCAACAGGCCGAGCAACAGAGGGGCGTTGGCCTCCGCCGGTGCGGTGCGGAAGTGTTCGTCGACGAGGTGGAAGCCGTCGAGCATCTCGCGGAACCGGTCCGGTCCGATGGCGATCATCAGCGAGAGACCGATGGCGGAGTCGTACGAGTAGCGGCCGCCGACCCAGTCCCAGAACTCGAACATGTTCGCGGTGTCGATGCCGAAGTCCGCGACCTTCCCGGCGTTGGTCGAGAGCGCCACGAAGTGCTTGGCGACCGCGTCCTGATCGGCCCGAAGGCCGGTCAGCAGCCAGTTGCGGGCGGAGGTGGCGTTGGTGATCGTCTCGACCGTGGTGAAGGTCTTCGACGCGACGATGAACAGCGTCTCGGCGGGGTCGAGGTCGCGAACGGCCTCGTGCAGGTCGGCGCCGTCGACGTTCGACACGAAGCGGACGGTGAGCGAGCGGTCCGCGAAGGAGCGCAGCACTTCGTACGCCATGGCGGGGCCGAGGTCCGAGCCGCCGATGCCGACGTTGACGATGTTCTTGATCGGCTTGCCGGTGTGGCCGGTCCACTCCCCCGACCTTACGCGGTCGGCGAAGGCCGCCATCCTGTCGAGCACGGCGTGCACGGCGGGCACCACGTTCTTACCGTCGACCTCGATCACGGCGTCGCGGGGGGCGCGCAGAGCGGTGTGCAGGACGGCGCGGTCCTCGGTGGTATTGACCTTCTCGCCGCGGAACATGGCGTCACGCAGCTCGGCGACTCCGGTGGCGGCGGCGAGCTCGCGCAGCAGTCGGAGCGTCTCGTCGGTGACCAGGTGCTTGGAATAGTCGAGATACAGATCGCCGACCCGGAGGACATATCCGGCCCCGCGCTCCGGATCGTCGGCGAACAACTGCCGCAGATGCGTCTGCCCGAACTGCTCGCGGTGCTTGCCGAGAGCGGTCCACTCGGGCGTCTGATTCAGCTTGGTTCGGCTTCGTGTGTTCATCCCGGATATCAGCCCACTTCTTCTCGTACGTGCACGTGCCCCGCTGCCCCTCCAACTTAATTGATCAGAGGGGTTGACGAGGCGACGAAAAGCTGTGACGCCGCCGCATGCACTCCGGCCGGGCACCCTTGGGGTGACCGGCCGGTGAGCCAAAACTAGATTTCGCCCCGGAGTTTGGCCAGGGCCTCGGCGAGGATGGCCTCGCCGTCCGCATCGCTGCGACGCTCACGTACGTACGCGAGGTGCGTCTTGTACGGTTCGGTGCGCGGCGGGTCCGGCGGGTTGTCCCGGTCCTGACCGGCCGGGAAGCCACAGCGCGGGCAGTCCCAAGTGTCCGGTGTCTGCGCGTCACTGGCGAAGCTCGGCTGCGTCTCGTGCCCGTTCGAGCACCAGAAGGAGATGCGGAGACGCGGCGCGGACTCGCCACGCTCGGCCTCACCCATCGGCCCCGCTCCGACCCGGCTTCCCCGGATCGCGTTGCCACTTGCCACGGTCGTAACTCCCTGCGTGATGGTGCTCGAAGATGCCCCAGTCTACGTAAGGCCCAACGCGCGTCCAGTGAAAGGAGTTACACCCTCACCGGGAATCGCGGACGCCGGGTCAGCTGTCCAGCTTCATCAGCAGACCAAGCACGACAATGCATGCGAACCATCCCAGACCGACCACCACGGTGATCCGGTCGAGGTTTCGCTCGGCGACCGAGGAGCCACCGACGGACGACTGCATACCGCCACCGAACATGTCGGAGAGGCCGCCGCCCTTTCCCTTGTGCATCAGCACCAGCAGCATCAGCAGCAGGCTGAAGACGATCAGGGCGATCGAGAACCCCATAACCACGGCTGGTCCCTACTTTCCGGAATTCCCTTGGACTGCTCTAACGGACAACGGGGGCCGGGGGGACAATGCCCCCAGCCCCCGCAAGGGTACGACGGATCGGCGCTACCGCATACTCACTGGTCGCGGAAGCGGACGATCTTGACGAATTCGTCGGCATCCAGTGCGGAGCCGCCGATCAGGGCGCCGTCCACGTCGGGCTGCGCCATGATCGCCGCGACGTTCCCGGACTTCACCGAGCCGCCGTACTGGATACGGACAGCATCCGCCAGCTCCTGCGAGTACAGCTCGGCGAGCCGGCGGCGGATCGCACCGCAGACCTCCTGCGCGTCCTCGGGGGTGGCGACCTCACCGGTGCCGATGGCCCAGACCGGCTCGTAGGCGATCACGATGGACTCGGCCTGCTCGGCCGGGATGTCCTTCAGGCCGCCGTCGAGCTGCGCGAGGGTGTACGCGACCTGGTCACCGGCCTTGCGGATGTCCAGGCCCTCACCGACGCAGAGGATCGGCGTCAGGCCGTACCGGTACGCGGCCTTCACCTTGGCGTTGCAGATCTCGTCGTTCTCGCCGTGGTACTGGCGGCGCTCGCTGTGGCCGACCGCGACATACGTGCACTTCAGCTTGGCGAGCATGGAGCCGGAGATCTCACCGGTATACGCGCCGGAGTCGTGCGCCGAGAGGTCCTGGGCGCCGTACTTGATCTTCAGTTTGTCGCCGTCGACCAGCGTCTGCACCGAGCGCAGGTCGGTGAAGGGCGGCAGGACGGCGACCTCGACGGCGTCGTAGTCCTTGTCGGCCAGGGCGAAGGCGAGCTTCTGGACGTGTGCGATGGCCTCGAGGTGGTTGAGGTTCATCTTCCAGTTGCCCGCCATCAGCGGGGTACGGGTGCTCATGAAAGGTCAGTCCTCCAGTGCGGCGAGGCCGGGAAGCGTCTTGCCCTCGAGGTATTCGAGGCTGGCGCCGCCACCGGTCGAGATGTGGCCGAATGCGTTCTCGTCGAAGCCCAGGATGCGGACGGCAGCGGCGGAGTCGCCACCACCGACGACACTGAAGCCCGAGGAGTCGACGAGGGCCTGGGCGACCGCCCGGGTGCCCTCGGCGTAGTCGGGGTGCTCGAAGACGCCCATGGGGCCGTTCCAGAAGACGGTGACGGCGTCGGCGAGCTTCGAGGCGTACAGCTTGTTGGTCTCGGGTCCGTTGTCCAGACCCATCACGCCGGCCGGGATGGCGTGCGCGGGCACGGTGCTGTGCTGGGTCGGCGCCTTGGTCCTGAGGTCCGGGAACTGCTCGGAGACGACGACGTCGACGGGGAGCACGAACTCCACGCCCTTCTCCTCGGCGCGCTTCAGATACTGCAGCACCGCCGGGATCTGGTCCTCCTGCAGGAGGGAACTGCCGACCTCGTGGCCCTGGGCCTTGAGGAAGGTGTACGCCATGCCACCGCCGATGAGGATGCGGTCGGCCCGCTCCAGGAGGTGGTCGATGACGCCGAGCTTGTCGGAGACCTTGGAGCCGCCGAGCACGACGGCGTACGGACGCGCGACGTCCTCGGTGAGCTTCTTCAGCACGCCGACCTCGGTGGCGATCAGGTCGCCCGCGGCGTGCGGCAGCCGGGCCGGGAGGTCGAAGACCGAGGCGTGCTTGCGGTGGACGGCTCCGAAGCCGTCGCCCACGTAGACGTCGGCGAGTTCGGCGAGCTGGTCGGCGAATGCGCCGCGCTCGGCGTCGTCCTTCGACGTCTCACCGGGGTTGAAGCGGAGGTTCTCGATGACGGCGACCCGGCCGTCGGTGAGGGCTGCGACCGTGGCGCGGGCGGACTCGCCGACCGTGTCGGTCGCGAAGGCGACGTCGGCGCCGATCAGCTCGCCGAGCCGGGCGGCGGCGGGGGCCAGGGAGAAGGCCGGGTCCGGGGCGCCCTTGGGGCGGCCCAGGTGCGAGGCGACGATGACCTTCGCACCGGCCGCGGCGAGCTTCTGCACGGTCGGCTGGACGGCGCGGATGCGGCCGTCGTCGGTAATGGTGGTGCCGCTCAGCGGCACGTTGAGGTCGGCGCGGACGAATACGCGCTTGCCGGTGACCCCTTCGGCGAGAAGTTCGTCGATCGTCTTCATCTTGCTGGACTCCTTGGAGGGCGGGAGAGAGCATGCAACGAGGCTCGAACGGCGCTGCGTTGCGCTGTCCGAGCCCCGTGCTCACATCGAGGTGCCTGCCGATTCGGCGGTCAGAGCTGGCTGCCGACGAACACGGTCAGGTCGACGAGGCGGTTGGAGTAGCCCCACTCATTGTCGTACCAGCCGATGACCTTGACCTGCGTGCCCTCTGCCATGGTCAGCAGAGAGTCGAAGGTGCAGGACGCCGGGTCCGAGACGATGTCCGAGGACACGATCGGATCCTGGGTGTAGACGAGCTTGCCCTTGAGGGGGCCCTCGGCGGCCTTCTGGAAGGCGGCGTTGACCTCGTCGCGGGTGACCTCGCGCTCCAGCGTAATGACCAGGTCGGTGACCGAGCCGGTCGGGACCGGAACGCGCATCGCGATGCCGTCGAGCTTGCCCTTGAGCTGAGGGAGCACCAGAGCGGTGGCCTTGGCGGCACCGGTCGTGGTCGGGATGATGTTCTCCGCGGCGGCGCGGGCGCGACGCAGGTCGGAGTGCGGGAAGTCCAGGATGCGCTGGTCGTTCGTGTACGCGTGAACCGTCGTCATGAGGCCCTTGACGATGCCGAAGCTCTCGTCCAGAACCTTGGCCATCGGCGCAACACAGTTGGTGGTGCAGGAGGCGTTGGAGATGACGTGGTGGTTGGCCGCGTCGTACTTGTCCTCGTTGACGCCCATCACGATGGTGATGTCCTCGCCCTTGGCCGGAGCCGAGATGAGGACCTTCTTGGCACCACCGGCGATGTGCTTCTCGGCGTCGGCCTTCTTGGTGAAGATGCCGGTCGACTCGATGACGATGTCGACGCCCAGCTCACCCCAGGGAATGTCGGCCGGGTTGCGCTCGGAGAGCACCTTGATGGTGTGACCGTCGACGGTGATGCTGTCGGCGGTGTGGCTGACCTCTGCGTTCAGACGACCCAGAATGGTGTCGTACTTCAGCAGGTGAGCCGTGGTCGCAGTGTCCCCCAGGTCGTTGACAGCCACAATCTCGATGTCCGCACCCTGCTCCAGCAGCGCGCGGAAGTAGTTACGACCGATGCGGCCAAAGCCGTTGATGCCTACGCGGATCGTCACGAACCGATCTCCTCGTTGGTAAGCCGGGTTTCGACGCCGGCTAGCTTCATGAGATGTCCCCGACCGCCTACGACCCTACCTCCCCCGATGCCCAGGCATGACATCAAGCGGCCGTATACACGGCGCGGCGGCCCGTACCCCCCGGTTAGGGGCACGGACCGCCGCAATCCTGTGGCTGCTCGGCGTCAACGACGCAGGGCAGCGAGTGCCTTTCCGACGAGCCGCGTGCGCTCGTCCGGGTTCACGAGGTGCTCGAGCCCGAAGCCCAGCAGCACGGTGTCGCGGGTGGCCACCGACGCGTACGACTTGAAGAGCTCACCCGTGCGGGCCCAGTCTCCGTCGACGGCCGGGCTGCCGGCCGGCGCGCCCTGCACGGTCCAGGCGCCGAGGGAGGTCTCGAAGCCCTCGGACTCCTTCTCCGTCCCTCCGACGAACAGGGCGGCGTTGTCCGCGAACACACCGCGGCCGCCGGAGCCGGGGTCGGTGATGTAGCTCAGGGACAGTTCGACCTTATTGCCCGCGTAGCCGCTGAGGTCGAAGGCGACCTGCTTCCAGCCGGCGGAGGAGCCGGTGAAGCTGTTCCAGGCTCCGCTGGTGCCGTTGGCCACGCAGCCGGCCGCAGTGAGGGTCAGGTAGTGCCGAAGGAACGGGTGGCCGTTGATGAAGTACCCGGCTTCGCACTCCGTGGGCACCGCAGTCCTGGTGGCACCGCCGGCCTCGGGCAGCGTGGTCCAGTCCTCGGCCCCGGTGGTGTGCGCCTCCAGCACGGCGTGGTCGTAGCCCTGCTCGGTGTTCCAATTGACCGCGAAGCGCAGCTCGGGCTTGTCGGCCGCGCTGACTCCCGTCAGATCGACGGTACGGGTCAGCCGCTTCCAGTCGTTGTCCGTGTGCGTGGCGGCCGCCATCCACTGGCCGGCGTAGGGGGCGTACGGATTGACGATTCCGGCGTACCGGCCCGCCTCGGCGCTCTTGAACTGCGGGAACTCCGTCGCGGGCAGGCTGTCCGAGGTGACCGTGTACGCGCCGGCCGCATTCAGCGGACCGTCGGCGCTGCCGCTGAGTCCGCCGGTGGCGCCGACGAGGACTCCGCTGCCGTTGAACCCGGTGGCGCCGTTGGCGTTCACACGGCCGTACGCCCCCAGGTAGTACTGGCTGAAGTCGTCCGTCACAGCCCGGCCGATCTGGACGTTGCCGCCGGCCCGGGTGCCGGCCTCGATCAGCTTGCCGCCTCCGTTGAGGAAGTCACGGAGCGCCAGCTGCGTGGGTCCGCCGGGCGTCCTGGTTCCGGCGTAGTGCACGACGGTGGAGAAGTGGCTGAGGGCCCCGAGCGGGTGCGGTACACCCTGGGTGGCGACGTCCCAGACGACCGCGCTGCGGCCGTTGGCCTTCAGGGCGTCGGCGTACAGCTGGGCGTTCTGGGCGGCGGCACCCTCCTCGGCGATCACCAGGGTGTTCGCCTTGGCGCGCTCGGCGACGGTGTAGGTGAAGGGCTCGCTGGAGGTGCGCTGGCCGCCCTTCGTGCGGCCGGTGAACCAGACCTCGACCCGGTCACCCGGCTCCGCGTCCTCGACCTCGGCCCGGTAGTCGTCGAAGTGAATGTTGTCCTTGCCGCCGTAGAACTTGCCGCCCTTCCAGGCTTCGAGGTCCTCCTTGTGCGTGCGGCCCCCGTTGACGCGGTAGTTCAGCTCCTTGTCGCGCAGCGACTTGCGGGCCACGACGGAGATCTCCTGGTCGCCACCGCGGGCGTAGGAGGTGGTGAAGGTGTCGGGGGTGAAGTCGGGGGCGGTCAGGCCGACCGCGGAGGAGGGCTGGTCGGGGTGGGCGGCGGTCTCGGCGACCGAGAGGGCGAACGGGATGTTCTTGGCGAACTCCTGCTGGATCAGCTTCTCGTCGTCCGGGAAGTTGAACCCGGACTGGCAGTCCTCGGCGCGCCAGGCGTCATCGGGGTCGATGGCGGAAGCCGTCTGGCAGGTGCTCATCTCCGGGGTGAACATCATCATCCCGTTGACGTTCGCCGCGTGTCCGTCGGCCTCGCCGTTGGTGGTGTAGAGCTCGGAGGAGACCTGCGGGTAGTAGCCGGGGACGGCTGAGTTCTCGGGCGTACCGGCGAGGGCCTTGTACAGGACGTCGTCGGGGGTCGGGGTGGCGACCTGCCATCCCACGCCGTAGAGGAGCAGCTCGGCGGCGGAGTGGTAGTTGATGCCGTACTCGAAGCCGATCCGCTTCTCGAAGCGGTCCAGGGCGACGGTCTCCGGCTCGGAGTTGGGGCCCGCGCCGCGGAAGGTCTGGCTCGCTGGGTTGGCGGACGAACCCTCGTTGTCGTAGCCCCATTTGTAGGCGAAGTTACGGTTGAGGTCGACGCCGTCGGTGGCGGTGTAGGCGCCGTCGCCGTTGTTGTCGCGCATGTTCTTGCGCCACAGCCGCTGGCCGTCGGAGTTGTGGGTGAAGTCGTAGCCGTCCGGGTTGGCGGAGAGCACGAACCACAGCTCGGTGGAGTCCACGATCTTGGTGATCCGCGGGTCCTTGCCGTAGTTGTCGAGGTAGTAGTGCATCAGCCGCCGGGTCATCTCGGGCGTGATCCACTCGCGGGCGTGCTGGTTGGACATGTACAGCACCGCGGGCTTGGAGCCGTCCCCGGCGGTCTTGGCGCCCTTGGTGAGCTTGAGGGCGAGGATGTCCTGGCCCTGGAGCGTCTTACCGATCGAGATGACCTTGGTGAGGCCCGGGTGGGCCTTTCCGGTCGCGATGATCTCTTCCTGGATGTTGCCCTTGCCGCTGTACGGGCGGAAGACGCCGTCCCCAGCGGCGGCCAGCCCGCGCTGCGTCCGAGCCGAGACCTTGCGCTCAATGAGTTCGACGCCCTTCGCCTTCAGACCGGCCGCTTCGGCGTCGGTGAGGAAGAGCTCGACCTTCGCGGTGCCCTTGTCGGGCGCGCGCTCGCCCAGTTCGTGTGCGTCCTGGCCGGCCGCGAGGAGAAGCGGAATCTGCTCCTTGGTGACATCGGCGTTGTAGACCTTCACCGCGTCGGCGCCCGCGTTGGATGCCTGTCCGTCCTGCGCCTGGGCGACGGGTGCCGCCGCCAGACCCGCTATCAGCAGTGAAGCCGCTGCGAGCATCGATCTCGCCCTGCGTCTCATAAGCCCCCCTTGCTGTTGGCTGCCACATGAGTGAACCGACGCAAGGCTCATGACAACCCCATGATCAAGTCAAGGGTCGTAACAGGGTCCGTAAAAGCCGCTGCCGGTACCCCGTCGGGGCACCGGCAGCGGCCAGTTGGCCTGGAACGTCACATTCAGCCCACCAAGCCGTCCGCGAGCTCTTCACTGAGGGTGGATTCCGTCCCCGGGATACCGAGGTCCTGGGCCCGCTTGTCGGCCATGGCCAGCAGCCGGCGGATCCGGCCGGCGACCGCGTCCTTCGTCAACGGCGGGTCGGCGAGCGCCCCCAGTTCCTCCAGGGATGCCTGCTTGTGTTCCATGCGCAGCCGTCCGGCCGCCGCAAGGTGCTCAGGCACCTCTTCGCCCAGGATCTCCAGGGCACGCCCCACCCGGGCACCCGCGGCCACCGCGGCCCGCGCGGAGCGGCGCAGATTGGCGTCGTCGAAGTTGGCCAGCCGGTTGGCCGTGGCGCGGACCTCGCGGCGCATCCGCCGCTCCTCCCAGGCGAGCACCGACTCATGAGCGCCGAGCCGGGTGAGCAGCGCACCGATCGCGTCGCCGTCGCGGACGACGACGCGGTCGACGCCACGCACCTCGCGTGCCTTCGCCGCGATGGAGAGCCTGCGGGCCGCGCCGACCAGCGCGAGCGCCGCCTCGGGGCCCGGGCAGGTCACCTCAAGCGAGGAGGAGCGGCCCGGCTCGGTGAGCGAGCCGTGGGCCAGGAATGCCCCACGCCAGGCGGCCTCGGCATCGCAGGTGGCCCCCGAGACCACCTGCGGCGGCAGACCGCGGATCGGGCGGCCTCGGCCGTCCACCAGGCCGGTCTGGCGGGCCAGCTGGTCGCCGCCCGCCACCACGCGTACGACATAGCGGGAGCCGCGCCGCAGACCGCCGGGGGCCATCACGATCAGCTCCGAGCTGTGCCCGAAGATCTCGAGAATGTCCCGCTTCAGCCGGCGTGCCGCCATAGCGGTGTCCAGCTCCGCCTCGATCACAATCCGGCCGCTCACCAGGTGCAGCCCGCCCGCGAACCGAAGAATCGCCGAGACCTCTGCCTTCCTGCAGCAGGTCCGGGTCACGGGAAGCCGAGAGATTTCGTCCTTCACCGCTGGCGTCATCGCCATGGGCCGATCCTTCCATGCATCCGAAAAATACGGTCGTACGCGGCGGCCAACAGCTCCGGATCATGGATCGGAACGCCGTCGGGTGAGGCCACCGGCGCCAGCTCGACCGCGGCACCGAGCCGCTTCGCGGCTTCGGCGAGGGACTCGCGATCGGGCACGGCGGCTTCGTCGGCCAGCACCACGTCCAGGGCGAGTTTAGGGGCGTGTCGTCCCAAAACCTCCAAATGACGCTGCGGAGAGAAGCCATCAGTTTCACCGGGCTGCGGTGCGAGGTTGAGCGAGAGGACCTTGCGGGCCTTCGTCACGACGAGCGCGTCGAGCAGTTCCGGTACGAGCAGATGCGGGATCACCGAGGAGAACCACGATCCCGGGCCGAGCACCACCCAGTCCGCGTCCAGGACCGCCTCGACCGCCTCCGGGACGGCGGGCGGGTCGTTCGGGACGAGGTGCACGGACTGCACCTCACCGGGGGTGAGTGCCACCGTCGCCTGGCCGCGCACCGTGTCCACGTCGTCCGGCCGGGCCGGGTCGTGGCCCCGTACGAGCGCCTGGAGCTCCAGCGGCACGGCGGACATGGGCAGCACCCGGCCGTGCGCGCCGAGGAGCTTGCCAACCAGGTCCAGGGCCTGCACATGGTCGCCGAGCTGCTCCCACAGGGCGACGATCAGCAGATTCCCGACCGCGTGCTCGTGCAGATCGCCCTTGGACTGGAAGCGGTGCTGGATGACCTGGGCCCAGGTCTGGCCCCAGTCGTCGTCGCCGCAGAGCGCGGCGAGCGCCTTCCGGAGGTCGCCGGGCGGCAGGACGCCGAGCTCCTCACGGAGCCGGCCGCTGGAGCCGCCGTCGTCGGCGACGGTGACCACTGCGGTGAGATCACCGGTGATCCGGCGCAGCGCCGCGAGCGAAGCGGACAGCCCCATGCCGCCGCCGAGGGCGACGACCTTGGGCTGCTGGGCGCCGCGCTTGCGGGCGGAGAGCGCAGAGGTGGCTCGGCGCAGCCGCCGCAGGCGCAGATTACGACTGGTCACTCGCGCCCCATGTCCCGGTGGACGAGGACGGTCTCGATGCCTTCGGTGGCAAGCCGCGCGGCGAGCTTCTCCGACATTGCGACGGAGCGGTGCTTGCCGCCCGTGCAGCCGACGGCGATCGTCACATAGCGCTTGCCCTCGCGGCGGTAGCCCGCGGCGACGAGCTGCAGCAGCTCGGTGTACTGGTTGAGGAACTCCTTGGCGCCCGGCTGGTCGAAGACGTACGCCGACACCTCCTCGTTGAGCCCGGTGAACGGGCGCAGCTCCGGAACCCAGTGCGGATTGGGCAGGAAGCGGCAGTCCACCACCAGGTCGGCGTCGACCGGCAGGCCGTACTTGAAGCCGAACGACATCACCGTGGCGCGCAGCTCCGGCTCCTCGTCGCCCGCGAACTGGGCGTCCATCTTGGCGCGCAGCTCGTGCACGTTGAGGCTGGAGGTGTCGATCACCAGGTCGGCGTCACCGCGCAGCTCGCGCAGCAGGTCGCGCTCGGCCGCGATGCCGTCGACGATGCGGCCGTCACCCTGGAGGGGGTGCGGGCGGCGGACCGATTCGAACCGGCGGACCAGCGCGTCGTCGGAGGACTCCAGGAAGACGATGCGCCGGGTGACGTGCTTGGCCTCGAGGTCGGCGAGGGATTCGCGGAGGTTGTCGAAGAAGCGGCGGCCGCGCACGTCGACGACGACGGCGATCCGGGCCACATTGCCCTGCGACCGGGCGCCCAGCTCCACCATGGTGGGGATCAGCGCGGGTGGCAGGTTGTCGACGACGAACCAGCCGAGGTCCTCCAGACATTTGGCGGCGGTGGACCGCCCGGCGCCCGACATACCGGAGATGATCACCAGCTCGGGGATGGCCGCAGTGGCATCGCCCATCTCGGTCGTGGTGCCCGTACTCACGTGTCCTGCTCCGTCTGCTCGGTCTGTGCGGTCGTGCGCGCGCTCTTGCTCGTGCCGGTTCTGCTGATTGTGCTCTTGTTCCTGCTCGTGCTCAGTCATGTTGCGCTGCCCCCGTCGTCCTCTTCAATGATCTCTCCTGTCGCCGTGTTCACGGCAGGCGCGGCCGGGACGGCCGAGGCGAGGGCGAGAGCCACTGATTCCGCCGTCCTGCGGCCTATTCCCGGAACCTCGCAGATCTCGTCGATTGTCGCGTGCTTCAGCTTCTTCACGGAGCCGAAATGCTTGATCAACGCCTGCTTCCTGGTCTCGCCGAGTCCGGCGACCGCATCGAGAGGGCTGGAGCGGATGCGCTTGGCCCGCTTGGCGCGCTGGTAGGTGATCGCGAAGCGGTGGGCCTCGTCGCGGACACGCTGCAGGAGGTAGAGGCCCTCACTGGAGCGGGGCAGGACCACGGGGTCGTCGTCGTCGGGCAGCCAGACCTCTTCGAGACGCTTGGCGAGGCCGCAGACGGCGATGTCGTCGATCCCCAGCTCGTCGAGGGCCCGCTTGGCCGCGGCGACCTGCGGCTGGCCGCCGTCGACCACCACGAGCTGCGGAGGGTAGGCGAACCGCTTGGGGCGGCCGTCGTCCTCACGGGACTCGTTCTCGAAGGGGCCGGCACCGGAGGCTTCCGGGGCCGGGACCGCTCCGGTGGGGGCAGGGATCTCCTCCCACTCCCCTGTTCGTTCCTTCTCCTGCAGGTACCGCTTGAAGCGGCGGCCGATCACCTCGTGCATCGAGCGGACGTCGTCCTGGCCCTCGAAGCCCTTGATCTGGAAGCGGCGGTACTCGCTCTTGCGGGCCAGACCGTCCTCGAAGACGACCATCGAGGCGACCACGTCGTCACCCTGGAGGTGGGAGATGTCGAAGCACTCGATGCGCAGCGGAGCCGTGTCGAGGCCGAGCGCCTCGGTGATCTCCTCCAGGGCGCGGGAGCGCGTCGTCAGATCGGAGGCGCGCTTGGTCTTGTGCAGCCCCAGGGCCTGCTGGGCGTTGCGCTGGACCGTCACCATCAGGTCCTTCTTGTCGCCGCGCTGCGGGATGCGCAGGCTGACCTGGGAGCCCCGGCGGTCGGCGAGCCACTGGGAGACCGCGTCCGGGTGCTCCGGAAGGGCCGGGACGAGGACCTCCTTGGGGACGGAGTCGCCCGTCTCCTCCCCGTACAGCTGCTGCAGGGCGTGCTCGACGAGGCTCGAGGTGTCGACCGCCTCGACCTTGTCGGTGACCCAGCCGCGCTGGCCGCGCACCCGGCCGCCGCGGACGTGGAAGATCTGCACGGCGGCCTCCAGCTCGTCCTCGGCGAGAGCGATCAGGTCGGCGTCGGTGGCGTCGGCGAGCACGACGGCGCTCTTCTCCATGGCCCGCTTGAGAGCCTCCACATCGTCGCGGAGCCGGGCCGCCCGCTCGTACTCCATCTCCTCGGCCGCCGCCATCATGTCCTTCTCCAGGCGGCGGATGTACGTACCGGTGCGGCCGGCCATGAAGTCGCAGAAATCGTCCGCAAGTTCGCGGTGTTCCTCCGGGGTGACCCGGCCGACGCATGGCGCCGAGCACTTGCCGATGTAGCCGAGGAGGCAGGGGCGGCCGGTCCGCGCGGCGTTCCTGAAGACACCCGCGGAGCACGTGCGTACGGGAAAGACCCGGAGCATCAGGTCGACGGTCTCGCGGATCGCCCAGGCGTGCCCGTACGGACCGAAGTAGCGCACGCCCTTCTTCTTGGCACCGCGCATGACCTGCACGCGCGGGAACTCCTCGTTGAGCGTGACCGCGAGGTACGGATAGCTCTTGTCGTCCCGGTACTTGACGTTGAACCGGGGGTCGTACTCCTTGATCCAGGAGTACTCCAGCTGGAGCGCCTCGACCTCGGTGGCGACTACGGTCCACTCGACGGAGGCGGCCGTGGTGACCATCGTGCGCGTACGGGGGTGGAGATTGGCCAGGTCCTGGAAGTAGTTGGCCAGGCGCTGGCGCAGGCTCTTCGCCTTCCCGACGTAGATCACCCGGCGGTGCTCGTCGCGGAATTTGTAGACCCCCGGCGAGTCGGGGATCTGTCCCGGCTTGGGGCGGTAGCTGGAGGGGTCTGCCATGGCTCCCACCCTACTTGCGGGCAGTGACAGTGCGGTGACGTCCGTGGCAATGCCGTGCTCCGGGCACGGGTTGAGCGAGTGCGCCCCGGAGCACGGGGCAGCGGGTGCCTGTGACGGTGGTGGTGCCGGCGGCTGTGCGGCGCGCCCTCACCGCGCAGGACCAGCACGGCGAGGACGCCCGTGCCATCCGGAGCTCTTGCGGGCTCCCTCGGTGGCGTACCGCGTCACGTCGTCGCCGGTGGCGATGTTCACCACCTTGCAGGCGTCGGACGTCCCGGCCTCGGAAACGGTCCAGAGGGACGCCTTGGAAACGACCCGGCCCAGGACGTCAGGCGTCAGGACCGGCGATCAGCTTTCCGCCCTCGACCCGGACCGGGACGGAGGGCAGCGGCACGGTCGCCGGACCGCGCACCGCCTTGCCGGTGGTCGTGTCGAAGCGGCTGCCGTGGCAGGGGCAGTTCCCCTCGTTGTCCTCGACCTTGTCCAGCAGGCAGCCCGCGTGGGTGCACTGGGCGCTGAACGCCTTGAACTCGCCCTTGGCCGGGCAGCAGACGACGACCCGCTGCTCGCGGTAGAGCTTGGATCCGCCGACCGGCACCTCGTCCGGGGAGCCGAGCTCGACGGGGGCCGTGGGGGTCGGTGTCTGGGCGTGCCCGAGCTTCGATTCGGTCGAACAGGCAGCCACTCCCAGCCCGGCGACACCGGCGAGAGCGGCACCCTTCAGCACGGTACGGCGGGCGGCGGGCTGGCCGGACATGCGGACTCCACGGGGTGAGAGGGGTGGGACGAGGAGGGGGCTTCGGAGAGGCGCAGGGTGCGCCAGAGGTACCGGAAGGCACCCGGGGCGCCACCGGCATCAGTGACAGAACCGACGATACCGGCGGAGACGGGCGGCCCTGCGGCCGGGCCGGTCGTGGACGGTCATGCCTGGTCAGGACCGGTCGCGACGACGCCTGAGCAGGCATGACCGACCCACAACGGCCGACGCGGACCGCGGCGGTGGTGGGCCGGGCCAACCGCGCCGCACGGCAGCAGGCGGCCAGGCGGTGGTGACCGTCGCCGGTTGTGGCCGCCCGCGCCGGGCCGTGACCGGGCGGCAGTCGAGCGTGGCCCGGAGCGGCCGGCTGTGGCCGTCCACGAGGTGACGGCTGCCCGCCTGCCGGCCGGGAGCCGTCACCTCGACGCGCCGCGGGTCAGGCCTTGCGCGCGCGGGTCGTCTTCTTCGCCACAGCCGTCTTGGCCGGCTTGGCCGCCGCGCTCCCGACAGCATCCGTCTTGGCCGTCGCCGTCTTCCGCGCAGGGGACGACTTCGCGGCCACCGTCTTCTTCGCAGCCGTCCTCCGCACCGGCTTCCGCGCTGCGGGCACCGCCGCCTCGCTCACCCGGTCCGCGTCCAGGATGCCCTGGAGGAACTTGCCCGTGTGGCTCGCCGGGACCGTCGCGACCAGCTCCGGCGTGCCCTCGGCGATCACCAGGCCACCGCCGCTGCCACCCTCGGGCCCCATGTCGATGACCCAGTCCGCGGTCTTGATGACATCGAGGTTGTGCTCGATGACGATCACCGAGTTGCCCTTGTCGACCAGTCCGGACAGCACCTTGATGAGCTTGCTGATGTCCTCGAAGTGCAGTCCGGTGGTCGGCTCGTCCAGGACGTAGACCGTGCGGCCGGTGGAGCGCTTCTGGAGCTCGCTCGCGAGCTTCACGCGCTGCGCCTCACCGCCGGAGAGCGTCGGCGCGGACTGGCCGAGCCTGACGTATCCGAGGCCCACGTCGTGGAGCGTGCGGAGATGGCGGGCGATCGTCGGGACGGCCTCGAAGAACTCCAGGCCCTCCTCGATCGGCATGTCGAGCACCTCGGCGATCGACTTGCCCTTGTAGTGGACCTCCAGCGTCTCCCGGTTGTACCGCGCCCCGTGGCAGACCTCGCACGGGACGTACACGTCCGGCAGGAAGTTCATCTCGATCTTGATCGTGCCGTCGCCGGAGCAGTTCTCGCAGCGGCCGCCCTTGACGTTGAAGGAGAAGCGGCCCGGCAGATAGCCGCGCACCTTCGCCTCCATCGTCTCGGCGAACAGCTTGCGGACATGGTCGAAGACACCGGTGTACGTCGCCGGGTTGGACCGGGGTGTACGGCCGATGGGCGACTGGTCGACGTGTACCACCTTGTCGACCAGGTCGTCGCCGTCGACCCGGGTGTGCCGCCCGGGGACCGTCTTGGCGCCGTTCAGCTCGCGCGCCAGGTGGGTGTAGAGGATGTCGTTGACCAGGGTCGACTTCCCCGACCCCGAGACTCCGGTGACGGCCGTGAGCACCCCCAGCGGGAAGGAGACGTCGATGTCCTGGAGGTTGTTCTCCCGGGCTCCGTGCACCGTGAGCCTGCGCGTCGGGTCGACCGGGCGCCGGATGTCGGGCATCGCGATGGCCTTCTTGCCGACCAGATACTGGCCGGTGATCGACTCCTCGTTGCCGAGCAGTTCCTTGAGCGAGCCGGAGTGGACCACCTTGCCGCCGTGCTCACCGGCGCCGGGGCCGATGTCGACGACCCAGTCGGCGACCTTGATGGTGTCCTCGTCGTGCTCGACGACGATGAGCGTGTTGCCCATGTCACGGAGCCGGACCAGCGTCTCGATCAGCCGGTGGTTGTCGCGCTGGTGGAGGCCGATGGACGGCTCGTCCAGCACGTACAGCACGCCGACGAGTCCGGAGCCGATCTGGGTGGCGAGCCGGATGCGCTGCGCCTCACCGCCGGACAGAGTGCCTGCCGCGCGGTTCAGCGAGAGATAGTCGAGGCCGACGTCGACGAGGAACTTCAGCCGCTCGTTGACCTCCTTGAGCACCCGCTCGGCGATCTTCTTGTCGCGGGCGTTCAGCTTCATCCGGCCGAGGAATTCGGCGCACTCGCTGATGGACATCGCAGCGACCTGGGCGATGGACTTCTCCATCACCGTGACCGCGAGGACGATCGGCTTCAGCCTGGTGCCCTCACAGGTCGGGCAGGGCACCTCGCGCATATAGCCCTCGAAGCGCTCCCTGCTGGAGTCGCTCTCGGCGTCGGAGTGCCGCCGCTTGACGAACTGCACCGCGCCCTCGAAGGCCGGGGTGGTGTACGCGCGCTCGCGCCCGTACCGGTTGCGGTAGCGGACCTCGGTCTGGATCTTGTGGCCGAAGAGCAGGGCCTTCCTGGCCCGCTGAGGCAGCCCGGCCCACGGGATGTCCGTACGGAATCCGAGGGCTGCGGCAAGCGCGTCGATCTGCCGCCCGAAATACTCCTTGGTGTGGCCGTGCGACCAGGGGTGGATCGCGCCCTCGTCGAGGGACTTCTCCTCGTCGGGGACGATCAGCTCCGGGTCGACCTCCATCCGCGTACCGATGCCCGTGCAGTCGGGGCAGGCGCCGAAGGGGGAGTTGAAGGAGAAGGAGCGCGGCTCCAGCTCCTCGAAGGAGAGGTCGTCGTACGGGCAGTAGAGGTGCTCCGAGTACATCCGCTCACGCTCGGGGTCGTCCTCGGGGAGGTCGACGAAGTCGAGCACGACCATGCCGCCGGAGAGCCCGAGCGCCGTCTCGACCGAGTCGGTCAGCCGGCGCTTGGCGCCGTCCTTCACCGTGAGACGGTCGATGACCACCTCGATGGTGTGCTTCTCCTGCTTCTTCAGCTTGGGCGGCTCGGCGAGGTGGATGGTCTCGCCGTCGACCCGGGCCCTGCTGTAGCCCTTGGTCTGCAGATCTGTGAAGAGGTCGACGAACTCACCCTTGCGCTCACGCACCAGTGGTGACAGCACCTGGAAGCGGCTGCCCTCGGGCAGGCCGAGCACCTTGTCGACGATGGCCTGCGGCGACTGGCGGGAGATGGGGCGAGAACACTCGGGGCAGTGCGGCTTGCCGATCCGGGCGAAGAGCAGCCGGAGGTAGTCGTACACCTCGGTGATCGTGCCGACCGTCGAGCGAGGGTTGCGCGAGGTCGACTTCTGGTCGATGGAGACGGCGGGCGACAGGCCCTCGATGAAATCGACGTCCGGCTTGTCCATCTGGCCGAGGAACTGCCGGGCGTACGAGGAGAGCGACTCCACGTACCGGCGCTGGCCCTCGGCGAAGATCGTGTCGAACGCGAGAGACGACTTGCCCGACCCGGAGAGCCCGGTGAAGACGATGAGGGAGTCGCGGGGAAGGTCGAGCGAGACGTTCTTGAGGTTGTGCTCGCGAGCGCCACGGACGATGAGACGGTCGGTCACGCCGGTCCGCACCTTTCTAGAGAGAAATGGGGGAACTGAGCCCCTGTCCCAGGGTATGGGGGGCACCACAGCGGTGTACGAAGCTTTTTCGACTCCGAGCGTATAGCACGCGCATTCGATTTACGGACGGTCGGCGACTCCTTCACCCGAACGAGTGCCGAGGCTAGGCTCGGCCGCATGATTGATCACGAGCACGACCTGGCATCCGTACGTGAAGCGACGGACCGGCTCCTCGGCGCGACGGTGAAACTGGACGACGTCACCGCCGCCGAACCGTCACGGCTGCCCGGCTGGAGCCGGGGCCATGTCCTTGCACACCTTTCCCGTAACGCCGACGCGCTCGTAAACGTTCTCCAGGGCCGTCCCATGTACGCAGACAGCGAAACCCGCGACCGGGACATCGAGCGAGACGCACCCCGGCCGCTTACCGAACAGCTGGCCGACCTGCGCGAGAGCGCGGCCCGCTTCCTGGCCGCCGCCGCAGAGCCGGCCGACTGGTCCCGCACCGTCACCCTGCGCAACGGCGTCACCGACTCCGCCTCCCGGGTACCCTTCCGCCGCTGGGTCGAGATCGAGCTGCACCATGTCGACCTGGGAATCGGCTACGAGCTCGAGGACCTTCCGGACGAATTCGTGGCCCGTGAGATCGACTTCCTCGCGGAGCGGTTCGGCCGTCATCCGCAGGTCGTTTCCACGGGGCTGACCACCGGCGACGGCCGGATCTGGACCACGGGTGGCGGCGCCGAGGGCCCGTCCGTCGCGGTCCGCGGCCCGGCGCCGGAGCTGCTCGGCTGGCTCGCCGGGCGCCGCGACGGCTCGGCGCTGAAGGTCGACGGCGGCCCTCTCCCCGTACTGCCGCCGCTATAGGCTGAGACGTATGACGTACAGCGGAGCGGTCAAGGTCGGCGGACCTGCGGATGTACACGAGTTGACGGACCTGATGATCTCCAAGGTCGCTGTAGGCCCGATGAACAACAACGCGTATCTGCTGCGGTGCCGGGCCACCGGCGAGCAGCTCCTGATCGACGCGGCCGCCGACGCCCCCGCCCTGCTGCGGCTGATCGGTGACGACTCCATCGCGTCCGTCGTCACCACCCATCGGCACGGCGATCACTGGCAGGCGCTGGGCGAGGTGGTGGCGGCCACCGGTGCGCTCACCTATGCGGGGCGGCACGACGCCGAGGGCATCCCGGTCCCGACCGATGTGCTGGTCGACGACGACGACACGATCCGGGTGGGGCAGGTCACCCTGACCGCGCGTCATCTGGTCGGTCACACCCCGGGCTCCATCGCACTGGTCTACGACGACCCGCACGGCGCCCCGCATCTGTTCACCGGGGACTGCCTCTTCCCGGGCGGGGTCGGCAATACCCACAAGGACCCCAAGGCGTTCGCGAGCCTGATCCACGACGTGGAGACCAAGCTCTTCGACGTGCTGCCTGACGAGACCTGGGTCTATCCGGGCCACGGCCACGACACGACGCTCGGCGACGAGCGTCCGCAGCTGCCCGAGTGGCGCGCCCGCGGCTGGTGACACGAGAGTGCGGGTGAGCGGTCGCACCGCCCACCCGCACGGCCGCATCAGGCCTCGACGCGGGAACTCTTCTCCACCTCGCGGTCGGCCTCGGCCGCGGCCTGCTTCTTGTTGGCGAGGAGGCTGGTGATCGTGGTGATCACCAGCACGCCGCAGATGACGCCGAGGGAGACCGGGATCGAGATCTCGGGGACATGCACCCCGGACTCGTGCAGAGCGTGCAGCACCAGCTTGACGCCGATGAAGCCGAGGATGACCGAGAGCCCGTAGCTGAGGTGGACCAGCTTCTTCAGCAGACCGCCGATGAGGAAGTACAACTGCCGCAGCCCCATCAGGGCGAAGGCGTTGGCGGTGAAGACGATGTACGGATCCTGGGTCAGCCCGAAGATCGCGGGGATGGAGTCCAGCGCGAACAGCACATCGGTGGTGCCTATGGCGAGCATGACGACCATCAGCGGAGTCAGGACGCGCTTGCCGTTGATCCTGATGAAGAGCTTGGTGCCGTGGTACCTGTCGGCGACACCGAAGCGGCGTTCGATCGACTTGAGGAGACGGTTCTCCTCGAAGTCGTCCTCCTCCTCACCGGCCCGCGCCTCCTGGATGAGCTTCCAGGCGGTGTAGATCAGGAACGCGCCGAAGATGTAGAAGACCCACGAGAAGTTGGCGATGACCGCGGCGCCCGCAGCGATGAAGACCGCTCGCAGAACCAGTGCGATCAGCACGCCGACCAGCAGCACGCGCTGCTGGAGATGGGACGGCACCGAGAACTTCGCCATGATCAGGACGAAGACGAAGAGGTTGTCCACGCTGAGCGACTTCTCGGTGATGAACCCGGCGAAGAACTCGCCCGATGCCTGGCTCTCACCGAACACGAGCAGGCCGAGTCCGAAGAGCACAGCCAGCGCGATCCAGACGATCGTCCAGATTCCGGCTTCCTTTGTCGTCACGTCATGAGGCTTGCGCCCGATGAAGAAGTCGACGGCGATAAGGGCTGACAGACCAAGAATGGTCAGCACCCAGAGGGTCCACGAAACGTCCACTGCGCCTCCGGCAGTTCGCTACGGCTACTGATCAGCGTCGTCGCTGCCGAAGGTCTCTTCCACCCGGGCGCACGGGGTGCGCACCACGGGCCGACGCCCCGGGACCGGTCACAGTCCGTACTGACGGGCACGCCGCATATGGGAGTACTCCCCTCCGTTCGAAGAACAGTACAGGGAATACCAAGAAAAGGTAAAGGTCAGCAAAAAGATCTTTCAAAATCGCAGGTTAGGGACGGTTCGATGGGTCAAGGCCGCCGCCCGCTACGTCGGGCGGCGGCCACCTGGGCGAGCACGTTGTGCAGCACCCGGCTGCCCGGCGGAGTCCTCAGCGGCTCGTACGTCCAGGCGTGGCCGACCCAGGGATCGGCCAGGTGGTCGTCGGCGACCGGGGTGATCCGCAGCAGGGAGCGCCAGAGCGGGTCGAGCACCGGCCCGTACGCGCTCGCGTCCTCCCGGTCCGCGACCATCAGCAGGTGGACGCCGACCGAGGGGCCCTCGTCCGCGAGGTAGCGCAGTTGGGTGACGGCCCGGTCGTCGAAGCCGTGCGGGAAGTCGTTGACGATCAACAACTGCTCGGCGGTGTCCAGGTCCGGCGGGAGCGCATCGCCGGCGCCGGCCCGGATCGCCATCTGCACGAGGTCGACGCGCCGGGTGAGGTGGGCGAGGACCGAGGCCACTCCCCCGGCGCCGGCGGCGGGGGGCGCGGCGAGCACCCCGGAGTCGACCAGGGGCGCGAGCGCCGCTGTGGCCGAGCCCGCGGGGTCGATGACATGGACGGAGAACTCACCCGCCGGGTAGACGGCGAGCAGCCGGGCCGCGTGCGCGACGGCGTTCTCCATGGCGAGGCGGCGGAGCTGGTCCGGACCCGTCAGGGCCGCCGCCTCGGGGGCCGTACGCCCGCTGTCGACCCAGAGTCCGCGCTCCAGCGGCAGCCGGACGAGCAGCGGGATGCGCAGGTCGACGCTCTCGGGCAGATGGAGGTCGCCGATCCGCAGGGCCATGGGGATCTCCATCGGGACGCGGTAGGCGTGCCAGACGGGGTTGTCCCAGCCCGCGTACGCGGCGGGGAGTGCGGGTTCGACGACGGCGGCCTCGGCGGCGAGCTGGGCGAGATCGCGGTCGAGCGCCGCACGGGCCCGGTCGGTGAGCTGGTCCCGCTTGGTGCGGGCCTCCTCGCGGGCCCGGTCGCCCGCTCCTCCGATCCGGTTGCGCGGGTCGGACAGGGCCCGGTCGAGCTCCTGGTCCATGCGGGACTCGGCGAAGTCGACGGCGCTGCGGTACGCGGCGGTGGTGCGGGCCAGGTCCTCGAACATGCCCCAGACCTGGTTGTAGAGGCGCTCCTCCATGGACCAGCCGGTCGCGTCCCCGGCGACGGGCTGGGCTGGCCGGCCCGGTTCGGCGGGCGGTGCGGTGGGCGGGGGCGGCGGGGGCGCCGCGGACTGGCGGCGCGGGTGCGCGTAGTTGATGGGGCCACTGGTGGCGGGACCCGCTGTGGGGACCGCGCCGTCGGCCGGCCGGGGCTGTGCAGGGTCGGGCCGCGGGGTGGCTGCCGGGGCCGGGTCGCCGATCGGTGGGGCGGGAGGTGTCGCGGGCGCCTGCTGGCCGGAGGCCGCGCCGGCGTGGCGGACCCGGTCGCCTTCCGGGGTGCGGGGCGGGGGTGGCGCCACCGAGCGGGCCATGCCCCGGGCGACCGCCTCATGGACCGACCGGGCCAGCTCCTGCGCGCCGGACACCCCCTGGTCGGCGAGCATCGCGGCGAGGCCGCCCGCGTAGCCCTGGCCGACCGCGCGGACCTTCCAGGCGCCCTGGCGGCGGTAGAGCTCCAGGGCTGCGACTGCGGACTCGCTGTCGAGACCGGTGAGGGTGAAGGTGGCGATCTCGGTGCCTTCGAGACCCGTGACAGCGACGAAGGGTGCGGCGACCGCGCCGAACCTGACCGGGCCGCCGACGCCCATGGGCAGCGCCAGCAGCACGGTGACGCGGTGCACCGGAGCGGGCAGGGCGTCGAGGTCGACGGCGAGCCGGTGCCCGGCGGCGGCCTGCTTGGACACTTCGAGTCCGGGCAGCTGGGGCGAGCCCGGGTGGGCGATCCACTCGACGCCGTGCACGGTGCCCTGCTCGTCGCCGAGCGTGGCACCCGCCACGACGGGCGTGCCGGCCGATACCCGGATCTCCAGACGGGTCTGGGGCAAGGTGTGATTCTGCCCCCGGACCAGCTCGGCCGTCATTGCTCTGTCCCCTCGACGAGTTGCTGCGGCGCGGCGCGGCGCGCGTCTGTCGGCGTGATGCCGTGGTGCGGTGCCATGCAGGGGCAGCTCCCGGCGGC